>JBDTKY010000001.1:0-9420 GCA_039935055.1 Nitrosospira sp.
ATCGAGTTCAGTCCAGTTGCTGATGGGAAACACACGAATATTTTCTCCCGGATGCACACGAGTATTGTAGATATCCCATAGTTCGGGACGCTGGTTCTTCGGATCCCACTGGCCGAATTCATCGCGAAAGGAAAATATGCGTTCCTTGGCCCGCGCTTTCTCTTCATCGCGGCGCGCGCCGCCGATGCAGGCATCGAAACGAAATTCAGCAATGGCATCCAGCAGCGTCACCGACTGAAACGCGTTACGGCTCTGATATTCAGAACGCAACACTACTCTCCCTTGCCGGATGGAATCCTCCATGCTGCGCACAATCAACCGCTCACCCAATTGCCCGGCGCGGCGATCACGGAACTCGATCACTTCGGGAAAATTATGACCGGTATCGACATGCAGCAACGGAAACGGAAAACGCCCCGGGCGAAAGGCTTTTTCAGCCAATCGCAGCAGCACGATCGAGTCCTTTCCGCCCGAGAACAGCAGCGCTGGATTGGCGCATTCAGCCGCCACTTCCCGCAGAATATGAATAGCTTCACTTTCCAGCGCATCCAGGTGACCCAACTGCCGTGCAACACGTTGTTTAAGGACTATCGGCTCACTCTTCATCACGGCATCCGGAACAGGAGTAATAAATTCTTGCACATTGCTCGATAGGGTATCCATCGTTTAATCCTGATAATTTTCATTAAGCATGGGCTTTATCAGAACCTGGCCACGCTCTTTCTTTTCCACATCCTGAGTTTGGCCCAGAACAGCCGGGTTTGCCGCCAAACGAGAAGCCGCCGTGGCTTTATGCCGCTTATCCGGATGCAAACCGCACTCCTTGATTTCGGGATTTTCCCACCACCAGCGTCCGGCCCGAATATCCTCACCGGGAGTAATGGCGCGAGTACAGGGTGCGCAGCCAATGCTTGTATAGCCCTTGTCGTGCAGTGCATTATAGGGGACATCGAATTGCTTGAGATAAGCCCACACGTCGGATAGACTCCAATCCAGTAACGGACTGATTTTTTGCAAACCGTTGCCCGCATCAAATTCCGATTCGGTCAGATCCTTTCTAGTCGGGGCCTGATCACGGCGCAGGCCGGTAATCCATGCGCGCTTACCACGCAAGGCACGTTTCAACGGCTCCACCTTGCGAATATGGCAACATGTTTTGCGTAAATCCACGCTGTCATAGAATCCATTGGGGCCATTCTGCGCAACGTATGTCTCCACGGCGGCAGACTCAGGGAAATATACCGGAATACGAATACCATAGCGCTCGGCCACTTCCCTCATCAGGCTGTAGGTTTCTTCCGGCAGGCGGCCGGTATCCAGCGTGAACATTTCAATACCGGGATAATACCGGACAATAATATCCGTCAACACCATATCCTCGGCACCGAAACTATTGGCGAAGACTACCGGGGCACAGTCTGTCTGCATCGCATCCAGCAGTGTCCGCACCTTCGCAATTTTATGATCCAGGCTCATAGTGCCGTTTTAATTAACAAGTACAAAAAGGTACAAAATTTATTACAAAATGGCTGATGACTGGGTCCGTTGAAGCGATATTGATTTGGCTGAAGCTGTCAGCGGCAGCGCGCCAGCCAGATCAAGCTGACGGTCGAAACCAAGACAAAAGTCAGCAACCTCCATTGTCCACGCATCCAGTTCAGAAAACCATTCGGTCAACCGGCTATCATTCAGCTCTTCGGCCGGGCGTGCGAAATCCTCCGCGAACTTGGCCAACTGCCTGGACAGACGCGGCTTGGTGGGCAGTACCCGGCGCAACTCTTCCGCCTGTTCCGCCAAATCCTCGTGCTTTTGGCCACTGAGCAATTCAGTCACACCTTGACCGATCAATCGGGCGATCTCCTCGGCACATTTAACCGAATCTTCGAATTTTCGTTGAAATTTAAGGGCATCCCGATAATTCCGCTCATGGGCCGCTTCAAAAAAACTTGAACCGATCTTCACCTGGCTTACTCCCGCGCACTCGCCACCGCCTAGTTGCAGCACCTTGAAATCGCCATCCTTGCCATGGTCGCGCAAAACCGATATTAATTCTTCCGGCTTTACTTCTCCGAGATCAGCCAGCAGATCGGTGAAATAGACTTTTCCCATGCGCCGCGTCCAGGAAAAGAACGTTTCGTCCGCCTCGTGGCTGGACGCATAAGCCGATTTCACGCGCTCCACAGCCGTCTCAATGCGAGCCGAAGGGATCGATGGGCCTTTGATCGCCAGCGCTCCGCGCGCCATGCCATCCCCGCCGAAATACATCTGATAATGCGGTACGAGCTTACCGTGCATGCGTTTGCCTTCCCCGTAAATACCGATGTCGCCTGTCTCGGGCTGGGCGCAACCGTTATGACATCCCGAAACACGAATTTTCAGATCATGCTCGCCGCCGCTTAGTTTGGGGCCGACGATAGTACTTGAAGTAATGCCTAAACGGCAGGTCGAAGTACCGGGGCAAGCCACTACGTCATCACCTACCTGAGGCTCATGCAGGCCCAATGCAGCCAAAGCCGAGCGCAGGGGATCGATTTTGGCTTTCGTTACATTTGCCAGAAACATGTTCTGATCCTGCGTCACACGAATCTCATGCAACTCGTGGGTCTCGGCAATGTGAGCGAGGCCGCGCAATTGCTCCACGTTCAAATTTCCCATCGGTACGCTGATGGGAAATACGTAATGACCCGGCTGTTTCTGCTCGAACACATGGCGTGGCGCACCGATACCGGGGGCTTCACTGTCGGCACCCCCGTTCCATTCGCCTTTTGGATAATCCTGGGTTGCCAATGCTGTTTTAGTGCGAGCCAGCTCTTCACGATATTTCTCGATAAACCCTTCGGGGCCGAATTTATCAACCAGAAATTTAATCCGCGCCTTGGCACGCTTAATGCGGTCGGAATAGCGGTTATGCAATGAAATAACAGCCTCCATCACGAGCAGCAAATCCTTTTCTTCAATGAACTCTTCAACAATGATTGCCTCATGCGGCTTATGCCCGAGACCGCCCCCGGCCATGACCTTGAAACCGAAGCGTGTGCCATCACGCACCGCGACGACTCCCAGATCATGCATCATGCCCTGGGCGCAATCGGATTCGCAGGCCGAAAAGCTGATCTTGAATTTACGCGGCATTTGCTGGGTCAGCGGGTTTCGCAGAAAATGCTGGACCGCACCATCAAGGTGCTTCGTGACATCGACATGCTGACGAGGGCACACGCCGGACAGCGGACAGGCGGTGACATTACGTATAGTGTTGCCACAGGCTTCGCGGGTGGTTAACCCGGCTGTGGCCAAATTGCGAAGCACCGCCGGCGTATGCTCAAGTGGAACGTAATGCATCTGGATATCCTGGCGGGTGGTGATATGCACGACATCGTGGCGTGCATATTTCTCCAGCATATCGGCGATCACGTTCAATTGAGCCGCATTGAGGCGTCCTCCCGGAAGCTTGATACGCACCATGTTGACACCTTCCTGCCGCTGGCCATAGATACCCATTTGCAGGCGGGTAGCGGTAAAACGATCGACATCCATGCGCAAACCCTGATAATCCTGTAGCGCATGATCGAACGAATTTATTTCCTCATCGTCAGCAAGGTAATTTAAGTGACTCATCAAAAATCCTCCACAATTTATGGCTATATCAGCTTGGTGCCAGTAAAAGGCAAACATCCACCGTCAATATCGACTGCGATATCCCGATCTCAAACGTGGTCCGCCGACACGGCACACAGTCTGGACTGAACTACCGAGCAAGCCAAAATTCACCGTTTCGCTCAAAAAAAACAACCTGGCCCCTATTAACCGTCTGCCACCAACAGGGCAGGTAACCGCATATGGTGCCGCGAAAATGCCATAATAGCAACGGGCATATATATCACAAAAGAATATTATGTTAGATTATTATAACTAAACATTACTTAGAGTAAAAAATCATGAAATTGCAGCAGTTACGTTATTTATGCGAAGTCGCCAATCAGGGTCTGAATTTGTCCAGGGCCGCCGAAACCCTCCATACCTCGCAACCCGGAATCAGCAAGCAGATTCGCCTCCTGGAAAACGAGCTTGAGATAGATATTTTTGTGCGTAATGGCAAGCGCGTGGTTAAAGTCACGCCGCCGGGACAGGCCATCCTTGAAATTGCCGAAAGAATGCTAAGAGATGCAAAAAACCTGAAACAGGTCGGCCAGGAGTTTGCTAACGAAGCGACAGGTTCCCTCACAATCGCTACGACCCATACTCAGGCACGCTATGCGCTACCCGCCGCGATCAAGCATTTTACCGCACGCTATCCCAAGGTGAAGTTAATTTTGCGTCAGGGCAATCCAACCCAGATAGCGGAGCTGGTCACCTCGGGAGAGGCAGATATCGCCATCGCCACCGAGGCTATCCAACTATTTCATGAACTCGTGATGCTGCCGTGTTACCAATGGAATCGTTGCATCATCGTCCCGCCGAGGCATCCACTGCTTAAACTTGAGAAATTGACATTGGAGGCCATCGCTCAGTATCCGATCATTACTTATGATTTTGCTTTCACCGGCCGCTCCAAAATCAATCAGGCATTCGACGCGAAAGGGCTGGTTCCCAATGTAGTGCTTACGGCAATAGATGCAGACGTGATCAAGACCTATGTCGAGCTGGGATTAGGCATTGGCATTCTGGCGCAGATGGCGTTTGAGCCCAAGCGCGACAAGCATCTGAGATCCATTGATGCAAGCCACCTGTTCGAGCCAAGCACAACCCGCATCGGTATCAGCCGGAATAGTTATTTGCGTGGTTACGTATTCGACTTTATCGAGATTTTCGCTCCCCACCTTAACCATGCCGTAGTCAAAGCCGCGATGGAAGAGCGTTCATGATGATACCGGCCCAGCAGCCGTCAGCATAACCCCTGCGATCACCGATCGCCGCTCCGAATTCTTGCGGGCGAAATGATACAACCTCCCGAAACTCTGAACAAGTCTTTGCAGGGGAACTTATTTCAGGAGACTTATTCAGAAGGTTTACTAAGCAGTATAATGGCAGCGTACTTGTTCCTACCTTACTCATGAATGCGATCAAGCTTCTTCCCGACTTGCTTATCAGCCAGATTTCCGCTGGAGAGGTCATAGGGCGCCCAGCCTCGGCGCTCAAGGAAATGCTGGAGAACAGCGTGGATGCGAAAGCAACCGAAATAACGGTACAGCTCTTTCAAGGCGGAACCAGGCTGATCCGTGTAGCTGATAATGGAACCGGGATTTCGAGGGATGATCTGTCCCTTGCGCTTGCCCGCCATGCCACCAGCAAGATCCAAACGCTCGAAGATCTGCAGAACATAGCGAGCCTGGGGTTTCGTGGTGAAGCGCTGGCAAGCATTGCAGCGGTTTCGCGTCTGATGCTGACAAGCCGTAGAGCGGGCGAAAAACATGCTTGGCGGATACAAACCAAAGATGCCCATCTGTCGCAGCCTGAACCCGCGGCACTTGTCTCCGGCACCGCGGTGGAAATGCATGACCTCTACTTCAACACCCCCGCGCGGCGCAAGTTTCTGAAGACTGAAGTCACTGAATTTGCGCATTGCGAAGAAACGTTCAAGCGCATTGCATTGTCACGCGCCGATATTGGCTTCACGCTGCAGCACAATGGGACAGTACGCAGGCATTTGCGTGCCGTGGATGCAAAACTTCGCATCGCGGCAATACTGGGCGATGAATTCAGCCAAACCTCGGTATACGTCGATGAACAAGCTGCGGATTTGCGCTTATGGGGCGCAGCGGCATTACCTCTGTACTCGCGATCTTCCCGCGATGCCCAGTATTTTTTTGTCAATGGCCGTTTCGTACGCGACAAGCTGATTTCTCATGCGCTGCGCGAAGCCTATCGCGATGTGCTCCATCTGGACCGGCATCCAGCCTTTGCATTATTCCTGGAGATGAATGCCGATGGCGTGGATGTGAATGTGCATCCCACCAAAACCGAAGTGAAATTCCGCGATTCGCGTGCACTGCATCAATTCATTTTTCACGCGATCAACAAGGCGCTGGCGTCGCCGCAACCGGTGTCCGCGGCCCGGGACCAGAGGCCGGAAGCTGGAAGCCATGAGATGGTTGCCGCGCGCTCCTCTTATGCACGGCAGAGTGCCATGCCACTTGCACCACCAATAGGGGCGGCCCAGCCGCAAGCATTTTATCAGACCCTTTTTGGCAGTGGTCCAAAAACGGCGAACGGTTCAATAACAGCGGTGGCCGGTGAGGAGCAAGCAGTGGTCCCGCCATTGGGATTTGCCTTGGGACAACTCCTAGGGATCTATGTTCTGTCGCAGAATGATCGTGGCTTGCTGATCGTGGACATGCACGCAGCGCACGAGCGGATATTATATGAAAAGCTCAAATCAGCGCTGGATAACCGCAAACTCTCGATGCAGCCCTTGCTGATCCCTGTGACAATCCATGCAGACAGCCTGGATATTGCCGCGATCGAGGAAAACAGCGCCGCCTTGCGCGAACTTGGGTTTGAAATGTCCGCGTTCTCACCGACCATGCTAGTGGTGCGAGCGGTGCCAGCCACGCTTGAGGATGCCGACGTGGTAAAACTGGCGCAAGACGTATTGAGCGAGATCCGCGAATTTGGTGCTAGCCAGGCATTGACCAGCAGGCGTAACGAGCTTCTCTCAACCATGGCCTGCCATGGTGCGGTACGCGCCAACCGCATGCTAACCATTCCAGAAATGAATGCGCTCCTACGCGAAATGGAGGCGACTGAACGCTCCGGTCAGTGCAATCATGGCAGGCCAACGTGGTTTGAAATCAGTCTCGCCGAGCTCGACAAAATGTTCATGCGCGGCAGATAAGCTTGAGGTTTGAGCCTGGATCCATTTGGGTATTGCCGCTCATTCACCGTATTTACAAAACCACAAACGGATTCTGTCTCCTTTCCATAAAGTTTCGAGGGCTTTCATAAGATGGTGCCAAGACCGTAACGCGACGATGAGAACCGGGCTGCTGGGTGGTCTTTCGCCCCAAAATTTCCTCCACGATTACTGGCAGAAGAAACCCTTGCTGGTGCGTGGCGCACTGCCCGGCTTTCAGGGATTGCTGACTTGCCATGACCTTATCGGTCTCGCCTGCCGAGACGATGCGCAATCACGTCTGATCACACAGAAGAATGGCAAATGGCAGCTCAGGCATGGTCCTTTTACACCTGACTATTTTTCGCGTCTGCCAAAAAAAAAATGGGCGCTGCTGGTACAGGACGTCAATCATTTCCTGCCCGCAGCCCGTGAGTTGCTGCTTGAATTCAATTTTATCCCACACGCGCGGCTCGACGATCTGATGGTCAGTTTTGCGCCTGACGGGGGGGGAGTTGGACCTCATTTTGATTCTTATGATGTCTTTTTACTGCAGGGTATGGGGCGCAGATATTGGCAGATATCAGCCCAGCGGGATAAGAGTCTGGTCGTGGACGCACCGATAAAAATCCTGCAGGAATTTAGACCTGAACAGGAATGGGTGCTGGAACCGGGCGATATGCTGTATTTGCCCCCCGGCTACGCCCATAATGGCGTGGCAAAGGACAATTGCATGACTTATTCAATTGGCTTTCGTGCACCTGGTTACCAGGAACTCGCCACCCAGTTTCTCGTTTACCTGCAGGATCATATTGCGATCGAAGGCATGTATCGCGACCCCGATATCTGCTTGCAACCCCATCCGGCGCACATTAGTTCGGCCATGGTGCGTCAAACAGGCGAGGCGCTTGATAAAATAAAATGGGGCCACACTGACATAGAACGCTTTATCGGAACCTATCTCACCGAGCCGAAATCCCATGTTTTTTTTACGCCGCCATCGCATCCCGTAACTCAGAAAAAATTTGCATACGAGGTTAGAAAAGAGGGGTTACAACTCGATCTGAAAAGTCGTATGCTGTGTAGGGGAAAAACCATTTTTCTGAATGGTGACGGGTATTCAGTTGGCGCTACAGTCCGTCGATCATTGGAAAAGCTGGCCGACCGTCTTATATTGCCTGCGGGGAGAGATCTTGACGACGTGGCCCTTGCACTGTGCTACCAATGGTATCTTTATGGTTATATTGAAATAGTAAGCCAACTCGCCGGACCGGAAGCATAATTTTGCCAAGAAATATATGTTCGCTGCTCAGTTGACGATGTAATTGGCAACGCCGCATTCAATCCTGTAAGAGATAAAAAATGGTGAAACACCGTCGTGTCGAATTATCGAAAGCCTTGCCCCTTGGCCATTACCAGTATTACTTATGGCTCTGGGATGGACCATAAACGACTGGACAATATTTCTGAATTCTGCTATTAAGATAGTGGTCTTTTCAGATTTGAATGGCCAAAACGCTTTTATAATTTACCCGTGATCCGTTATAAACTATATAAAGGAGATTAAAAAAATGAAATACTCGCTCCTCGCTGCCGCCCTGGTAACACTAATATTCACTGGATGTGACCAACTGAGACAAAAAGAGCCCGGAGAAGGAAAACCGGGACAATATCCTCCGAGTCTCTGGGAGAAACGTGAAGGACAGGTAAGTGATGCAGAAATTGAAGCGGCCCAGAAGGCTGACGCCGCTGCTGCAAAAAGTGGCGGTGAAAAAACTGCTGACTCTGAAGCAATTGGCGATGCTAAATATGCTCCCCCGAAACCAGAGTATGATGTCACCGGCAAAAAAGCTGATTAATAATAATTATAATCACACCAAGAGACACGTAATAAAAGCCGTCCTAAAGGACGGCTTTTTTTTGGAAGCTGCTGCAGGAAAGGAAAATCTAACCTGTTGCGGTTTGGATGACCCAAACCTTTTGCTATTTTGTTATACTATTATTCCCTGTAATGAACTGTAGGATATTTAACAATGAGATACTCGTTCATCGCTATTGCCCTAGCGGCATTGTTGTTGACCGCTTGTGATGGTAAAAAACATCCTATGGATAAGCCGCCCCCGTCTGCTTCGGTTCAACGTGACTCGGCTCCCAACTTTGACGAACTTGATAAGCCTTCGACTGAGGGAACTGCTGATACTCAAAATTCCCCTGGCGGTGTTGATGCCAAGGTCAAGAAAGAAGAGCCCAATAAATAAGGAACGAATAAAAAGCTGTTCCTTTGGAGCGGCCTTTTATAATCGAATTTACGCCGTAAATTAGCGGACCCGATAATCAGTCTCTCAAATTCGGTTGATTCGAGTATTTTTGCTATATAATATAACCCGCCACAACCTATTTAAATTTTATTAAGGAAGCCAGCTAATGAAACTTTCACTCCTCGCCGCCGCTTTGGTGGCATTGACTTTGACAGCATGTGATAGACCCAAGCAAGCATTACCTGAAAATTCGACTTCATACGGAACCAGAACAGAAGAAGGCACTACAATGGATCAAGAACGTGCCGCTGCCGGTACGCCAAAAGCAGACAC
>JBDTKY010000002.1:0-4533 GCA_039935055.1 Nitrosospira sp.
CGGATTTGACTGTGGCCCCGGTAATATAATGATGGACGCGTGGTGCTTGCGTCATACGGGCAAGACATACGATGAAAATGGGGCGTGGGCTGCGTCCGGCAAAGTAATCCCGGAGTTGCTTGAAAAACTCCTTACGCTTCAATTTTTTTCTCTTCCGCCACCAAAAAGCGCCGGTAGGGAAATATTCAATCTGGCTTGGCTGGAGAATTGTCTATCCGGGGATGAGAAGCCCACGGACGTGCAGGCAACCTTGCTGCAGCTGACTATCACAGCGATTGCTGAGTCAGTGTTTACATACTTTCCGAATGCAGTGGAAATTTATTTGTGTGGTGGCGGAGCGCGTAACGGGACACTGGTTACCCGGGTACGGTCAGTACTGTGTGGCAAGAAAGTAGAATTAACGGACAGGCTTGGCGTTGATGCCGACTGGCTGGAAGCATTCGCTTTTGCATGGCTGGCGCAACGGGCTATCCTGGGATTTCCCGGAAACATTCCTGGGATTACCGGCGCAAAAGGCATCAGACTTCTTGGCGCGATTTACCCAGCTTAAGCCAGGGCTTAAACTGGGACCTTAATACTTGTCCTACAAAAAAAGAAGCGCGGTTTTTTTTCTTCTAAAACGATTCCATTATTATCTAGATGGAAAATGAGGATCCGCAACCACAGGTGCTGGAGGCACCGGGATTCTTGATAACAAATTGAGCGCCCTCGGCATTCTCCTGATAGTCGATTTCTGCTCCGGCCAAGTACTGGAAGCTCATCGGATCGATCAGAAGTTTTACTCCGTTCTTTTCCATTACGGTATCGTCTTCGCTTGTTAGCTCATCAAAGGTAAAGCCATATTTAAAACCGGAGCATCCCCCGCCAGCCACAAATACTCTCAGCTTTAGATCATTATTCCCTTCTTCTTCAATCAACTGCCTGACCTTGCTAGCCGCACTATCGGTAAAGATCAATGGGACTTGCATTTCTGCGACCAAGTTTCCCTCGGTTACGGCGCTCATGTTGAATTCCCAAATAAGATTAGTTAGGAAAATTATCCTCTGCTACCATACTTAGGTCAATCACTATGGGCAGCGGGTATCAATGTAACTACCTTATTGTCCGGTTGAGCATTATCCAGGTGAAGCAACATACCGTCAATTGACGCGCCCAGCTGAATTTCCATGGTCTTGTAAACAACATCCCCCGAGATTCTGGCCTTGGCTTGTAGTTCCACATACTCATTTGCCTTGATGGCACCGACTACGGTGCCATTAATAACCGCGTGAGAGACCTCAATTTTCCCTTCAACGATCGCCTGGTCGCTCAGGACTAAAGTGCTGGGTTTGTCCCCCATTGCGGTGATATTGCCTCGAACATGTCCGTCTATACGCAAACCTCCACCGAAACTGATGTTGCCATCAATGCGGGTACCGGTACCGATAAGCGAATCAATTTGGTTTTGGGGTTTACCCGTTTTTTTTCCGAACATTCTTCTCTCCTTCACATGGATAGATTTACGGTCTGCATTAATCTCGCCTGCGTCACCCCGTTTTCAAATACTTTCACCTGCATGCTTTCTACTATAGCATCTGGGGGCATCCGGAAGCTTCTCTCTACACGCTCATAGAACTTGAAGTTGATGTTAAACGTCTTCGTTGGGCTTTCGCTGGCAAGAGGCGTGACCATTTTTTCTCCATTCTGCAGGAAATTAACCACGAATTCTAGACTGCCCTGAAAATCCTTGGTGCGTTGCCCGCCTTGTACCAGCAGCAGGCTGTAACGATATTCTCCCGGCAGCTGACCTCGCTCAAGCTTTAAACGACCGATTGAAACCCGTTGTTCGGTTTTTCCGCTGACTGATCCGAGATTCTGGAAAAATGCGAGATCTTCCTTCAAACGAATATTTTCATCTTCCAAGGTTTTGACATGCTTGGTAATGTCTTGACGTGCGACGAGGTCCATTTGCAACTGGCGCTCAAGTCCAGCTACTTTCATACGCAATTCGTCATTATTTTCCTGTAGACGGCTGTTCAACTGGGATAGCCGATCTGAATCAAAAGGTATCTCATTTTTGTCAAAACCGGAAAATTTGCGTCCAGCATCATACATGCCCCAGGACAGACCCAACGCGAGTACAGTAATGAGGGCGATAGCCAACCAGCGCAAATATCCCGGCCTTTGCGGACGCACCGCTACTCGCGCCGCGAATATGCCAGATCTTCTTTTAGGCAATTTAATCATAATCATCAGCTTACGCCGCTATGCCGGCAACACACTGAAAAGATGTGGTACTTTGTGATTACTATATGCAGTGACAAATGAACCGATGTTTCTAACGTACTACGCTAAGGCAGCATTGGAGCATGGTTGATAGCAAGGGTCTCCGGCAAGCCGAACATAAGATTCATGTTCTGCACAGCTTGTCCCGCAGCACCCTTGACGAGGTTGTCTGTTACCGACAGTATCACCGCCGTGTCGCCACCTTGCGGGCGGTGGATCGCAATGCGGCAGAGGTTTGAACCCCGCACTGAGCGAGTTTCGGGATGAGAACCCAGGGGAAGTACGTCAACAAATGGTTCACCGGCATAGCGTTTTTCGTATAGCACCTGCAAATCGACATCCTTCGTAAGCCTGGCATAGAGCGTAGCATGAATGCCTCGAATCATTGGGGTGAGGTGTGGGACGAACGTCAGTCCAATCGGTTTACCTGCGACATGAGACAAACCTTGCTTGATCTCTGGCAGGTGGCGGTGCCCAGGCACACCATAGGCTTTGAAGTTGTCTGAAGCTTCAGCAAACAATGTATGTACCTCTGCATTGCGGCCCGCACCGGACACACCAGATTTTGCATCGGCGACGAGATGATCTAGGTCCACAATACCCGCTTCGATCAGGGGGAGGAAACCCAGTTGCACTGCGGTAGGATAACAGCCCGGATTCGCTATGAGCCGCGCACCTTTTATTTTGTCGCGGTTGATTTCGGGTAGACCATAAACAGCCTCTGCTACCAGATCAGGGCAGACATGCTGCATGCCATACCATTTTTCCCATACTGGTACATCCTTGATGCGAAAATCGGCGGCCAGATCTATCACCCGCACCCTTGCGTCCAGCAATGATCTGACTTGTTGCATGGCGATACCGTTGGGCGTGGCAAAGAATACCACGTCGCATTTGTCCAGATCGGCATCGACTGGATCACAAAATTTAAGCGATACTCGTCCACGCAAGTTGGGAAATAACTCGGCTACCGTCATTCCGGCTTCCTTACGCGAAGTGATCGCTTGTATGCTTACTTCGGGATGCTGCGACAAAATGCGCAGTAGCTCTACACCGGTATAGCCGGTTCCACCTACAATCCCAACTTTAAACATGGACCCTCCAGTTTTACGGAGCAAGCGGAATCCTTATGAGGATTTTTACGAATCCGCAGTTGCCAGTATCCACTTCGTGGATCGGAGCTTATCCCGTCTCACCAAAATACTTCACCGATCAAAAAAATGTTTCTCCGCATATCAAGCATATCTTGCATTAACATTTTTGCCCCCGCCTTCAGTTAACGACTGAGTTTGCCTGGAAAGCTTGGAGCGACATGCTTATTTTATCGTTTATTACCGCACGGAAAGCAAAATCGGCTAATCGATTATATGCAACAAATAAAAAAGCCGCCAGACTGGCAGCTTTTTAGGTATGACGTATGCGCAAAACGCTTATCGTTTGGAAAACTGTTTACGCCGACGCGCCTTACGCAGGCCCACCTTCTTTCGTTCCACTTCACGCGCATCACGCGTGACCAGTCCGGCGATGCGCAATACGGGTTTAAGCGTGGCATCAAAGTCAATCAAGGCGCGGGTAATACCGTGGCGCACTGCTCCGGCTTGCCCAGATTCACCACCCCCGTGGATGTTGACCGTGATGTCGAAGCTTGTAAGATTACCAGTTAACTCAAGTGGCTGGCGAACTACCATGCGACCCGTTTCTCGAGAAAAAAATTCGTCAACTGGTTTATTATTGACGGTAATCAAACCCTTCCCAGGTTTGATGAATACCCGTGCCACCGCGCTTTTGCGGCGACCGGTACCATAATTATACGTTGCACTCATGATATTAAGCCCTGACTTCGAGTTGTCGCGGTTGTTGCGCCGCGTGCGGGTGCGCGGCACCGGCGTAGATCTTCAGTTTTCTTAACATGGCATAGCCGAGTGGACCCTTTGGCAGCATACCCTTGACTGCCTTTTCCAGAGGCCGTCCTGGAAAGCGTGCGTGCATTTTTGAGAAATTGGTCTCATAAATTCCGCCCGGATAACCGCTATGGCGGTAATAAATCTTATCTTCCGCTTTGTTGCCGGTGACGCGCAACTTGTCCACATTGATAACAACAATGAAATCGCCGGTATCCACATGTGGGGTGAAAATGGGCTTATGCTTACCCCGCAGACGATGGGCAATCTCTGCAGCGAGACGCCCTAATACTTTGTCGGTCGCGTCAATCACGAACCAGTCATGGATCACTTCATGTGGTTTGGCTGAAAAGGTTTTCACAAAGCC
>JBDTKY010000003.1:0-4121 GCA_039935055.1 Nitrosospira sp.
GCTCAGCAAATTTCTGCCAGCCTAATACTTTAGACTCAGGATGGCTCAATGTGGGCAGCACCGGCGCGAGCACTGCAAAATTCATCCCCAGCCGCTCGGCCTGGGAAAGCTCTTCTGCATTGTGACAGGATACGCCACACCACTCGACATCGGGAAGTTCCGTAAGATTAATGAGTGCTGATGACGGAAAATGGACCCCATCCGCGCCGATTTCGCAGCAAAGGCTGATGTTGTTGTTTATCAGTACCTTGGCGCCGTGACGATGAGCTAGCGCCACCACTTCTTTTGCAAAAACAAGCAAGGTTTCCTTCGTCAACCTTTTCTCACGTATTTGCACCAGCCGTAACCCGCCTTGCAACGCATGTTCCATGCGTGTTAATGAAATTTTTTCGCCCCATTCGGCAGCATTGGTGATCGCATAGACGGGCGGCAGATCAAGCGCGCGCAATACCGGTGCATTTGCCGGGAGCATCGGCTCAACCCCGGCATTGCCCGGCGATTGCCAGGATAACTCCTGATTTTCACGGGGATGGGGCTCGCCATGCCATTCCGCGACACGATAAAAGCAAAGGTGCACCGTAGCGTGGGGATAGGTAAACGTGCGGGTAATCCAGGGGTAGGCATGTTTGACATAGATACCCAGTTCTTCCAGCAACTCACGTCTGAGCGCATGCAACAGCGATTCATCGGGTTTTACCTTGCCACCGGGGAATTCCCAGTAGCCCGCATAGGGCTTGCCTTCGGGCCTGCGGGCGAGAAGAAAGCCGCCATCGGGCCGGGTAATGACCGCGACGGCGACTTCAACGATATAAGAGGGATGAAACCTGGCGGAGTGAATGTCTGGCATCTCCAGGGCAGTTTCTCACTGCTCCATACCTGGGTTTGTCTTCTGTTTTCCTGCCCAGTCGCGGGCAAACTGCCACGCCACCCTTCCACTCCTCGCACCACGTCCCAGCGCCCATTGCAATGCAGCTTCGCGTACTGGGGGAACCATTTCCTCGATACCGAAATAAGCGAGCCACTGGCCGGCAATATCCAGGTACTGGTCCTGATCAAAAGGATAGAACGATAGCCATAGACCGAAACGCTCCGATAGCGAGATTTTTTCTTCGATCGACTCGTTCGGATGGATTTCTCCCCCAATATGCCTGGTATCCAGATTGTCCTGCATTGATTCCGGCATCAGATGACGGCGATTCGAAGTGGCGTAAACCAAAACATTCTCCGAAGCCGTGGCAATGGAACCGTCCAGTACTACCTTCAGCGTCTTGTAGCCGGGTTCATCGGACTCGAACGACAGGTCGTCGCAATACAGGATGAAGCGCTCCGGGCGCCGGTATATCAGTTCGACAATATCGTGCAGATCAGTGAGGTCGTGCTTTTCCACTTCGATCAAACGCAGGCCCTTGACCGCATGCTTGTCCAGCATTGCTTTTATCAGCGAGGATTTGCCGGTTCCGCGTGCTCCAGTAAGCAATACGTTATTGGCGGGATAGCCTTGTACAAACTGGCACGTGTTTTGATCTATCAGTTCTTTTTGCCGCTCAATACCTCGCAATGCATCGAGCGTAACGCGATGAGGGCGGGCAACAGGCTGTATGACGTTCGCACGGCCGGATTTTCGCCAGCGGAACGCAATAGCGGTGTTCCAGTCCGGGTCAGGCTGGTCAGTGGACAGCAGTCCCTCCAGGCGGGAGAGCAATATTTCGGTGCGGTTGTAGAGCTTGTCCCAACGGGTCATAAGCATCGATAACTGATGTTAAATATAATAAGCTGAAAGTAACCGTTTGTTGGCGCGCCAGCTGTATTATACGGTACTGAAAAATTCAATTTTGTTCAACAATAGTATTTCAAACCACGTTTCGATCCATTACAAGACCAGGAGTTATACTGAGCACTGGAGATTCTGGGTCCCGTGTTTTAACAACGTACCCATCCCTTATGTGCGCTATCGCACGGAGTCCCCAGGGCAGAAAAGACGATGATTTAACATGTTATGTTTTTCGTCCGGAAGGATACAGGTTTTCCCGGACTGTAACAGATTGCATAACAGTAGATATCCATAAAAAATAGTCCTTTTGATGAGTTGCCGCAATCAGCAAGTGCATGCTTTTCGGAAGCTTATTATTTAAAATTTGGTAGAAACATTCAGGAGAAGACGTTATGAATAATATGCCCAGTAAAAAATCGATTATCTCTCTCGCCATCGGATCCGCTGTTGCCGTCACGCTCGGTACAGTGTCCATTGCATCCGCCAATGAGAGTCCTTTCGCCACCCAGTCCCTGAATAAAGGCTACATGGTGGCAGAGTATCACGCCAAAAAAGATGGAGGTGGACATGGTGATAAGAAATCGTGTGAAGGCCGATGTGGAATGTCCATGGCGGATACCGATAAAGATGATCGAGTCAGCAAGGAAGAACATGCGCGCCATTGTCAAATGATGTTCGATAAGATGGATGCCAATGGAGATGGGTATATCGATAAAGACGAAGCGGACAAAATGAGAATGAAACACAAACGTAGTCATTCGCAGCGGTCCGGACAAGGATACGGGTCCGGTGATCAATCCGGGATGAGCGGCCAATACGAGTCGGGATGGGGTGGGAAAAACCTGCAACACATGAAACCCATGGGCGAGTAAAAGTACACCCATCAGACGACTGCGTCATCCTGTCTGCATCATGGGCGATAAGCCTTAAGAAGCTTGGATATGCGGTGAAAATTAGGCCTGTTGCGCGTGCTGCAAGCGCGCGCAACTGTTGTCTTTTGTACGTATGGGTTTCGGGTCTGCTGGAACTGATTCGCCAACACTTTATTGCTTATTGTTGTGCTGCTAACTTCGATAATCCGCATTGATCTTTACATAATCGTAGGATAGGTCGCACGTCCATATTGTGGTGGATGCCATCCCTCTATTGAGCACAACCCGCACAGTGATTTCGGATTGCTTCATCACTCGCTGACCATCCTGTTCCCGGTAGCCATGTGCTCTGCCGCTATTCTCCGCAACCAGCACATCATCAAGATAGAGTTGCAATCTGCTCACGTCAAGCCCCTCTATGCCGGCATAACCAATGGCTGCAAGTATTCGGCCCAGGTTTGGATCAGATGCAAAAAATGCGGTTTTAACCAGTGGGGAATGGGCAATAGCATAGGCAACCTTGCTGCATTCATCCGGTGTCTTACCTCCTTCAACCCGCACAGTGATAAACTTGGTTGCGCCTTCCCCATCACGCACGATGGATTGCGCAAGCTGTACTGCAACCTCCGTTACCGCATCTTGCAAGGTGGCGAATGCGGCATCCGTTTTTTCCGTGATTGCCGGATTATCCGCATGGCCTGTGCCAATAAGAATGAAAGCGTCATTGGTTGAAATATCACCATCCACGGTGATACGGTTGAAAGAATTATTCGCCGCATGCCGCACGATTTCCTCCAACAGATGTTGACTTACAACCGCATCGGTTCCGATGTACCCCAGCATCGTTGCCATGTTTGGATGGATCATGCCGGAGCCTTTGGCAATGCCCGTAATAGTCACGGTTGTGCCGCCGAGTGAAACCTGCTTCGACACCGCCTTGGGTACGATATCGGTTGTCATGATTGCCTGGGAGGCTGCAAACCAGTTGTCTGCGCTGAGATTTGCTACCGCGGCAGGCAGGGCTTCGACGATTTTTTCCAGCGGCAGCGGTTCCATGATTACACCGGTCGAAAACGGCAATACTTGCTGACTGGCACATCCCATCAACCGGGCCAGCTCGGCACAAGTGATGCGGGCGTGCGCAATCCCTTCCTCGCCCGTGCCGGCATTGGCGTTGCCGGTATTGACGATCAATGCACGAATCGAAGATTTGGCGTCGAGCTTGGACAGATGCTCCCTGGCGACTATTACCGGCGCGGCACAAAAACTGTTTTGCGTGAACACGCCGGCGACTTTTGTCCCTTCATCGAGTGCGATCACAAGTAAGTCCCTTCGGCCGAGTTTCTTGATGCCGGCTTCTGTAATGCCAAGGGTCATGCCCCTTATCGGTAGCAACTGTTCGGGCAGGGAGGGTGTAAAGTTGACGGGCATATTGATGCAGCCGTAATATAAATGGAGCGTAGCCTGATTCTCAATTA
>JBDTKY010000004.1:0-7279 GCA_039935055.1 Nitrosospira sp.
TGCTTTTTACCACTGAAGGTATCGAGCGCTACATCAGCGGCGTCATTCTCTTCGACGAAACACTGCGCCAGAGTTCACGCGACGGGACACCTTTCGCAGAATTGCTGTCGAGCCGTGGAATTATCCCTGGCATCAAGGTAGACAAAGGCGCAAAGGCGCTGGCGCTATATCCGGCCAACAAAATCACCGAAGGGCTGGATGGCTTGCGCGAGCGGCTCGGGGAATACAAACAACTGGGGGCGAAATTCGCTAAATGGCGAGCGGTTATTCAAATCGACGATCACGATGTCCCAGCCCCATATGCGATTCATGCAAACGTCCATGGGCTCGCCCGCTATGCTGCGCTATGCCAGGAGGCTGGCATTGTACCGATTGTGGAACCGGAAGTACTCATGGATGGAGGCCATGATATCGATCGCTGTGAAACAGTCACATCGCAGATACTTGAGAGCCTGTTCGCGGAGCTTGACGCTCACCGTGTGATATTCGAGGGTATTTTACTCAAGCCAAACATGGTGATTGGCGGCATGCGGTGTGCGCACCCGTCCTCGGGACAGCACATTGCTGAAGCCACGATTCGTTGTCTGGGACGCTATGTGCCAGCAGTGGTTCCCGGAATCGTATTCCTGTCCGGCGGGCAAAGCGCGGAAGATGCGACCGATCATCTGAACGCCATAAATATCATAGGGGGTCAGCATCCCTGGCAGCTCAGCTTCTCTTACGGACGAGCGCTTCAGGCACCGGTTCTTGCCGCCTGGAAGGGATGCGAAAGCAATGTGGCCACAGCCCAAAAAACGTTCCTCAAGCGTTGCCAGTTGAATGGATTGGCCCGGGAGGGAAAATACTCTCAGGCAATGGAAGATGAGAACGAATAACTGATTGTCGCAAATCCGGCACCTTGGAGCACACGGTTACCCATTCCACGCCGAATTTTTCCTCAGGTTTCGTCAAATCAGAATGGGTGACATTCCAGCGATTGACTATATCCATCGAGCCAGCAATCTCGCACCCAGCTCTTTTAAGCGCACGCCAATAGAACGCTGCTGCCATTTTTCGAGCGTGATAAGCCGGGAAGAGTCGATATCTTTATCGAACAAGGCTCTCATTTGCGTACCAAATTCCTGCCCAAGGACCACCGCATTGATTTCCTGATTGTACGCCAAGCTGAGCCAGTCAAGATTGGTCGAGCCTATTGTGGACCAGACGCCATCGATAAGCGCGGTCTTGGCATGCAATAAAGCATCTTCCCGTTCGTAGATCTTCACTCCGGTACTCAGCAGTTCGTTATAGTAAGAGTGCGACGCATAAAAAACCAGACTCGAATCGGTTTTATCAGGCAACATCAATCGCACGTCCACATTGCGCTGCGCAGCACCCTTCAAAGCGGCCAGCAATCGCGAATCAGGCACAAAATATGCCGTGGTAACATAGGCATAAGTCTCGGCGCTATTAATGGCCGATAGTAGCGTCGCATAGATGGGGTTGTAAGACTTGTCACGTGAACTACTGATGACACGCACTATTGCATCATCCTTCTTTCCTATTTTCGGAAAAAAGGATTTCGAGACTAGCGGCTCGCCCTTCTGTTGCTCCCAGGCCGCCAGAAACAATTGCTGGAATTCTCTGACCACAGGCCCTTCAATACGTAGATGAGTATCGCGCCAGGGTTGAGTATCCTTTGTGCGCGGTTTTGATCTGAATGACCCGCTGGAGTACACGCTGCTAATGTTGACGCCACCTACAAACGCGATCTCGCCGTCAACCACAAGGAGTTTGCGATGATCGCGCCCCACCTCCCACTGTTTGCGAACCACCAGGGGGTTGAGGGGGTTGAACTCCACTACGTTGATACCACTGTCCGTCAATGACTTGAAGAATTCTTTGGGGGTATCGCCCGATCCGACGCTGTCGTAAATTAAATTCACCTGTACGCCTTTTTTTTGCTTTTCGATCAGCGTGGCGGCAAACCGGCGGCCAACCTCATCGTTTTCGATACTATAGGTTTCCATGTTGATATGATTTTTCGCGCCCTCTATCGCTGCGAACATCGATTTGTAGGTAATAGGGCCATCAACCAGCAGCGTCACCTTGTTACCCGTCATCAACGGACTTCCTGAGATTTCCTCTATCTGCGCAAGATGTTTGTCAAATATATTTGTTTTCAGGCTACCGTTTTTGAGCTTAGCTACAACTGCCTTGCTTTGCTGTGGGGAAAGCGTACCGCGTGCGCCGTCGACTTGCACCGGACGGATTGTATATGCGTCTTTATGCGGCAATGGCAGGGAGCCGCAACCGGCCAGCAGCGCCGCGCAGAGTATCGCTGCATATTTTTTGGCCATCAATTCAGATTCCAAGGTTAATGGTATTACCGATCAGGTCGCGTGGGACAACTCGTTTTAATGAGTATTTACAGCGTTCATAATATGAATGCCCTTATTTATTATGTGGAATTGAGTCTGAACAGATTCAGAGTTTAAAAAGCAAGAATCGTTCCGATGCTTGTACATCAAATAGTTATAAATATGACTCGCCGGATGTGAAAAATTCCCGACGTATTCCGGCCTATCTCCAACCGGCTCGCCTGACCGATTAATCCTGAATTGGCAGTTTAGGGTGCCAGGTAAGATGTAACGATACGGGATAGTGCGGTCGCGCAGAGCCTTTCGAAGGAAAATACACCTCGGAGCAGGATGCGGGCACCCAATGAGCGTGAACGCGTTCCGGTGTAGGCTATGGTCAGGTGGACGTCGAATGGGCGCTTAATGCTTTTGATATCGCCCGATCAGTTCGGAATGGGAGATGACATGCCCTTGCATCGCTTTTTCCAGCTTTGCCTTAGTGGGCTGATTCAAATCCGGTAGCACAGTATCCAACGCGTAGAGCTTATGAAAATAGCGATGGCTGCCTATCGGTGGACACGGTCCGCCGTAGCCGGTGCGCTGCCAGTCATTAAGTCCCTCCAGGGTTCCCGATGGAAGCTCCGTTGCCGCAATGCCTTCGGGCAAACCGCCGGTATTGGTTGGAATATTGTAAAGCACCCAATGCACCCATGTTCTTTTAGGCGCAGCGGGATCGGGTGCGTCTGGATCATCCACGATTAAAACCAGACTCTTCGCGCCTTCGGGTACTTCTGTCCAGATAAGTTCCGGTGAAGTATCGTGGCCCTCGCAAGTATGGCGGGCAGGAATCACGCCATCGTGGGGAAAGGATGACGATGTGATATGCATGGACATATTGGTTTTCTCCTTTTTATCCCCTTTTTCCTGCTGGCTCTTGAGTAAGCCGGTTTCAGCCGCCCCGGCCACCAGGCAGTTGAGGGCTACTCCCAATAAAATAACCTGTATTCGAAGAACGCAATGCAATGTAGGTAGCCAGGTCTTCATCTGTCACGCCACAGGAATGATACGTCCTTTATCACCGCCCGATTTTGGCAGACTGATGGTCAGTACGCCATTTTTGTAGTTCGCTTCCGCGCTATCAGTGTCCACGTTGCGCGGCAAGGGAATCGCGCGCTCAAATACCCCATAGGCGCGCTCCGTGACGTGATAGATACTATCGTTGCGGACGCGTTCAATGCGTTTTTCCCCTCTCAAATAGAGCATGCTGCCATCTATCGTAATGTGACAGTCTTTTTTTTCCATACCGGGTACCTCTATCCGTACTACAATTTCTTTGTCCGTTTCTTCAATTTCTCCTGCCAGCAGACTCCAGTTCGGGAAAGCAAGGAACGTCCCGGGACCGCTTCGCTCCTCATCCTTTTGATGCTCCTCATCTTTATGACGAGAAAAGTGGGTCAGCGCATCGCTGCTGTGATGGACAAGTTCGCGCCATCCTTCTGAGATATTTCCCCACGTGCGGCTAAGGCCGCGGCCAATCTGTTTTCCTGCCTGTTTCAAGGAATCCAGCATAATCATGCTCCTTTTTTATTGAATAATTCGGTAATAACGCAAAAAAGGAATCGGGGTTCGGAGCACGGTCCAGTCATCCGCTATTGCCGATGCCTGGTTTCCTTTTCGCGCTGATGCCTCACCAGTTTGGCAATTGCCAGCAACTCCTCCGACAACAGCTCCAGCAAGTCATCAAGCGCTAGAATTCCCACCAGTGCACCATTTTCGTCCACTATCGGCACTCGTCTTACCGCCTGGCTGCGCATATATTGAATTGTCTCGAAAACGCCCGTGCTTTCCTTCACCGTGACCAGCTCCCGCACCATAATATCGCCCACCGTGATAACTGTCTGATCGAGCCCGGTAGCCATGATTTCCACTACAAGATCACGGTCGGTGACGATTCCGACCGGTACCCGGACACCACCGCGCGCTTCCACGACCACTACATCGCCCACATGATTCTGGCGCATGAGTTTGGCCACCTTCAGAATGGTATCCTCTCGTTGCAGAATAATAACGTCGCGATTGCATATTTCCCCTACAGGCATAATCCCTCCCACTTGGGTTATATATTTCACATCGGCAGCAGCATATGGCAGTTTTGAGCAGCCCAATTATTGTCAACGCGTCCAACTGACGCGCAGCAAGTATTCCTGCGGGTTGTAATGAAATTCCAGATCGCCTTGATAGGCATGGTGCAGCGCTTCGCCAATACCACGGGCAAGATGAATATCAGTCGTTGTTACCAGCGCTGCACCCTCTTTTTCTTCGATTGCCATGATGCGCTTAAGCGGGTGCTCGGCGCGCTCGTGTGTTTCCACGTTGTGCACGATATGCATGATTTCGTCGCGATGAGCGACAAAAAACGCCCCTTGCAGAGTTAGAAAACCAGCGGGATAGTGGTCGTGAATACGGTGGCAGGCAGGGCAGGTTTCCTGATGTGCATCGGCGGGTGCTTCGCGCCATTGCCAGCGTCCTTCATGAAATACCGCGCGGCATCGTGGACAGACGGCAGGCTCCGCCAGCTTGTGTTTTGCCTTATAGGCGTCATGCACACGTTCCTGAAAAAGACCATCGTTGCGGGAAATCTGACGGAAACCGGCGGGCCTGCTTTGTGTACCCATGGCGAAACTCCTATGATGGAAAATACCCATTAACTGGATAAAGGTAAAAGAAGTTCGATATACCGGCTAGAACCTAACATGCATCCCTCACCGAAGGAGGACGAGGAGAAAGAAACCAGCATTACGGATCACGCGAAACCGGGAAAAAACGATAAGCCCTGCGAGCCTTCGGCGGACCCGCTATCCACTCGTTATCCGTCTTTGAGAAAAATGACCGGCGCTCACTGCTGATTTTCTCAGACGCTGCTTACATCGGCCTGCAACGATATTATTCGTACTACTTAACCTCAATCCGCTTGGCAGTTTTCCCGCTTTTCTTCTGCAGCGTCAGTTCCAGCGTACCATTTTCATACTTCGCCTGGGCTTTGGTTTCATCCACGTCGCTACCCAGACTAAAACTTCGATAGGCCGATCCCTGATGGCATTCGCGGAAAATGACTCTTTCCCCTTCCTTTTCCTCTTTTTCCTGCTTGGTCTCGGCACTAATGGAAACCCGGTTGCCATCTATCTGCACTTTGACATCCTCTTTCTTTACCCCAGGCATTTCCGCACGCACCGTATAAGCCGTATCGCTTTCGGACAAATCCATCTTGATCGTGGGAGCATTTTCCATTTCCATGGAAAACGGACGCATCCCGAAATTCCTGAACCAATCCTCAACGTTGTAAAACGGGTCGAAGCGCGCGATATCGCTGGAATGAGGGGAACGACGCGTTATGTTTGCCATAGTGTTTTCTCCTTTGAAGTAATGAAACTCTCTTTAACTACATGCTTCACCAAATCTTGTCCACCTCCAAAAGACTAGCGGTCGGGCTTCCCGTCCGATAGTTCGTTATATGGCGCGCCGTCTATTTCCGCCTCGGTCTCCAGCCAGCCTTGCGCCTTGGTATCGCCGCTATCACGCGATCCGCGCCGTTCAGTCTGGTAATAAGTGTCAGTGGAAATCTTCTGATAACCATTTCTCCGTTCCCTTACTTCGTGCCCGTCTTGCTGAAGCGTTTTCGTCTCATTGATTGACTCCGCATCCACTTTCTGGGCTGTTACATCAAGTATGCTTTTACTTCCAACAACAGGTTCGCTTAATGGTTTACTTGACAAAATATGACCTCTAAAATATGCGTTGAACAAATATTGCACCTGCCATGCTCCCTAATTTTATATGTATGGCATTGGCTCAAGATCCAGGGCCATTTTTCACACTTCGTCCCAGCGCTTCTGTTCGCTGGCGAACATTAAAGTCATATTTTTGTCGAAAAGATCTTGCGAATATCCGGCTGTTCATTATTTACCCTTGCATATTCCTGGACAATCCGCTCCACCCTGTTTCGGATCGCAATCGTCAGCGGGGTTGTCCACACAAGCTTGGCCCTGAGGGCAGGGAATCCCGGCAATTCCACCGCATGCCTGTGGTTCGAATTTCTTGCATTCCCCCCCATGCTCGATGGATACCCCGGCAGCTGCCGCGTTGCATGCGTTCCCGTAAGTTTTGCCGTCGCAACCACAAACAGGCCGAAATTCCTTGGTGCAAATGGTGGGCTTGGTCTTGCATGTGCCTTGTGCATCCGCTACCTTGCATTGACCGATGCCGAAATCACAATACTGTTGTGTATCAGGACAGGCAATTCCCGCGATGCCTCCACACGTTAACGGCCCAGTGACATCAATCGGCTTGCATTGATCGGTGAGTTCCACATTGAGAAAAGTCCCCGCCCGGGGATGAATGGCACGCAACTGGCTGACGAAAGCGTTAAACCGTTCTGGTGCTGCACTAAAAGCGGCTTCCGCACATGCACTCAAGCCGCCTTCGATGAGGATCGGGCCGCCTACTCTGGGGCTATAGACGGCAAAGGTGCCAACGGTATCGGCGGTAATGGCCTTTCCGACCAGCTTACGGATTGATCGTAATGCGGCGTTATCGAGAGGTCCTCCGGCACTGCTGAGATTGATGTTCACAGCGCGGTTCGCGGGATCTGCACCATCCTCAGCAAAAGCGGGCACGGTGTTGAGCAGGGCTGACCCAATCAGAAAAGCATAAATCAATTTGTTCATCTTTCCTCCCATTTGATAGATCAGTGACAATCAGGCAGCCAAAGTAGATTGACTGGAGCTCCCATCAGCACATCGGACATACCAATGTTCAAGTCAAATACCACCGGCAAAGCCGGTGGCTTGAGATGGTGAGCGCCTCAAAGGCGCCCATAGATCCATGAGCCGCCAAAGGCGGCTATCCCATGACGAGCTTCATTTGGTCGTACCGCTCGTCCT
>JBDTKY010000005.1:0-8175 GCA_039935055.1 Nitrosospira sp.
ACCCTTCCCCATCCTTCACACCCCAATGTCCTGTGCGCTTTCAGCGCTTGTACCTGAATAGCATGCTCTTCTGCGGCGGATAAGCCACTCGGGCAGAAGTACCGGGTATCCGCGGAAATATATTTAGACTCATAATCGTATAAGCCGCCTGCTGTCTGTATCCGTACCAGCGGTAGTGCGGTCTCGCCGAGAACGGCAACCGTTAGTTCCGTTCCATCGATAAATTGTTCCGCCAGCACCGTTGTGTCGTGCTTCGCCGCCGATTCATATGCAGCCGGCAAATCCATCGCAGCCATGACCTTACTCAAGCCGATGGTGGATCCTTCTCGAGATGGCTTGACAATCAGCGGCAGGCCAAGCTCTTTTACTACCGCGTCAAAGTCACTTTGGGCATTTAGCAAAACATGACGAGGGGTATCGATTCCAACCGCCTGCCATAACAGCTTTGTACGCCATTTATCCATTGCCAATGCGCTTGCCATTACCCCGCTGCCGGTGTAGGGCAAGCCCATCAGCTCCAGAGCGCCCTGCACCGTGCCGTCCTCTCCATAGCGCCCATGCAGGGCAATATGTACCCGGTTGAACCCTTGCTGCGTGAGCGCCTCCATAGGTTGTTCAGCGGGATCGAATGGGTGGGCGTTTACACCTCGACGTTGCAATGCATCAAGCACGGCTTTCCCGCTTTTGAGCGAGATCTCACGCTCCGCGGAACGGCCGCCCAGCAGAACTGCAACTTTTCCAAAATCGTAGCTACTCATAATTGATCATTCCCGGCACATATCCAAGGCACAGTTCTGGATTCAACCCGGTTCATTTGGCGATTCCAATAATTCGCACTTCCTGCACCAGCTCGATTCCAGCTTGTTCTCTCACGGTATTACGCACCGCCACGATCACGGCTTCGATATCTGCCGCAGTGGCATCGCCCGTATTTATAATGAAATTTGCATGCTTGGGCGAAACCATTGCGCCACCGATGGAGAAGCCCTTTAGCCCGCAAGACTCGATCAGCCGCGCTGCGTGATCTCCTGGCGGATTGCGGAACACTGAACCGGCATTTGGCAGACCCAATGGCTGACTGTTAATGCGTCTGGTAAGTAATTCCTTGATCTTTTTGCGCGATACAGAATCTTCACCACTCAACAATCTGAACCATCCCCCAACAAACCATTTCTCATCGGCGAAATTTCCCATTTCCTGATCCGTCATCCTCTCCGCCGGCTTCAATACTATGTGCCGATAGCTAATCTCATAATCTTCGGGCAGGTGGTCACGCAGTTGCGCTGCGCGGCTGAGCGTTTGCACCCGCTCGACAATTTCCCAGGTCTCGGCATCGTAGCAACCCGCGTTCATCGCCAGTGCTCCACCAACCGTACCAGGGATACCTGCCAAAAATTCCGCGCCCGCCAGATTGTGCAATGCCGCGAATCGCGCTAGCTTCGCACAGGCCACGCCCGCCCCCGCGTAAATCAAACCATAGCCCCTGTTCTGTTGTTCGAGCCGCAAATCATTAAGTCTGGCATGTAGCACCACTACCGTGCCTCTCATGCCACCGTCCCGCACCAGGAGGTTGCTGCCTAACCCCACCATATGTACTGACTCATCCGCTGGCAAATCACGGATGAATTGAACAAGATCGGTTAAATCAGCCGGTATATATAAACGTTCCGCCTGCCCGCCTGCCCGCCAGGAGGTATATTTCTTCATTGACTCATTCATGCGCATCTCGCCGCGAAGGGCGCGCAATCCCTGAGTTAATTCAATTTCTGACATATCCATTCATGAATCCAGTGACAAATTTCGTTATGCGCAAAATACCCTCGTTCCTTGGCGGCAGCATGCTCAGTCCTGTATTCCTTTTTCGAGATTAACGGCGACCCCTCCCACCGACCCCGCCCCCATCACTAGTACTATGTCATTGTCCCGCGCCACACCATGAATGGTGGCGGGTAACTCATCCACCGTCTCGACAAAAATTGGCTCCGCCTTACCTTGCACTCTGAGTGCTCGCGCAAGCGACTTGCTGTCGGCCGCGACGATGGGCGCTTCACCTGCCGCGTAAACTTCGGTCAACAGCAGTACATCGACGGTGGCCAACACTTTAACGAAATCTTCGAACAAGTCGCGGGTACGTGTGTAGCGATGCGGTTGGAATGCCAGAACCAGCCGGCGGCCAGGAAATGCGCCGCGGGCGGCTGCAATGGTGGCAGCCATTTCTACCGGGTGATGACCATAATCATCGACCAGTGTAAAACTTCCCTCTCTCTCACTTCCCTCACTGATCAGCTTTATTTCGCCGTAGCGCTGAAAACGCCGGTCTACACCTCTGAAACTTGCCAGTGCCCTGATTATGGCGGCGTCTGTTACACCCACTTCGTTGCATACCGCAATTGCCGCGAGCGCATTCTGCACGTTATGCAATCCTGGCAAATTAAGCATGATCTTGAGCTTGCGGGTTTTGCCATTGACCCCTACCAAGGCAGTAAAATGCATCTGCCCTTCACTATGGCGAATATCGGCAGCACGGACCTGGGCAGAATCCGATAAACCGTACGTGGTGATGGGCTTGGTAACGTCGGGCAGAATTGCACGTACATTGGCATCGTCAACACATAACACCGCCATACCGTAAAAAGGCAGGTGCTGTAAAAAATCGACGAATGCCTGCTTGAGCCTGCTGACATCGTGACCATAGGTTTCCATGTGATCTGCATCTATATTGGTCACTACGGCCAGTACGGGTTGCAAATAGAGAAACGATGCGTCGGATTCGTCGGCTTCCACCACGATAAATTCGCCACGGCCCAACTTGGCATGAGAGCCTGCAGCTTCCAGCCTGCCACCGATAACGAATGTCGGATCCATCCCCGCTTCCGCCAGAATACTGGCGACCAGGCTTGTGGTGGTGGTTTTGCCATGAGTGCCTGCAATGGCAATGCCCTGACGCAATCTCAATAACTCCGCCAACATAATTGCGCGTGGTACTACCGGCACATTACGCTCGCGTGCGGCAATCACTTCAGGATTGTCCGGCTTGATTGCCGTAGATGTCACTACTGCATCGGCGGATGCCACATGATCGCGCTCGTGGCCGGCATGAATGATCGCACCCAGCTTTTTCAGGCGCCGTGTAATGGATGTGCTGGATAGATCCGAGCCGCTAACCTGGTACCCCAGATTAAGCAGCACCTCGGCAATTCCGCTCATACCCGAGCCACCGATGCCGACAAAATGAACATGTTTGACTTTATGTTTCATATTTTAAATTTATTGAAACGCGAGGAGAGGAACGACATTTGAATGACGGTTATATTCACTTCTTACGATCCATTTTTTATGTCTTGATCATTCTTATGCACGCCTCCGCTACCCGTGTGGTCGCATCCGGTTTCGCCAGTTCACGGGCCTTCATCGCCATTTCCAGAAGTTTCTCGCGGGTCAATTCCATCAATAATTCCGCCAGCCTCTGCGGATTCAATTCACTTTGCGGCAGCAGCACCGCCGCGTTCTTGTCGCTTAGAAATTTAGCATTGCTTGTCTGATGATCATCTACGGCATAGGGAAAAGGCACTAAAATACTTGCCGCACCTGCTGCAGTCAGCTCGCTGATGGTCAATGCCCCGGCGCGGCAAACCACCAAGTCGCAATCGGCATAGCGGACAGCCATATCCTCAATGAATGTAACCAGTTCGCCTTCCACCGCCACTTCGGCATAATTCTTTCTCAGCGAATCCAGATGCTTTGCTCCCGCCTGGTGCGTCACCAGCGGACGTATTTTTTCAGGGATCAGCTTCAGCGCCTGCGGAACGATAGTATTCAGTGCTTGCGCACCCAAACTGCCACCCATTACCAGTAGTCTCAATTTTTTACTATCGGCCTTGCTTCGTAAGGCATACCTTTTTTCCGGTGCCTCCAACTGACTGATTTCGCTACGCACCGGATTGCCGGAAAAGATCGCTTTTTTATTGTTTCTGATAGCATTGGGAAAACCCAACAAAACTTTGTCGGCAAGTTTCGCCAATATTCTGTTGGCGAGACCGGGAATCGAATTCTGTTCATGTATAAGTAGCGGCTTGCCCAGTAACGAGGCCATCAACCCGCCGGGAAACGCCGGATACCCACCCATACCAAGCACCACGTCAGGACGCACCCGCAAAAGCACCTTGACGCTTTGCCATAATGCAAATAGCAGCCGAAGCGGCAGCGTAAGCCACGCCGCAGCGTTCTTTCCCCGCAAACCGGAAAAACGGATAATCTCGATCTCATAGCCTCGTTGCGGCACCAGCACCGTTTCCATTCCTTTCTCTGTTCCCAGCCACACTACATGCCAACCCGCCATCTTCATGTAATCCGCCACCGCCAGTCCTGGAAACACATGCCCACCGGTCCCGCCTGCCATGATGAGAATGGTGTGGATCAAGTTAAGACCCCAAAAAAATTATTTTCATGCCGTATAACCCTTCATCAGTTGCCGGTTCTCCCAATCCACCCGCAGCAATACCGCCAGTGCAACGCAGTTGGCAACAATACTGCTGCCACCGAAACTCATCAGTGGCAAAGTCAATCCTTTCGTCGGCAACACGCCCATGTTCACGCCCATGTTGATGAAAGTTTGTACTCCCAGCCATACGCCAATGCCTTGGGCCACCAATGCGTGAAAGTGACGTTCCCGCATAGCCGCCCGGCGGCCTATCACGAAGGCGCGTATTACCAACCACGCGAACAGCGCCGCTACCGTCATCACTCCAATGAAGCCGAGCTCCTCCGCGATTACCGCAAGCAGAAAATCGGTGTGTGCTTCAGGCAGGTAGAAAAGCTTTTCCACGCTGCCGCCCAAACCGACACCCATCCATTCGCCGCGCCCGAACGCAATCAAAGCATGACTCAACTGATACCCTTTTCCGTAGGGATCATCCCATGGATCCATGAATCCAAAAAAACGCTGCAAGCGATAAGGCTCAATCCAGATCAGCATTAACAGGCAGATGAATAGAACGCCGGTCAATCCAGCGAACAGCTTCAGATCCATCCCCCCCAAAAACAATATCGCCATCATGATGGCAGTGATGACAACAAACGCCCCAAGGTCCGGCTCAAGCAGCAGCAGCGAACCCACCATTAGTATGACGATCAACATGGGAAAGAGACCCTTGCGAAAGTTGCCCAAATACGCTGCCTTGCGAACGGTATAGTTCGCAGCGTAAATCACCACGAATAATTTCATGAATTCTGATGGTTGAAAATTCACTATCAGCAGTGATATCCAGCGCTTACTCCCGTTGACTTCACGGCCTATGCCCGGAATCAGCACCAGCAGCAGCAGCACCATCCCCAGTAAGAACAAATGGAGCGAATATTTCTGCCATAGTCGAAGCGGTATCTGGAACGCGACCAACCCTGCAAGTAAACCCACTACCAAATAGACGCCATGCCGAGCAAGAAAATAGGCCGGATAACCATTTGTTCCCCGCCCCGCCTCGGCAATGGAAATGGAAGCGGAATAAACCATCACCAGCCCCAAACTCATTAACAATATTACAGTCCAGATCAAGGACTGATCGAAGTTGGGCAGCATTCTCTGGCTGTTGATATTGTTCTGGTAGATCATCAGCTGGAGGCTTTATGAAGCAGGAGTGAAATTTCTGTCTGCACGCCCTTCACTGCAGCAATGAATGCCTCGGCGCGGTGAACGTAATTTTTGAACATATCGAAGCTTGCACATGCGGGTGACATCAGTACTGCATCACCTTCTTGTGCCAGCGCAAAGCTTTTTTGCACCGCTTCTTCCATCGTCGTTGCATGATGCAATGGCACCCCAGAACCACTTATCGCTTTTACGATTTTGTTTGCATCACGCCCGATCAGCACCACTGCTCGCGTGTGTTCCGCAATCGGCTGTGCTAATGGCGAGAAGTCCTGCCCCTTGCCATCCCCACCCGCGATCAGCACCACACTTTGCGTCATGCCGTTCAAAGCTGCGACCGTCGCACCTACGTTGGTGCCTTTTGAGTCGTCGTAGAATGTGATACCGCTGAATACTGCCACTCTCTCCATTCGGTGCGGCAGGCCCCTGAATTCACGCAAGGCCTGCAGTACTGGCTCAAACGGCAGATCTATGGCACGGCAAAGCGCCAATGCAGCCAAGGCGTTGGCTGCATTGTGGAGGCCGGTAACGCCAAGCTCACTGGTTTTCATCAAACGCGTTTTCCCCTGAACCAGCCAGATGTTTTCACCCTCACGTAGCAGACCGAAATCATCATTGTCAATTGGCAAATCCAGGCCGAAAGTCATCTGCCTTTTCCCGCTCAATGCCATGGCGCGTACCCGGGAATCGTCACGATTCAGAATCTGCACACCACCGCCACCCTCGTTACCCGGAAATATCCTTGCCTTGGCAGCCGCGTAATCCTCCATTCCCGCATAGCGGTCAAAATGGTCTTCAGATAAGTTCAGTACCGCTGCCGCGTCAGGGTCAAGATTTTGTGTGGTCTCCAGCTGAAAACTGGAAACCTCCAATACCCATGCTTGAGGCAGTTTCCCTGAATCTTCCCGTTGCATCAGCGCATCGAGCACTGCTGGGCCGATATTGCCGGCCACCTCGACGTCCCATCCCGCTTGCCTCAGCATCGTCCCTGTCATGGCGGTTACTGTAGTTTTACCGTTGGAACCGGTAACGGCCAGAATTTTTGGTTTTGAAGTGCCGGGTTGTTTAATTGCCAAAGCAAAAAGTTCCATATCACCCAATACTGGCACGCCATCTTTCATTGCCCGCTGCACCATCGGCTCCGTCAGAGGCACGCCGGGACTGATAGCAATAGCGTCTATGCCAGAGAAAGCCTCGGGTGCAAGCGTGCCTGTGAATAGCCTGGCGTCAGGCAGAGCCTGTTTCAATGCTTCTAGATAGGGCGGCGCAACGCGACTGTCAGCCGAGCGTACACTCGCCCCCATACGCGACAGCCACTTTGCCACGGAGAATCCGGTTTCACCCATTCCGAGCACTAGCACGGTTTTACCTTGCAGGTTCATACGCAAGCTTCAATTTCATCTCAGTTTCAACGTGGATAATCCAAACAACACAAGCATCATGGTGATAATCCAGAACCGTACCACCACCTGATTTTCCTTCCAGCCCTTCAATTCGTAATGATGATGTAGCGGTGCCATTCGGAAGACGCGTTTACCGATCAGCTTGAACGAAGCCACCTGCAACATCACTGATAGGGTTTCCACCACGAATACGCCGCCCATGATGACTAGCACGATTTCCTGGCGCACTATCACTGTCACGATACCAAGCGCCGCGCCAAGAGCAAGCGCGCCGACGTCGCCCATGAATACTTCCGCCGGATAGGCGTTGAACCAGAGAAAAGCAAGCCCGGCGCCCGCCAACGCGCCGCAGAAGACAGCCAACTCGCCTGCATGGGGAATGTAGGGAATCCCGAGATACTTTGCGAATACCGCATGGCCCGCTACATAGGCGAAGATAGCCAGGGCACTGCTAATCATCACTGTCGGCATAATGGCCAAGCCATCAAGGCCGTCGGTCAGATTCACCGCATTGCTGGTGCCCACTATCACAAGATAAGCAAGCGCCACAAACCCAGTCACGCCAAGCGGTATTGCCACTTGCTTGAAGAACGGCACAATCATGGTCGTCTGCGCAGGTAACTCTGCCGTTAAAGCAAGGTATAGCGCCACTGAGATCGCAATTATCGATTGCCAGAAGAGCTTGGTTCTGGCGGAGAGTCCCTTGGGATTGCGATGTACGACCTTACGATAATCATCTACCCAGCCAATTACGCCGAACCCAAGCGTGGTCACGAGTACCACCCAGATGTAGCGATTGCTCAAATCTGCCCACAATAGCGTAGTGATGGCAATCGACACCAATATCAGCGCACCTCCCATCGTAGGTGTGCCTGATTTGACCAAATGAGTTTGTGGTCCGTCCTCGCGTACCGACTGCCCTATTTTGTAAGCGGTGAGCTTGCGTATCATGGCGGGACCGACAATGAATGAAATGGCCAGTGAGGTAAGTGCCGCCAGCACCGTGCGCAAGGTGATGTAATTGAGTACGTTGAATATACGGATATCCTTCCCGAGCCATTGGGCAAGTTCTAATAGCATGGCAACCGCCAGGATGAATCCTTGTTCTCAAAGACCCATAAAGAAACA
>JBDTKY010000006.1:0-8273 GCA_039935055.1 Nitrosospira sp.
GATTGTTGAGTTGCGACTGTAGTTGCGCTTCCAGTTGGGGAATACGGCCGTATTGCAGTTCCGAAACTTTCTGCCAGTCTCCCTTGCGCGTAGCGGCTTCAATCTCCAGCTTGACCTTCTCCATCTCCTCCTTAATGTGTTGGGACCCCTGCACCTGGGATTTTTCCGCTTTCCAGATCTCCTCCAGATCCGCATACTCACGTTCCAGCTTCGCTATTTCATCCTCCAGCAAGCCCAGGCGCTTCTGTGAAGCCTCGTCTTTTTCCTTTTTTACCGCCTCACGCTCGATTTTGAGCTGAATGAGACGCCGGTCGAGCCTGTCCATCACCTCAGGCTTGGAGTCGATCTCCATGCGAATCCGCGCCGCTGCTTCATCGATCAGATCAATGGCTTTATCGGGCAGGAAGCGATCGGTGATATAACGGTGAGAGAGTTCAGCAGCGGCTACAATGGCTGGATCAGTGATATCGACGCCGTGATGTACCTCATATTTTTCCTGCAACCCGCGCAGAATGGCGATAGTAGCTTCCACCGTAGGTTCACCCACCAGTACTTTCTGGAAACGCCGCTCCAGCGCCGCATCTTTCTCGATGTACTTACGATATTCGTTCAGCGTGGTTGCGCCCACACAATGCAGCTCGCCGCGGGCTAGCGCGGGCTTGAGCATGTTGCCCGCATCAATGGCGCCTTCTGCCTTGCCCGCCCCCACCATAGTATGAAGCTCGTCGATAAAAACAATAACACTGCCTTCAGCCTGCGCGATTTCTTTCAAAACAGATTTCAGGCGTTCCTCGAATTCGCCGCGGTACTTGGCTCCAGCCAGCAATGCAGCCATATCGAGCGAAAGCACCCGTTTGTCCTTCAGGGTTTCCGGCACTTCACCGTTGATTATTCGCTGCGCCAGGCCTTCAACAATGGCCGTCTTGCCCACGCCCGGTTCGCCGATCAGAACCGGATTGTTCTTGGTGCGCCGCTGCAACACCTGGATGGTGCGGCGGATTTCATCATCGCGGCCGATTACCGGATCAAGCTTGCCCATGCGCGCACGCTCGGTAAGATCAAGGGTATATTTTTTCAGGGCTTCGCGGCTTCCTTCGGCTTCTGCGCTGCCTACATTCTCTCCGCCCCTCACCGTGCTGATGGCCTGTTCCAGCGCTGCGCGATTGGCGCCGTGCTGCCGCAGCAGATTACCGGTTTCGCCCTTGTCCTGACACGCCGCCAGCAAAAACATTTCCGATGCGATGAACTGATCACTCCGCTTCTGTGCTTCCTTGTCAGCGAGATTGAGCAAATTACCAAGCTCGCGTGAAGTATTGATTTCCCCACCGGCACCCTCCACTTTGGGTAAGCGTTCTATGGCTTTCTTCAAGGTCTCGCGCAGGGGCGGAACGTTTGTGCCGGATCGTTGCAACAGCGAAGTCGTGGCGCCGTCTTCCTGCTGCAGGAGTGCAAGCAATAAATGCTGCGGCTCAATATAAGGATTATCCTGGCCCACGGCGATGCTCTGCGCATCGGACAGCGCCTGCTGGAATTTGGTGGTTAGCTTGTCGAAACGCATGGGATTTCCTCGGTGGATTATGGGTGGCTCTTATATGTGGGAGCGGACTCCAATTTCAAGATAGTACCGTTGAGTAATCCTTGCCTTTACCGCATTCAACGCTGGGGCTCTTCTGGATAAGGATACAAGATATTGAGAGCCACGCTTTTGCCCGCAGTTTCCACGATGCGCACGTGCTCGCGCTTCAATTGGCGGGCATGATGCAAGCCGCAAGAGTACGCAATCATGTCGATTTCCCGATTCATGTTTCTGGCGTAATTGGCGACGCGCAGGTATTTCTCTTCCACCACGAGGCCGCGCTGCAAACGCCTGTTATGGGTGGTAACGCCAGTAGGGCAGGTATTGGTGTGGCAGCGCATGGCCTGGATACAGCCCAGTGAAAACATGAAACCCCGCGCAGTGTTGACGAAATCCGCCCCTGCGCACAGCGCCCACGCCGCCCGCGCCGAAGTCACCAGCTTGCCCGCCGCGATCACGCGTACGCGGTTTTTCAATCCCGATTGCAGTAACGAATCCACCACTCGCGGTAATGCTTCGGCAATGGGCAGGCTCATGTGGTCGAACAGGGTCTGGGGCGCCGCGCCGCTGCCGCCCTCGCCACCATCAATGGAAAGAAAATCCGGCGCATATTCAGGGCCCCGGCGGTTCACCGCATCACATAATTCGTTGACAAAGTGCCAGCCGCCGATGGCGGCCTTCACGCCTACCGGACGCCCGGTAAGTTCGCGAATATAAGCAATCTTGTCGAGCAACTCATCCACACTGCTGATATCGATATGACGATTGGGACTGATGGAATCCTGGTGGGCTTGAATACCCCGGATAGTAGCGATTTCATCGGTCACCTTGACGCCCGGCAGCATACCGCCCTTTCCGGGTTTCGCGCCCTGGGAGAGCTTTATTTCAAACGCCTTGACCACCCTGGCGAGTTCCTTCGCCCGTGCCGGTGAAAAATTACCGTCGTGATCACGAATCCCGTACTTGGCGGTACCGATTTGCATAACGATGTCGCCGCCTCCCTCCAGATGATAAGGCGCAAGGCCGCCCTCACCTGTATTCAGCCAGCATCCCGCCTCTGCCGCACCGAGCGACAGCGCGCGCACCGCGGGTGCCGAGATTGCGCCATAGCTCATGCCGCTGATGTTCGTTATGGATTTAGCATGAAAAGGATGCTCGCAATAACCGTCACCAATCGTGAGAGACGGGGTTGGCAGCCGGTCGCTCTCCAGTACCGGAAAAGCGACATTGACGAAAATGATGGAACCGGGCTCGCGCAGATCGTTGGTGGAGCCAAAACCAACGATACCGCCCTCATTCTTTGCATTTTTGTACACCCATGTCCGGGTAGCGCGATTAAAAGGCATTTCATCCCTGTCGCCGGAAAAGAAATATTGGCGGAAATATTCTCCCTGTTTCTCGAAGAGAAATCGCAGACGCCCAACGACGGGATAATTACGCAGGATAGAATGCTTCTTCTGGGTTACATCCTGGATGAACCAGAACAGGATGATCCCGATCAGGATCAAGCCAAGGATCGTGCCAAAACCGTAGGAAACCACCTTTAGTACCTCAGACATCACGCCCTCCACCATCGCATTCGGCTAAAATACTCCATTCCCGCAAACATAATAAGAAGGTATCACGATAATTTCATGGATCTGGAAACAGAGATCAACCATAACGTCAGCCGGGCGCTAATCGAAGACATCGGCACGGGTGACCTCACGGCGCTTCTGATTCCCGCCGGGGAGACCGCTACTGCCAGCGTTATCAGCCGCGAAAACGCAATATTGTGCGGTACGAAATGGTTTGAAGCATGTTTTTGGCATCTGGCGCCGGAAATCGAATTGCGCTGGTCGGCGCAGGACGGCACGGCAATCAATGCCGGACAAGAGCTGTGCCGGATAGCAGGGAATGCTCGCATTCTGCTTACGGTGGAGCGTCCCGCGCTGAATTTCCTGCAATTGCTGTCGGCAGTCGCCACGCAAGCCAGGCGTTATGTCGACGCGGTATCAGGAACCGGGGCAGTGATCGTGGATACTCGCAAGACCCTGCCCGGACTGCGGCTGGCACAAAAATACGCGGTCAAATGCGGCGGCGGCACGAACCATCGCTTGGGTTTATACGATGGCATACTCATAAAGGAGAATCATATTATTGCGGCAGGCAGCATCGGCCAGGCCCTGCGCGCAGCGGAAAGAATTGCCCCCCCGGGGCTATTCATTCAGATTGAAGTGGAAACACTGGGTGACTTGCACAACGCTCTCAGTGCCGGGGCAAAAATGATTCTTCTGGATAATTTTGATCTCGGCGGGTTGCGCGAGGCGGTTGCGCTGAACGCACGGTTAACCAATAAAGAAGCAGTACTGGAGGCATCGGGAGGAATCACGCTGGAAAGCGTTCGCGCTGTAGCGGAAACCGGTGTGGATCGAATTTCGGCCGGCAGCCTTACAAAGGACATAAGAGCGGTGGATTTATCGATGCGCTTCTCTTCAAAAGCGCATTCCCGCTAACTTTGTAAGGCGCCAATAAACAAAGCGCATTGCGCCGTATGAGAGTTCGTGGTGCATGAAGCAGGGCAACACCCTTTATTGGGGATATTGGTTCGCGATGAGGCGGACTTTCGTATGCACAGGGTCGCTAAACTGAAAACGAGCGATCAACCGCGCCGGATTTCCAGACGGTCTTGCAAGGAACAATCAAGAAAATAATAAGGTCCGGCATAATTATTGTATTTCCTGGATCTGCATACACCTTGCGCTCAGGAGTCCAGCATCATCAGGCTCGCGTTGCCGTCGGCGGCGGTCGTATTCACGCTCACCACGCGCTCGGCGGTCAACCGGTACAGCGGGAAATTTCTTCCGGTGTCCGTGATCAGCAGCACTCGTGCACCGTCGCGTGCGGCAAGCTCGTTTTCGCAGCCGGTACGCCGCTGCCGCCGAACCTGCATAAAATGAGCTTCGCCAATCACGTCCTGCATTTTGCTGTCAGGGTAAATCACTCCAGGATTGGATTATCCCTCTGCTCGTTCATGGTTTATAATCCGCATATGTCTTCCGATATTAATTCAGTATCTCGCTAGTTAGCCTTACCGGATTAGCACGATTAGTTTCTGGAATCCAGTTCCGGGTCCGAAATTTCCGTTACAGGCCCGAACATCCGTATATACATCCTAAAGGAGGCCGGATGCGTCTGAAAGCAATATTTGCAGCTCCGGGAACAATCGCATTCACGCTGCTCCTCCCTGTTCCTGCATGACCTGGTCCGCTTACCTTCCTCTCTGGCCGCTTTCAGTCAGTCCGGCGCTCTGGCTTGCGCTTACGCTGGTAGTCGCTGTACTCGTGGGCGAAGCACTGATGCGCTACCTGAGATTGCCGCGCATTGTCGGTTATATAGGTATCGGACTGTTGCTGGGCCCTGGCGGACTGGGCTTGATCCCTCAATTGCCCGCGGCCGAATGGCGGCTCGTGGTTGATCTGGCGCTCGGAATTCTATTGTTCGAACTGGGAAGCAAGGTCAATCTGCGCTGGCTTAAAGCCAATCCCTGGATCGCCAGCACCAGTCTGCTAGAGTCTGTCGCAACTTTCTTCGTTGTATTTGGACTGCTGTTGTGGTTTGATATTGCCGGCGTCACTGCCGCAGTTGTTGCCACCATTGCAATTGCCACCTCGCCCGCCATCGTGGTGCGCACGGTAGCTGAGTCACGCGCTCAGGGTCAGGTTACTGACCGGCTTCTGCTCATGACGGCGCTCAACTGTATCTATGCCGTTATCTTTCACAAACTGGCCGTTGCTTTCATGCACGGCGAAACCGGTACCAGCTTCATTCATACCGTCTTGCCGCCGCTCTACCTCATAGGCGGTTCGGCGGCACTGGCCTGGCTCTTCGGTATAACCTTTGAACGCATCCACCACCATCTGGGGCAACACGAGGAAACTTTTTCTTTCGTCTTGTTTGGCATGATCGCATTCGCGACTATCATGGCTTCAACACTCAAACTGAGTCCGGTTCTCGTGCTGCTGGCAGCCGGCCTGATAACGCGATATCGCCGGCAGCGCTCCCGCACTTTCCCCCCGCACTTTGGTTCCGCCGGTGCCGTACTGGTAGTGTTAATGTTTATTGCCAATGGTCTGGCGGCCGACCTCAGTGGCTTACGCGACAGTTTGCTGCTGGTCTTCTTGCTCATCACGGCACGCGCTCTCGCCAAGTTATCGCCGGTGCTGATACTGGCGCATTATAGCGGTATCGGCCTGCGCCAGGCCATGGCCCTGGGGGTTGCGCTGATACCCATGTCCAGCGTTGCACTGCTGTTGACATTGGACACGGGTGTAGCTTTTCCCGCCTTTGGTTCAGGGTTGGGCCTGGTGCTGATGAGCTGCATCGTGATACTTGAACTTGCCGGCCCCATTGTGGTGCAAGGGGCCCTGCGGGCAGCCGGAGAAACTCCGGAGACCAAAATATGAGCCTGATGTCATTTGCACCATCCCGCCCCCTGAGCGTTGGCGTGGAGCTTGAATTGCAATTACTCAGTTGCAATGATTACAACCTGGTTTCCTCGGCCCCGGATATGCTGCGCCGGATCGCAAAATTCCCCCACGCCGGTGACGTAAAACCGGAAATGACTCGCAGCATGATTGAAATCAACACTTCGGTGCAGCAGGAATATGGCGCACTGGTCGAAGAATTGCGTTCGTTACGCAAGGTTGTGTCCGATGCGGGACATTTTCTCAATGTAGCGGTGGCTGGCGGCGGTACTCATCCCTTCCAGCACTGGAGCGAGCAGAAGATCTTTGACGCGCCTCGCTTTCATTACCTGTCGGAATTGTACGGCTATCTGGCCAAGCAATTCACCATATTCGGCCAGCATGTCCACATCGGGTGCACCGGCCCCGACGAGGCCCTTCATCTGATGCATATGCTGTCGCGCTATGTGCCCCACTTTATTGCGCTGTCCGCCAGTTCCCCATTCGTGCAGGGCCATGACACGGGATTCGCCTCTGCACGCCTTAATTCGGTGTTTTCCTTCCCGCTGAGCGGGCGCGCCCCATTCGTACTACGCTGGAATGATTTCGAACAATTCTTCGATAAGATGGCCGCTACTGGCGTGGTTGAATCAATGAAAGATTTTTATTGGGATATTCGTCCGAAGCCAGAGTTCGGCACCATCGAAGTAAGGGTGTGCGACACCCCCCTCACCGTTGAAATCGCTGCTGCCATTGCCTGCTATATTCAGGCGATGTCGCGCTATATCATGGTGGAGCAGCGCGTTGCCCCGGAAGAGGACGATTATCTGGTTTATACATTCAATCGTTTCCAGGCTTGCCGTTTCGGACTTGAAGGCGTCTTTATCGACCCTCGCACCCATACACAGCGCAGCGTCCGCGAGGATATAGCCGATATGTTGACGCGCGTTGCCGACCACGCCACGGAATTGCGGGCGGAGGAGGCAATGGAACGCCTTCGTGAAATACTTGCTGCAGGCAATGGCACAAGCTGGTTGCGCCAAACTTATGCGCGTGAACACAATCTCGGCGATGTCATGCAACTGCAGGCCGAATTGTGGATGGGTGGTAATTAAGGATCTATAGTCACCCACGATGACACGCCCGCTACGTATCGGCCTGTCGCCGCGTATCCTGCATAATCCCCCGGCGGAATTAGGTTTTCGCAACAAAACTCTGCAATATCTTGAACAGAGCGTAGCACACTGGATCATGCGGCGTGGCGCCCTGGTATTCATGCTGCCAGCCATAGAGACGGGTGGCGTTGAACGTTCCAGCGTACGTATAAGTGACTATGTCAAGGAAATAGACGGCCTCGTGATGCAGGGGGGCGCGGATGTGAGCCCCATTTCTTACGGCGAAACGCCATCGCGCCCTGAATGGTCGGGCGACCGGGTGCGGGATCTTTACGAAATCGAGTTATTCTGGGAGTGCGTCGTACAGAGAAAACCCGTGCTGGGCATATGCCGTGGGCTCCAGCTTATCAATGTGGCACTAGGCGGAACCCTTTATCAGGATATTGTTACCGAAAACCCCCATGCCATCTCACATGTGGATGCGGCGCTGTATGACCAGCACCGGCATACCGTTCACATTGAGGAAAACTCCAGGCTGGCGAGCTTGTATCCGGATCATGACAAACATTTTGTTAACAGCATTCATCACCAGGCGATCAAGCAACTGGGGCGAGACTCGGTGGTTGAGGCGGTTTCCGACAGCGACGGCATAATCGAAGCAATCCGCATGCGCGGAGAATGCTATGTGACCGCATTTCAGTGGCATCCCGAGTTCCATGCTAGCACGAGTGAGCTACTCGACTCAGGCCCCATACTGGACGACTTTCTTGCTGCCGCTAAAAAGCAACGTATATGAAGAGGTGCTAAGAAAGTGCGAACCGGGCCGAGCTAGCAGCCTGTCGGACTTGAAGAATCGAAGCGAAAAAGCGGCTGAGTGAGGATAGATTTTGACGATTTTGAAGGCCAATAGTTATTCTATTGGTCGAAAAAGCGGCGAAATATAGACCAGCCAGACGCTTTTGCAGCCGATTTCCTTTAAGTCCGGCAGACTGCTAGTCTTACTGTGTCACAAATTAAGCCTCTCGCCGATCCAGTTGCAGTGAGGGCAATGGCCCAGGCTTCTTGCGAGTGCGACGCTTAAGCGCAGGCGTAGTGTCGTGATCGAGTCTGCCACGTGGCGCTGCGCGCGATGGGCTG
>JBDTKY010000007.1:0-12906 GCA_039935055.1 Nitrosospira sp.
CCGTGCGCAAGGTGATGTAATTGAGTACGTTGAATATACGGATATCCTTCCCGAGCCATTGGGCAAGTTCTAATAGCATGGCAACCGCCAGGATGAATCCTTGTTCTCAAAGACCCATAAAGAAACAGATTGGATCAGCTTATCCATTATTTCCAAATGATTAAAATCATGATTCGATATGCCTGACCACGCGCTCCATTTGCATGAAGCGCGATCCCTTTATCAGCAACGTGACATCAGCCGCCAGCAAACTCTCTACTTCAGGCAGCAACTCCTCAATTTTTTTGAAATGCCTTGCGCCGGGACCGAATTGCGCCGCCGCATAAGCGCTCAATTCGCCCAAGGTAAATAACCTGTCAATTCCGGCAAGGCGTGCTTCTTCACCGACGCGTTCGTGAAAACCTCTTGCGCTGTCACCCAACTCACCCATGTCGCCCAGCACCAGGATTCTTTTACCCGGTGCTTTTGCCAGCACAGCCAGCGCAGCTCTCACTGATTCCGGATTGGCGTTATAACTGTCGTCAATCAATGTCGCGTCATGCAAGCCACATTTTTTCCGCATGCGCCCATTCACTCCGCGAAATTCGCCCAGTCCCGATGCTATCGCTTTCGTATCAATTCCCATGGCTACTGCCACAGCCGCGGCCGCCAGCGCATTACGTACGTTGTGTTCACCTGGCACTTGCAATTCTATTTCCTCGACCCCGCCGGGCAGAACTAACGTCATCTTGCAACCAAAAAAATCAAGATGATAGCGGGCGCTAACTTCCGCCCTCCTATCGAGACCAAAATCCACCACCCTTCTATCGCCGGCGAGTTTGCGCCATAGCGGAGCGTGCGGATCATCCGCGTTGATAACGGCTACTCCGTGTTGATCGAGACCCTCAAAAATTTCACCCTTGGCACGAGCCACTGCTTGCACCGAACACAGGCCTTCAACATGAGCCGCTCCGGCATTCGTAATAACCGCCACTCCCGGCTTTGCCAGCCGGGTCAGGTACGAAATCTCTCCTGCATGATTCATACCCATTTCGACTACTGCATAAACGTGCTGCTTACGTAGTCGCAATAGCATGAGCGGGACACCGATATCGTTGTTGAGGTTGCCTTCCGTCGCCAGTACCTTGTCTGAGCCATCCATCCTTCCTGACGCATCTACCGCTCGCCGCAAGATGGATGCGATCATTTCCTTCACCGTAGTCTTGCCGTTGCTACCAGTCACCGCGACCACCGGAATGCTAAAGTGACTACGCCAGTGCGCCGCCAACTGTCCCAATCCCAGGCGCGTATCTTTTACCAGGATTAGTGGAATGTCTGATTTTTCACTTTTAGCCGCTGATTCCAAACAAACCATTGCCGCTACTGCGCCCTTTTTCTTCACTTCGGCTATAAAATTATGGCCATCGAATTTTTCTCCTATCAGAGCAACAAATAAATCACCGTATCCTGCCGTACGGCTATCGGTACCAACGGCGGTAAACCACACATCTTCACCACGCCATTTGCCATGCAACGCCCGGGCTGCATTCTGCACAGTCATCATGTTTGTATCGATACCCTATCCATCAAGCTCTGCAATGCTCGTCGCGCGACCTCAACGTCTTCAAATGGAAGCTTTTCCCCATTTGTTTCCTGATATGCTTCATGGCCCTTGCCTGCAATTAACACCACGTCGCCTTTGTGTGCACCTTGAATCGCCCGGTGAATGGCTGTCGCCCGGTCTTCCTCGATATGGTAGTTGACGCCCGCGCCTGCCGCGATCTCGCCGATAATGACATGCGGGTCTTCCTTCCGTGGGTTGTCGCTGGTGATAATGACTTCGTCGGCCAATCGCGTCGCCACAGCGCCCAGTAACGGGCGCTTGCCACGGTCACGCTCGCCCCCGCAACCAAATACACAGATCAATCTTGGGTTTCGGGTTTTCGATCCTGCATTGGCCTCGAACCCGGCAGGGAGAATTTCTCGCAGCGTTGCCAGCACCTTCTCCAGGGCATCCGGAGTATGGGCATAATCCACCACGACAAACGGCTGATCGCCACCCCCCATTTGCTGCATTCTGCCCGCAACAGGATGCACATGCCGCAACACTCGCACTGCGTCGGCCAGCCTGATACCGCTAGCCAGCAGGGTAGCCATTACTCCCAGCAAATTCGAAGCGTTGAAGCGGCCCACCACATCCGCTTTAAATCCTGAATATTCCGTTCCGGACCCAGTTTCAAACTCGATATCGAACTCCAAGCCCCGAGGATTTGCCTTGAGATTCCGCCCGCGCACCACCCCGAATTTTTCTGAATTTCGCATCCGAAGCGCCGGCCCGTTGAATCCATACCCAATTACCTTCGTATCCATGTCCGCGAGCTGCTGCGACAATTCGATACCATACGCATCATCAAGATTAAGCACGGCGTATTTGAGTCCGGGCCACCGGAATAATTGTGCCTTGGTGGCGGCATATGCTTCCATGCTACCGTGGTAATCGAGATGGTCGCGTGTCAGATTGGTGAACAACGCAATCGCGAATGTCGAGCCGCTAATACGCTCTTGAGCTATCCCGTGCGATGATACTTCCATTGCCACGCACTGCGCGCCGTGCTGCAGAAAATCCGCCATTCTCCGCTGCAGCGACACGACATCCGGTGTAGTGTTTACAGTTAACTCGAGCTCACCGGGAAATCCGGTCCCCAATGTACCGATGACTGCAGTTTTTTTACCCAGTGCGGTCATGGCCTGGGCAATCCAGTGGCTGCAGGAAGTCTTACCGTTTGTTCCGGTAATACCGATGAGCCATAATTTTCGCGACGGATGACCATATACGTGATCAGCAATGATGCCAGCCTTGGCTCGCAGCCCAGCGACCGGCAAGTTAGGGGCCTGCCATGCAGGATCCCACACGAAACCACGACGTTCCCACAATACGGCATTTGCGCCCGCTGCGATGGCCTGGGGGATAAATTTACGGGCATCGAACTTCTCTCCTACATAGGCCAGAAAGGTATCCCCTGACTTCACCATGCGACTGTCTGTAGCGAGGCTGCTAATGCTGACGCCCAGGTCATCAAGAACGTGAAAATTAAAATACGCCTTTGATCTCTTCGTGAATCTGGAATCTTCGGATCTAAATTCCGAATTCATACATCGCTCTTCAATTCTGGCACTGCCGTAAATGACATAACATTGTTGGCAGGTGCGTCATAGGGTACGTTCAGTATGCGTAAGGCGCCGGCCATGACTCGGCTGAACACAGGTGCCGCCACTGCACCGCCAAAATATTGGCCTGCGGATGGCTCATCCAGCATCACCGCAATGACAAATCGTGGATTGGAAGCTGGCGCGTAGCCGACAAAGGTGGATAGATAACGGTTTTTTGCATAGCCGTTGCCCTCCAGTTTATGTGCGGTGCCCGTTTTGCCCGCTACCCGATAACCATTAATCTGGGCTTTCGGCGCGGTGCCTCCCGGCTGCGCCACCATCTCCAGCATCCTGCTCACGGCGAGAGCAGTGTCTCGCGACATCACCCGCTTGCCAGCAATAGGTGCCTCAAGCCTCAATAGCGACACGGGTTTCAACTCACCCTCCGCTGAGAACAAGGTGTACGCGCGCGCCAGTTGCAGCAGACTCACCGCAATGCCGTGGCCATAGGACATAGTGGCTTGTTCGATGGGACGCCAAGTGCGGTATGGGCGGAGCCTGCCGCTGACTTCTCCGGGAAATCCTGAACCGGTAGAGGCGCCAAATCCGGAATCGCTCAGCATCTCCCATAGGGTTTGCGGCGGCAGCGACAAGGCAATCTTTGCCGAGCCGACGTTACTGGATTTCTGGATCACCTGAGCCACCGTCAATGGACCTTCTTTATGTGCATCACGTATTGTCGCCTTACCTATGGAAAATGTGCCGGGTGCAGTCTCGAATACTGTGTCGGGCTTTACCCCTCCCGCCTCCAGCGCGGCTGCGATGGTAAATGGCTTCAGTGTTGAACCCGGCTCGAATACGTCGGTCAACGCCCTGTTACGGGCTCGACCGCCATTCGCTTTCGTACGGTTGTTAGGGTTGTATGCAGGCAGATTGACGAGCGCTAGTAACTCGCCTGTTTGTGCATCCAGCACCACAATCCCTCCTGCCTTGGCTTTGTTGACTTCGACCGCCTGCTTCAACTCCCGGTATGCGAGATACTGAATTTTGCTATCTATGGATAGGGCTATATTTTGCCCCGACTTGGGGGATCGGATACTTTCCACATCCTCGACGATACGTCCTTTACGATCCTTGATGACACGACGGCTTCCAGGTTTGCCCGCAAGCTCATCCTGCCACGCCAGTTCGATTCCCTCTTGTCCCTTATCGTCGACATCGGTAAAACCAAGCATATGAGCCGTCAACTCGCCTGTCGGATAATACCGGCGATACTCGCGCTTAAGAAATACACCCGGCATGTTGAGCTCGACCACACCGGCCGCAACCTCTGGCGACAGGTGCCGCTTCAGGTATACAAAATCGCGCCGCGGTCCGTGGGACGGCCCATTGATACGCTTCCGAATTTCCTCGACATCCATCTCGATCAGGCCGGCCAGTTTTTTTAATTGCTCCGGTGTCGCATTCATGTCCTGTGGACTCGACCATACCGATTCCACCGGTGTACTGATAGCGAGCGGTTCACCATGCCGATCTGTAATCATTCCGCGATGAGCGCTCATTTCGAGTACTCGGCTGTAACGCGACTCGCCTTTCTGCTGCAAAAAGCCATTGTGCATTCCCTGCAAATAGGCGGCGCGTCCTGTCAGTCCGGCCAATCCCAGCAGCAAAAACGCCACCAATAGACGTGAACGCCCCGCAGGCAAAACAATGCGCGGCACATGCTTGGACGTCATGGCTCCGGCGCTTCCATAAAATCACCGGAATTGGCGAGATTCGTCAACGAAACAACCTGAACGCGTGATACATCCGGCAGCTGCATATGCAGTTGTCCCGTAGCGATTTTTTCAATGCGCGTATGCATCGCCCACGTACTCTGTTCAAGTTGCAACTGCCCCCATTCCACTGCCAGCTGCCTCGCCAGCTCCTGTTCTTTTTCAAACTCCACAAACAGCTTGCGCGCCTCGTGCTGTGAAGTCACAACACTCAACGCGCAGGCGACGAGGATTAAAATCAGAATAGTATTTACCCTAATCACATCAATCTCTCATTAACCATGTACGCCCCAATGCCTGACTTTCTGCTATGTTGTATTCACCCGTTCCGCCACCCGCATGACTGCGCTTCTGGCCCGAGGGTTGACCGCAATTTCGTTCACGCCAGGACGTATCGCCTTGCCCACCACACGCAATTTATGGCGGCTCAGAAGCTGAACCTCTTTTGCTCGCAATGGCAGGCCACGCGGCAATCTGTCGGAATTTGCCGATTCACGCATGAAACGCTTCACTGTCCGGTCTTCCAGGGAGTGAAAGCTGATAACCACGAGCCGTCCTCCAGAGTTCAGTACCTCCACGCATTGCGGCAAGGCCAGCGACAACTTCTCAAGCTCCTGATTGAGGTAAATCCGTATAGCCTGAAAAGTGCGCGTCGCCGGATTCTGCTTGTTTTCCCGCTCGCGCGAGCGCACGGCCGCCGCCACAATCCCGGCAAGCTGAAGTGTAGTGACGACAGGCTGTCGCGCTCTTGCCGCAATAATCGCTCTTGCAATCTGTTTAGCAAACCGTTCTTCGCCATAGTTTTTTATCACCTCTACCAAATGAGCTTCTGAAACGGAAGCAAGCCATTCTGCAGCTGTCTGTCCTTGACTCGTATCCATCCGCATGTCGAGCGGCCCATCCAGGCGAAAGCTGAATCCACGCAGCGCTTCTTCAAGTTGCGGTGAAGATACCCCTAAATCCAGAAGCACCCCATCCACCCGATCCACACTCAATTGCTGCAACACCTGCTTTATCTGCGAAAAATCGTGATGGACCAAGCAAAAACGCACATCGCTGATAGCCTGTCCCACCTCCAGCGCGGATGGATCTCGGTCGAATGTAATCAGCCTGCCGCGTGCTCCTAACTGCTTCAATATTAGCCTGCTGTGACCGCCACGGCCGAACGTACCATCCACGTATATTCCGTCCGGCTTGATTGCCAGCGCATCTACCGCCTCATGGAGCAAAACCGTGACGTGCATATAGGTTTCAATCATGGCGTTACAGCGCAAAGCCGTCGAGCTCAGGCGGGATGCCGTCCTTGAAAGCGAGAGCATTCTCGATTTGCAAATTCCATTTTTCATCGTCCCATAGCTCGAATTTCGCCCCCTGTCCTACCAACACGACGTCTTTGCTCAAGCCAGCAAATTGGCGCAAGAGAGGCGGCACCAAAATGCGCCCAGCGCCATCCATCTCCACATCGCTGGCATTGCCGACGAGAAGACGTTGCAGACTGCGGATTTGTGGATTAAAACTGGAAAGACTGTTGAGCTTTTGCTCTATCGGCTCCCACACGGGCTGGGGATAAACCAGCAGGCACTTGGAAGGATCAGCAGTAACAACCAGGCGACCGGCACAAAAGGACATAAGTCCATCCCGGTATTTCGCGGGTACCGCGAATCTACCCTTGTTATCCAGACTGATAGGTGTGCCACCGCGAAACATCGCATCCCTTTATTTTCGGGAGGAAATGAACGTCGGAATTTCTTCTCCCACTTTCCCCCACTTCTTCCTACTTTAATTAAAAAAAGCGGCGAAGTCAAGGGAAAATAGCGGTTTTTTGTTACGAGACAAAGACTTAAATCAAAAATCGGCGAAAAAATCTCAATAGACAAATAAACCATGTAAATAAAAGGGATACATATGAGAATTAATGTAATTTATCGTGATAAAACATTTTCGATAGGTTTATGGCTTCCCCTAAAACCGATCGGCGAGTTAGCAGTATTTGACAAGAGATCAGGCAGAAAAGGACAAACATGGGTAAGTCATGAAGAATAGAGCAATCAGACGGCAACCATGAAAGGCCAGGGGCGCTGATCAATTATTTTCGCGATGCCGACACCACACCGGGCACATTCTGTATCAACACCAGCACCCGGTTCAACTGCCCCAGGCCGGTAATTTTGAGCGTAAATCGCATTGTCGCGGTAACATCACGGCTACGAGTATGGGTTGCGGTAACGTTGATTTTTTCGCGCGATAAAATATTGGAAATATCACGTAGTAACCCTTGCCTATCTAGTGCCTCGATCTCGATATCAACCGGATAACTCGCGCCTTTCGAACTATCCCAGTCGGCCACGATCAAACGCTCGGCGCTTTCTTCGCACAGCCGCGACAGACTGGTGCAGCCTTGACGGTGGATAGTAATGCCGCGCCCACGTGTGACAAAGCCGATAATGGGATCAGGCGGAGCAGGCTTACAACATTTCGCCAATGCTGTGAGCAGCTTGTCGACACCGGCGACGAGTATGCCGCCGCTGGGTTGCGGGATGGATTTTCTGGCAGTCAATAATCCTGAACCGGTAGCAGCCGAGCCAGTTGTGGCAACCGGCTCGGTCTCGCTACTTAAGATCGCTCCCAGTTGGCGGCTATTGATGTCCCCGCGGGAGACCGCAGCGAGGAAAGCGTCAAGTTTGGTAAATTTGAACCTGCTGGCCAATTTATCCAGCCCCAGCGCCGTCATGCCGTGGCGCTGTAATTCCTTTTCCGCTAACGCCCGACCTTGTGCTAACGAATCTTCGCGTTCCTGGCCACTAAACCACTGCCTGACTTTTGATCGCGCCCGATGGCTTCTGAGATAAGCCAGCGCGGGATTAAGCCAGTCCCGGCTCGGCCCGCCCTGTTTGCTTGAGATGATTTCCACCCGTTGCGCGTTTTGCAACGGATAGTCAAGCGGAACCATGACATCATCAACTTTTGCGCCACGGCAGTGATGGCCAAGATCGGTGTGTACGTGGTACGCAAAATCTATCGGCGTAGAGCCCTTGGGTAAGGCAATCACCCTCCCTTGCGGAGTCAATACATAAACCGAATCCTGAAACAGCGCAATCTTGAAATGCTCGGCCAGCTCCCCCGTATCCTCGATATCGTTTTTCCATTCCAGGATTTGTCTCAACCAGGCGATTTTTTCTTCATACTTGGCATCGCGCTTCGCTCCTTCTTTGTAGCGCCAGTGCGCAGCAACACCCATCTCCGAATGCCGATGCATCTCGTGTGTACGAATTTGCACTTCCACCACCTTGTCTTCCGGACCAATGACGGCGGTATGCAGCGAGCGGTAATCATTGCCCTTCGGCCTTGCAATATAGTCGTCGAATTCCTTGGGGATCGGGACCCACAGGTTGTGCACCACCCCCAACGCGGCATAGCAATCCTTTACGTCGTTCACAAGAATCCGCACCGCACGGGCATCATGAATTTCTTTGAAATCCACCTCCTTGCGTTTCATTTTTTTGTGGATACTATAAATGTGCTTTGGGCGCCCCGTTACTTCCGCCTTGATACCCGTTTGCTGCAACTCGCGGTGCAATTTATCCACCACCAGGGCAATATAATGTTCCCGGATAATGCGGGTATCTTCGAGCAGTCTGGCGATTCTCTTATAGCGTTCAGGCTCGAGGATCCGAAAGGACAAGTCTTCCAGTTCCCACTTTATTTGCCATAACCCTAAGCGATTGGCCAGCGGTGCGAATATATCAAGAGTCTCGTGCGCGATTTCTATTCTTCCTGGGCTGTTTACAACGACATATCGCATCGTTTGCATCCGGCCCGCTAAAGCTATGATAACGACGCGGATATCTTCCGCCATTGCCAGCAGCATTTTTCGTAAAGCCTCAACTTGCGCACCGCGGTCTGCTGTGCCACTGCCGTTATCTCTTGTTCCCAGCATCGGGATGCGGCCCATGCGGGCCACCCCTTCCACTAGGTGAGCCACGGTGGAGTTGAAGACTGTTTGCAATTTTTCCTTGTATCCATCCAGATAATCGGGTACGAACTGAAGCATTCCCGCTACCAAGGTGTCGCTATCGACCCGCAACAACGCAAGTACCGACACTGCGCCCAGCACGTGCTGGTTAACCGGCTCGCCAGTGGATAGGTATTTGCCGGCATACAGCGGCTGGGAAAGTTCCAGCGCATGCCGGAGTATGTCGATTTCACCGGGAGAAAAAATGGGCAGAATGGGCAACATGGATTCCAGCGAAAAGAGCCCATCCCGTCCGCCCACGGCAGAAGGAAACACCGTGGATGGGAGATCCGGCAAAGTTCCTGAACCTGAATCTGAATCTGGTAGCTCATCGTTCATTTTCAGTTTTACGCCTGTGTTAATTCGTCTATATGCTTGGAATGTCTTGCCAGTAGCGGCGACGCAGCGCACGTGAAGTTTCGACCGCAAAAGTATTATCCGCAAAGCGTAGAAGCACCGCACCATCGTTATCGCTACGCAGCAATGTACTTCCCAGTGCCCGGTAGCGCTCCATCACCTCTTCCCTGGGATGCCCGAAACGATTGCGATAGCCTACGGCGAATATTACCAGCCGGGGATTGACCTGACGTACAAACTCGTCAGTGGAAGAGGTTTTGCTACCGTGATGGGGCGCCACCAGCACCGTTGAAGGAAGCGCATCGCCATGGGTTACGAGTAATTGATATTCGGATTTTTTCTCGATGTCGGCTGGCAGCAGCGCGCTGCCGTGAGTTGTCGTGATTTTCAGCACGCAGCTCAATGCATTGGTTTTGAGCGTGGGGTTACTGTAGCTCTGTTCCGATGGATATAGCATATCGAACTGTACCCCGTCCCATTGCCAGGATTCTCCTGCACGGCAGCGGTGCTTATTGGTGGCGGCTAACTGGATCGGATGATTGGCCCTCAAGGACGAAACCAGCCATTCCACCCGCACCGCTTCCAATACTGACAATGCGCCGCCGCTATGGTCCGAGTCAGCATGCGTCACAATCATCGTATCAAGGTGATTGATACCTTCTCCCCGCAAAAAAGGAACAATCGTTCGGTTGCCGCTATCCGCCTCGGAGCTAAAACCCGGCCCTGTATCGTAAAGCAGTGCGTGATTTTCTGTACGTGCCACTATTGCTAATCCCTGACCGACATCCAGCACGGTAAGCCATAATTCCCCCGGTGCGGGCTTTTGTGGAAGTACCAGAAATATTGGTAGCAACGCGACCGCCCCCAGCCAGCGAGCCGGAAAACCTGCAGCAAATCCCAACCCTAATCGCCCGGGCAACAGCAACCATACGATACCAGCCATACCGGCTGCCACTGCCCATGTGGGTGGCGCATGCTGGCTCCAGACCGCCTGCGGTACATTGCTCATCCATCGCATTGCATCCATGCAACCGCTTAGTACCGCGTGTGCGGGTAATAACATAAAATCGAATAGCGGCAATGTCGCCAGCAGCGTTAAAGGAACGACTACCAGGCTCACCAACGGAATGGCGATCGCATTGGCAACGGGCGAAATCAGCGATACCTGTTGAAACATCGCCAGTAGTAACGGTATGAGGCCGAGGGTTATTGCCCACTGCACCCGTGCCCAGCCGGTCAACCAGTGAGTTCTGCCGATGCGCCCTGCTGATACCAGCATGATCATCGCTATCGCACCGAACGACAGCCAGAAGCCCGGCGAAAGTACCGCCCATGGATCAAGAACCACCACTGCCAGCAATGCCCACGTCAGTACTGATGTCGCGGAAGTGAAACGCCCCAGCCACAAAGCCAGGGCTACTACCGCAAGCATATAAACCGTGCGCTGTGCAGGTACTGCGAAACCGGCGAGCAGTGCATAACCGAGTGCCGCCACAAGCCCGGCAATGACCGCCGCTTTGCGCGCAGGCAGCCATAGCGCAAGGCGACGGCTCCTGCGCCACAACCAATATACCAGCGCAAATATCAGGCCCGATACCATGGTCACATGCAATCCTGAGATGCTCATGAGATGGTTTACGCCGGTACGCGTAAATATTTGCCACTGTTCGCTTGAAATAGCTCGCTGATCACCTACCGCCAGCGCAACCAGAACGCCGGTATAGGGATGATCAGGCAATGCCTGGATAAAACGCTCGCGAATCTCCTGGCGTAAACGCTCGACGCGGTAGGCAGGCTGATTGACCATTTCGTTCAGACGCAAATTATCGTCAGCTTTCCGTATGTAGCCGGTAGCTCGTATGTTTCGCTCCAGCGCCCATTCCTCGAAATCGAAACCATGGGGATTGACGCTGCCATGCGGACGTTTGAGCCGCGTCGTGAACTGCCAGCGTTCACCCGCATTGATCTGAGGCAGCGCAGACTTGGAAATATCGGCATACTTCCCGCGTTCTTTATACCAGGCGAGAGAAATACGCGCGGGAACCACCGCATCTTTCGTTAGCACGTGCTCCACATCGAATACAAAACGCAAGCTGTTTTCATTGGCTTGCGGTAGTTCCGCTACCACGCCAATCAATTGGACATCGCGCCCTTCCCATTCATGCGGAAGCACATCAGCCAGGCGCCACTGAGCAAAGGTGGCTGCCCAGAAAAAACCAGCCCCCAGGAAAATTGCAGCAAACAGTATCTTTCCGGCGACCACGAAAATGGGGGCCTGGCAGCGCCAGAGTAAAAACGCGGACGCTGCACCAGGCAACAACACCCGCGCCCAGGCGATTTCCGGTAGCTCGGCCTGCTGTTGCAGCAGCCCTATTCCAAAGGAAAATGCCAGAATACATGTTCGCATCAGTGATTCCCGCCATCTACTGAAACCCATATGAACACGGGGGAAGTTACTGAACCAGGAAGAGGAGATCGATACTCAGCAGTAAATTGAACGGCCATTAAGATTTATGGATGAAGCATCGGGCGATGGGACGCCTGATATCTTGTATATGCGTCCGGCTTTCCTTAAACCGGACAGATCTTTGGTCCGCATGCGGCGGGCGGCCGGTTTTTTATTATGTTTACATCTCCCGCCGGTATTTCCGTACACTCTTCTCGTGCTCCGAAAATTCTTCAAAAAATATCTGCCCTCTCACGAGACCATCCGTCAGAACCGTTTTATCGGATTGTTCGGAGAACAGCTGCAACATCACAATCTGTGGCATCTTCATCGCCGGTCAGTAGCAGGTGGCGTGGCGGTTGGCTTATTCACCGGACTGATCCCCGGCAGCAATCCGGTACAGTTCTTTTTCGCCGCTTTGTTTGCTATCGTTTTCAAGGTGAATCTCCCCGTGGCGGTGGCTACCACACTTTATTCCAATCCTTTCACGATCGTGCCGATTTATATCGTTGCCTACACCTTAGGCGAGTTGGTCATAGGTAATGGCGCAGGGGATATGCCCCAAACCGAGTTGCACCTGATGGACAAAAATATCAGCGCGTGGGTCCCCGCATTGGTAGAGTGGATGATGTCACTCGGCAAGCCATTGTTTCTAGGAATATTTCTGCTGGCGCTACTGTTTGCCGTGGCCGGTTATTTTGCGGTGCGTGCGGCATGGCGGCTCTATACAATTTATGAATGGCGCAAACGGGCAAAACGGAGACGTTGATGTCTGGAATGGCCGAACCTAGCAGCCTGTCGGACATGAAGAATCGAAGTGAAGAAGCGGCTGAGTGAGGATAGATTTTGACGATTTTGAAGGCCAATAGTTGTTCTATTGGTCGAAAAAGCGGCGAAATATAGACCAGCCAGACGCTTTTGCAACCGATTTCCTTTAAGTCCGACAGGCTGCTAGAACCCCCAAAAGTGACTGCCTTAAACCAAGAATCGCCTTATATTATCCTAAATCCGGCAGTTGACCGCTCATTTCTTATTGCTCCGGCCCTATGAAGTTTTAAGCGGCATAGCGAACCCGGCGATCCTGGAAGTAGCCAATAACGCGCTCAGGGTTTTGCTCCAGCATCGTCATATGATCGTTCGCGGCCTCGCGTAACTTGGCCTGGGTTCTGACCGGTACGCGCTTGCCC
>JBDTKY010000008.1:0-1747 GCA_039935055.1 Nitrosospira sp.
TGGAAATTCTCGTAACGGCTGGTTTTAAGCAAGCGATCAGACAACGAATAGAATTCGGCGCGGTACGGCCAGAAATTCGATTGCCGTACCCAGTATAAGACTTTATGATACGTGACGCTTCGGTCGATTCCAATGAGCTCCAGTACGAAATACCTCTCGCCGTCAATGGTGTCGGTGCGCAAGATTGTAGCATTGTAATCGCCAGCGAAGTTTGCTCGCGCCAAGTCACCATTTGCCACTTGACCGGTAAGACGTTGGGATAATGATAGGCGCACAGGTTGTGAGACACTCGGTATGAATATCCACAGATCGCGTCCTTTCATCAGTATAATCTGGCCGCGTTCGGAAGCTGGCTCCGTAGCCATTACCACGCTGTTTTCATTGCCTTTGGATAAAATCCGGTATTCACGCATATCCGCTGACTGGCCAGGTGAAGTGGTATTGATGCTGACGTCGACCTGGAAACTTTCACGCGGGAAGCGTATTTGGTCAGCCTTTTCTAGGACGCTTCGAGCTAGCTCCACATCACTGGACTCGGCGGACGCGACGGATCCCATGGTAACAATCACGGAAATCACGGTAAAAACGTATCGAAATGATTTTTTCTGCATTTTGGTTCCTATTGTGTATGCCGCTCACCCCTGAGGTTACCCATTCGAGGATGGCTTTTATGAGCATAGTGCAACTTGAACACGTTTTCAAATACTACACCCTGGGTGAACAGCAAGTCGAGGCGCTCAAGGACATCACGCTGAATATTGAGGATGGCGCTTTCCTTGCGATTGCGGGTCCATCGGGGAGTGGTAAGTCTACTCTACTCAATCTAATCGGTTGCATCGATACCCCGTCTCAAGGGAAAGTATTCATCAACGGCCAGAATGTCAGTGGCCAGACGCCTGATGAGCTTTCCGATCTCAGGGCGCGAACCATTGGCTTCATTTTCCAGACGTTCAATTTGTTGCCCGTACTATCGGCAGAGGAAAATGTTGAGTTTCCACTGTTGCAATTCAAGGAACTGAGCGCCATGGAGTGCCGGAAGCGGGTCGCGAAATACCTCGCCATCGTGGGGCTATCCAAGTTCGCCGGTCACCGACCGAATCAGTTGAGCGGCGGGCAACGGCAACGCGTGGCGATTGCACGCGCGCTGGCGACGCAACCAAAGATCGTGTTGGCGGATGAACCGACTGCTAATCTTGATCACAAGACGGGTGAAGGAATCCTGCAGTTGATGAAAGACATTAACGGCAACTTCGGGACGACCTTTATTTTTTCCACCCATGACTGGCATGTCATGGCGATGGCGGACCGATTGGTACGCATCGAAGATGGTCAGATCGAGAAGCACGACGTCAAGGAGGATGAGAAATTAGCCATGGTGATTGAGCGCCGTCGTGCGAGTGATAACACCTTGGTCGAGGATACGGATCAAAGCGGGGCTGATGGGACACGGTCTTAAATCCGGCTATTTTGTGTTTGTTGCGGCATTGATTACTTTGCCGTTGTCTTGCTTTGCAAAATCCAATCCATCAGATAATGCGATGCCGAGATCATCAACCCGGGTGAAGAATAAAACTGATGGAGAATCTTTATCTCTGTCCTTATCCTTGTTCATATCCTCGACTTCAGTTCACCAAACGGATAAGCCTGCTGATGAAAGCAATGTTGCTGCGTGGGGTGAGCTTAATCGTGAGTTCCTGCTCATGCCGCTGACTTACTCGCTTTCCTTGTCTTCAATTCATTTGGCAGT
>JBDTKY010000009.1:0-12334 GCA_039935055.1 Nitrosospira sp.
CTTTTGCCATGAGAAAAATTGATACGCACTACATCCACCCCGGCATTTATCATGCGCTCCAGAACTTTGGGATCGCATGATGCAGGACCGAGGGTTGCTACGATTTTTGTTCTTCGAATCATCTAAGTAGGGAAGTATTGCGTCGTTAACGGTGCAAAATCAGCGCGCGCGTTGTTCAAGTATTTCCACGGCAGGCAATTTCCTGCCTTCGAGAAATTCCAGGAATGCGCCGCCAGCGGTAGAAATGTAGGATATCTTGTCATAAATACCATATTTCTGGATCGCAGCGATGGTATCGCCACCCCCGGCCAGGGTAAAGGCTTTGGTACTGGCAATGGCCATAGCGATGGTTTCGGTACCGGCACCGAACTGATCAAACTCGAATACGCCGACAGGACCATTCCACACGACGGTACCCGCTTTCATGATGATATCCGCCAACTCCTGCGCACTCTTTGGGCCGATATCAAAAATCATCTCATCATCGGCAACCGCATCGGCATCTTTTAATACTGACGGTTCATTCGCATCAAATTTCTTTCCAACCACGACATCTACGGCGATCGGGATGGATGCATGGCGTTTCGCCATCTTATCCATCAGCATTTTTGCGGTAGGAACCAGATCATTTTCGCATAACGATTTCCCGATATTCTTGCCAGCCGCTTTGAGGAAAGTATTGGCGATACCGCCACCCACCACCAGTTGGTCTACTTTTTCGGACAGAGACTCGAGCACGGTAAGCTTGGTCGACACCTTGGAACCTCCGACGATGGCGACCATGGGACGCGCCGGACTCAGCAGCGCTTTAGTCAGCGCATCAAGTTCTTCCGTCAGCAGAATACCTGCACAAGCAACAGGAGCATACTTTGCGATGCCGTGAGTTGAGGCTTCAGCACGGTGCGCCGTACCGAAGGCATCCATCACAAATACGTCGCATAGCCGGGCATATTTTTGCGCAGTCTCATCGAGATTTTTCTTTTCGCCTTTATTGAAGCGGCAATTTTCCAGAACGACCAATTCTCCTTCTGCAACGTCGAAGCCATTTTCCACCCAATCCCTGATCAGTCGCACAGGCCTGCCCAGACGGGCGGCAATATTGTCGGCAACCGGCTTGAGGGAATTCTCCTCAGACCACACACCTTCGTCGGGGCGGCCCAGGTGTGAAGTCACCATCACCTTGGCTCCTTGTTTCAGGCAGTGGCTTATGGTGGCCATGGAAGCAGTGATACGTGCATCGGAGGTAACCTTGCCATCTGTGATGGGTACATTGAGATCGGCGCGAATGAATACGCGTTTGCCTCTAAGAGCGAGATCGATGACTTTAATGACAGACATTGGAAGCTCCAAATTTGTGCGGCATAAAGATGTCTTTTTGGGTGGGAAACGGAAGTTGCGAGAAGCGGATCTGGCACATTTCCTTCATACCTGCGCCGCTTCTCGATACTTTGCACAAGCTATTTGCCGATAACGCGGGCCATTTCCAGAATCTTGCTGGAGTATCCCCACTCATTGTCGTACCAGGAAACCACCTTGACGAAACTGCTATCCAGAGACATGCCGGCTTCCGCGTCAAAAATGGAGGTGCAACTTTCACCGCGAAAATCGGTGGAAACGACTTTCTCGTCGGTATAGCCGAGCACGCCCTTCATTGATCCCTCTGATGCATTCTTCATGGCCGCGCAGATTTCTTCGTAGGTGGCGTCCGTGTTCAATTCCACGGTAAGATCGACCACTGAAACGTCAGAAGTGGGTACGCGAAACGCCATGCCGGTCAGCTTCTTGTTCAGTTCAGGGATAACCTTACCAACGGCTTTGGCGGCGCCAGTCGAGGACGGAATGATATTTTCTAGAATGCCGCGTCCCCCGCGCCAATCTTTGTTGGAAGGGCCGTCGACAGTCTTCTGGGTGGCCGTGGCAGCATGTACGGTAGTCATCAGGCCGCGTTTGATGCCAAATGCGTCGTTCAATACCTTGGCAACAGGGGCCAGACAGTTTGTGGTACACGAAGCGTTGGAAATGATGGTTTGTCCGGCATAGGTTTTGTCATTCACGCCATATACAAACATGGGCGTGTCATCCTTGGAGGGTGCCGACATGATAACTTTCTTTGCCCCGGCAGCGATGTGCTTCTGGCAGCTTTCTTCGGTGAGAAAAAGGCCGGTTGACTCGATGACAACATCGGCGCCTACTTCACCCCATTTTAGTTCAGAGGGGTCCTTTATGGCGGTCAAACGAATCTTTTTGCCATTAACGACCAAGGTGTCTCCTTCGATAGAAACTTGCCCTTTGAAGCGGCCATGTACAGAATCATGCTGCAACATATAGGCCAGGTAGTCAGGCTCAAGCAGATCGTTGATAGCAACGACTTCGATGTCCTTGAAATCTTGTATTGCCGCGCGGAACACCATGCGTCCAATACGGCCAAACCCGTTGATACCGACTTTGATTGTCATACCTTGAACTCCTTGGATAAAAAAATCGAACCGCAGCGCAGAAAAATTTTCTTGGCACTGCCAGCCCCAACTGACTAGAATTAAATAACGCTATTCACTGCTTTTATCACATTCTCGACGGTGAAGCCGAAGTGCTTGAACAGATCGCTGGCAGGCGCTGACTCACCAAATGTATCCATGCCGACCACTGCGCCTTCAAGGCCCACATATTTGCGCCAGTAATCAGTGATGCCGGCTTCCACCGCTACGCGTCCTACACCTTTAGGCAACACGCTGTCTTTATAGGAAGTGTTCTGACGATCAAACAAACTTGTGCAGGGCATTGAGACCACGCGTACGTGTACGCCCGTTTCGGCGAGCGCCTTTTGTGCCATTATTGCCAGTCCCACTTCAGAACCGGTGGCAATAATGATTGCCTGTGGTTTGCCACCGGCAGGTTCGGAGAGGATGTAGCCGCCTTTGTCGACCTGCTTGATGGTGGCAGCGTCGCGTTTCTGGAAAGGAAGATTCTGGCGGCTGAAAATCAGTACCGAGGGACCTTCCTTGCGTTCAATTGCACGTGCCCAGGCCACAGTTGATTCGACTGTATCGCAGGGCCGCCATACATCCATGTTGGGTATATAACGTAACGTTGCGGTCTGCTCCACCGGTTGGTGTGTCGGGCCATCTTCGCCCAAACCGATCGAGTCATGCGTAAACACGAACAAAGTGCGGATCTTCATCAGTGCCGCCATGCGCAAGGCATTGCGAGCATATTCCGAGAACATGAGGAAGGTTGCGCCGTAGGGGATAATGCCACCATGCAACGACAGCCCATTCATTATTGCGCTCATGCCGAATTCACGCACGCCATAATAAATATAGTTGCCCCCGTTCTCCCGGTTGCAGCCCTGCGAGCCTGACCAGAGGGTAAGATTCGACCCAGCCAGATCCGCGGAACCGCCGACCAGTTCCGGTAATGCCGATGCCAGGCCTTCAATGGCGTTCTGTGAAGCTTTGCGGGTGGCAATCGTTTCTTGCTTGGCATCGACACGGCCGATTAAACCATCCACCTGCTCACGCCAACCGTCTGGCAGCTCCCCCGACATACGCCGCGTGAACTCGGCGGCCTCTGCGGGATACTGCTCGATATACTCGGCGAACTTGCGGTTCCATTCGGTTTCCAGTTTTTCACCTTTTGCGCGGCTATCCCACATTGCATAGACATCGTTGGGGATTTCGAATGGCAGATGATGCCAGCCGATATGCGGGCGTGTGGCCGCTATCTCCACGTCACCCAGCGCGGCGCCGTGAACTTCATGAGTATCGGCTTTATTGGGAGAACCCATGCCGATGACGGTTTTGCAGCAGATCATCGAAGGCTTGCCAGTGGCCTGCTTGGCTGCCTCGATGGCCGCTTCAATAGCTACCGGATCATGACCGTTGACATTGGGTACCACGTGCCAGCCGTAAGCTTCGAAACGCCTGGGTGTGTCGTCAGTGAACCAGCCTTCCACGTGACCATCGATGGAAATACCGTTGTCGTCGTAAAAACAGATCAACTTGCCGAGTCCCAGCGTGCCTGCCAGCGAGCAGGCTTCATGGGAGATTCCCTCCATCAGACAGCCATCACCAAGAAATACGTAAGTGTGATGATTGACAATGTCAAAGCCGGGCCGGTTAAAATCCGCGGCAAGTATTTTTTCCGCCAGTGCCATGCCCACCGCGTTGGCGAGGCCTTGCCCCAACGGGCCGGTCGTGGTTTCCACGCCCGGCGTATACCCGTATTCAGGATGGCCCGGCGTCCTGGAATGAAGCTGGCGAAAACGCTTTATTTCCTCCATTGGCAGGTCGTAGCCGGTGAGGTGCAGCAAGGCATAAATCAACATCGAGCCATGTCCATTGGATAACACGAACCGGTCGCGATCCATCCACTTGGGGTTGGCAGGATTGTGGCGCAAATGATGAATCCATAATACCTCAGCTATTTCCGCCATGCCCATAGGCATGCCCGGGTGGCCTGAATTGGCTTTTTGCACAGCGTCCATAGCCAGCGCGCGGATCGCACTAGTTAAATTCTTGAACACCGGCGCATCAAAATCTCTAAATGTTCCCATGGACACAAACTCCCTCGTTCAACGGATATATAGCAAATAGAAACACCGCCCCCTAACCCGGGTAGCGGTGCGGGTCGGCAAAATCATTATTATCGCTTAAGATACGATGTCAGACAACTATGGCATACCTCGATTGTGGCAGATTGCATATAACCGAAAATAATTCCGGGAAATAACTATCGCACCATATTGTCCTGATGGCACATTCGGCACTTTGGCGATTTCGGTAATTCTTGATGCTGCGGTACAGGAGAAACCCTTTTTTTGTATCAGTGATTTCGCAGCTTAATGCCCAATAGTTTCAGCTTACGATAAAGATGAGTGCGTTCCAGTCCGGCTCGTTCTGCTACCCGTGTCATATTGCCGCTTTCCTGATCAATGAGCTGTTCAAAATAAGTTTGCTCAAATATATCACGCGCCTCGCGTAACGGAATATTGAGCGGGACGCCCGCGACCGCTTGCGCTGGCGATGAAGATACCAGTATCTGCTTTATATCATCCGCCGATATTTCATCGCCAGCGCAGGTCAGCGCCAGAGAGTGCACCGTGCCGGTAAGCTGTACAAGATTGCCGGGCCAATCGTGATTTCGCAAGCCATTGAGTGCGGCAGTGCTGAATTGACGCAGGGATACTTCGCCTGATTCAATATAGCGCGAGAGTATCTGGCTGGCGAGGTCAGGGATGTCTTCCCGGTGTTCCCGCAGCGCAGGAACATTGATGCAAAGACCGCTTAGAACTTCATATAACCTGGGGTCGTAGGCGCCTTGCGCAGTCAGCCCCGCTAGTGGCATTGATGTGGCACATACGAGCCGCACGCTGTATTTTTCCATCTTGCTCAACAGCAACAGTAATCCCTTTTGCGCCAGCCTGTTAAGTTCTCCGATCTCCTTGAGAAACAACAACCCGCCTTTTGCCCGTTCGAGTAAATCAAACGGGGCATCGGCAAGTGCGGCGAGCGTATCCGGTTCAACCCATGGGGTGTTTTGGCGGTGCAAAAAACGTGCGCATAGATCCACGCCGGTTCCGGGTTCGCCGGTGAGTAGAAGTGGCGTCCTGAGGACGGCCACCTGTTCCAGTCGTTTTTTCAGGTCAGCGATCAATGGTCCCCTTCCCAGGCTGGCAAGGGGAAGAATCGTGGGAGATTTGACTTGGCCTCCGCGCAGTGCGCGCCCCACCGTGCTTAGCAGCTTTTGCAGCGGGACCGGCTTCTCCAGATAACCGGATGCGCCTATACGCGTCGCCTCTACAGCGGTATCTATTGTGCCGTGTCCCGACATCATCACCACCGGCATAGTGAGCAGTCCGCAACTCGCCCACTCTTTCAGCAGAGTGATACCATCCGTATCTGGCATCCAGATATCTAGTAACACCAAATCAGGTCGCGTCTGTTTGCGCCAGTTGCGTGCCTGTCCAGCATTCTCCGCAAGGGCAACGCGGTAGCCTTCATCACGCAAGATCTCGGACAATAGCTCACGTATGCCGATTTCGTCATCAACGACAAGTATTGTATTGTTGCTCATAATTCAAAAGTTAAATCTCTTCTAACGATGTGGTGAAATTTATCTGCCGATAGCACCCAATTACAAATTACTGAAATAGGCGTTTTCAGGAATATGGAAATACGTTCATAGCGGGTCTGTAATCATGTGGCTTTGAGGTTGATCGCCAAAGTGTCCATGGCTGGCAAGGTAATTGAAATTCGTGCACCGTGCGGCCGGATGTTTTCTATTTGAATCATACCATTGTGTTCTTCGACTATTTTCTTGACAATAGGCAATCCCAGTCCCGTACCCTTGGGCTTGGTGGTAATATAGGGCTCGAACACTCGAGCCCTGACCTGGTCTGGAAACCCTCCGCCGTTATCACTCACGCTAAACCGTACTCCGCCCGGCGCGACTTCGGTTCGCACCATGATAGCGGGTTCTGCGACGCCTATTAGTGTATCTTGGGCATTTTGCAAGAGGTTGTGGATAACTTGGCGTAACCGTGCGGAATCACCTTTCACGGTCGACAGATCTGAAGCCAGAGCCAAATAAACATGAGGTTGTGAATTTCCAGATGCTGTTACGCTTGACGCCTCGTATAATGCGAGCACTTCGCGTACGAGGCTGTTGAAATCCAGTAGATGAAATTCCAGTTCCGGCGCGCGTGCATATTCGCTGAATTCATTGACCATTTTTTTAAGTGCTTCCACCTGATTGACGATAGTCTCGGTGGAGCGCCGCAAGATTTGTGCATCTTCTATACTCAGCTTCTCGGCGAGCTTGTGCTGCATGCGCTCAGCGGAAAGCTGTATCGGTGTAAGCGGATTTTTGATTTCATGAGCCAGGCGCCGTGCCACTTCACCCCACGCGGCAGTACGCTGAACCTGTAATAAACCCGTTATGTCATCAAACACCACGACCCCGCCACCGCCTGATACGTGCGGTAGGCGTGTCCCACGGAGCAACAATACTTGGTTGGCGCCATCTCTCAAGCGCTCCACCTGACACTGCCATTCCCCCTTTTTTTTCGAATGAAATCCTTCGAGAATTTCGGTTTTGAAAGAGCATAACTGAGGTTCTCGCACCGCGCATTCTTCAATTGTTAACCCTTCGAGTCCCGCCAACGGAACTTTCAGAATTTGTTCTGCGCTAAGATTCGCAGTACGCATGCATAGGTTTTCGTCAAATACCAGAACACCGGATGAGAGGTTGGCTAATATATTTTCTAGATAAGCCTTGGCACTCTCCACTTCATGTTGGTTGTGCTGGGCTGTAGTGCGGGCTTCTTCCAGCTGCTGAGTCATGAGATTAAATGATTCGGTCAGCACTCCCAACTCATCCCGGCTTTGCACCGGGTGGCGTCTGCTGAAGTCGCCCTGAGCAACGGCGCGGGTACCTTCCGCCAGCATACCCAGCGGGGCGCTCAGCCGCTCACTAATAAGAAACGCCGCGGCCAGAGCGGAAAAGAGCGAGAGTAGCAGCGCAAGTGTGAGCGTTACGCCGTAGAGGCCTTTCAATCCCTCACGCGATAGCAATAATTCCTGATAATCCCGATACGCTGCCTGTACTATTTCCGCATCCTCGGCTAGCTGTTTGGGTACCGGCTGCAACAATTGTAATATGCGAGTGCTTCCTTCCATGCTCGGCACGTCAATGGATGTTACCACCCTTAAATACAAACCCTTGCCCGGAATAGACTCAACCGCGCTATACGCTTTCTCCATTGTCACCTGGCGTATCACCGCCACAGTTAGCGCCTCCGGGAACAGTCCCATGTTATTCGTGCCTGAAAACGCAATTATCTCGCCATCCTGATTAAACAGTGTGGCCTCCTCTGCCTGTGATTGATCCAGCAGCTGATTTAACGCTGGCAGCGGCGGGGCAGACTGCTCGGATAGCGTAAGCGTGGCGGCTTGGGCTTTGTTGCGCAGTTCCTCCAGTTGGTTGTCGAGAATGGTGCGTCCTAGATTTAGAGCTCCTTCGAGCGCGCGATCAACTTTAACGTCAAACCAGGATTCGATACTTTTTCCCAGGAACTGCACCGATACACCATACACAAGTGCACCTGGGAGAACCGCCATCAGTGAAAAGATCAGCAACAGGCGCAATCCCAGCCTGGAACCGAATACGCCAGCCTTGAGCCTGCGCCTGAGTCTCCATAGCAAAAATCCCACCACTGCCATAAGGAACAGCACAAAGCCGACATTGAGTCTGATTAGAAGTCGATATTTGCGTTCAAAAAGCCCAGTATCGGCACCGGCAGTCGCAAGCAGAAACAGCATTACCGCACCTAGCCCTGCACCAATGATAATGACGTACTTCACAGCCTGGTACTATCTTGAAGCTTTTGCAATGGCAATTTTGTGCCCCACCGTAGTGTACCGGAACTTAGATCCCACTCCCTTGAACCAAGTGTCTCTACCTGAAACGGTTTAGGCAATGCTGATATGTCCAGCCACATACGTATTTCCACAGTGTATTCCGCATCGGGTTGTGGCTCGGAAGTTACTACAATGGGGCGATCTCGCACCCGGCTCAGGGTCTGTAATGCCTCCTCCAATGTGCCAAAATTCTGCGACAATGTCCCGCGACTCAAACGGTATTGACGAGTAAGCGCGTAATAGCTCAATCCTTCTCGCACTCTACTCTGCGCAATCTTTTCATCTAGCCAATACCAGCGTGAATTCATCAGGTTGAGTTCTGTGACGAAGTAAAGCACGATGCCTTTTTTGAGTGCCCGTTCCAACTTGGAGTTGAGTGCGATCTCGAAATCAGCATTAAACTGATAACCTCCGTCCACTGCGTCTATTACAACAGACTTTATCTGTATGTCGTTCGCATGGGATGAAACGCTTAGCAGGAGCGCCGTGCTCAGCAGTGCCGTCGTGGCTGCGCGCAATAGTCGCACGAAGGAATCAGGCTTTGTGCAGCAGGGCATAAAAGAAACCGTCATGATGAGCGTTCGGCAATAGCTGCCCGTCGATCGTTTTAACCTGGGAAAGAGGCAGCAGATGGGCGTCTGAATGATGGCGCAAGAACTCTTCCACCTGCAGCTTGTTTTCCTCGACGAATACCGAACAGGTGGCGTAGAGCAATTTACCATCTCTGGTCAGCATCTGCCACAAGGCGTTGAGGATTTCCCTCTGTATTGAGGCAAATTGGGAGAGGTCGTTTTCACGTCTCAGCCATTTGATATCGGGGTGGCGGCACACCACTCCAGAGGCGGAGCAGGGCATATCGGCTAAAATGCGATCGAATTGCTTGCCGTCCCACCATCCCGCCGGGTGCGCCGCGTCCCCATGGATAACGCGGTGGGTGTTAAGTTCCAGCCGGGAGAGATTTCCTGTTATGCGGGCAACTCGTACGATGTCATTGTCGAGTGCGGTTAATTCCATTTCCGCCAATTCAAGCAGATGCGCGCTTTTGCCTCCGGGAGCGGCGCAAGCATCCAGAACGCGCATGCCATCGTGTGCATCCATCAACGGCGCGGCAAGTTGGGCGCCTGCGTCCTGCACGGATACTAATCCCTCGGCGAATCCGGGTAGCCTATCCACTGCCACCGGCTGGGCCAGTTTAAGCGCATCGTTCCATAATCGCTGTGCGTCCATACCGTTTTGATAGAGACGTTGCTGGTATTCCGCTACGCTGGTCTTGCGCCGGTTGACCCTCAGTGTCATGGGCGGGCGTTGATTGCTGGCCTCCAACACTGCCTGATAGCATTGTGGATATTGCGCACGGAGTTTGTTTATCCACCATTGTGGATGAGAATACCGTCCTACCTCACTGTCAGCTGCTCGTTCCAGAAGACTTGCGCGTTGACGTATGAAGTTGCGCAATACCGCGTTGACCAGCCCTTGCGCACCTTTGTTACCATTCAAGACGAGCGAAGCGGATACGGCGTTATCCACTACCGTATGTGCAGAAGCCCTACTATATCCCAGTTGATACAAGGACACTAATAATAAACAACGTAGGTTTTGGTCCCATAGCGGCTTATTCAGCAATAACCCAAGCAACGCGTCGAGTTGGCCATAAAAACGCAATACACCGTAGCTTAAATCCTGAATTGCTCCACGTTGCTGACCCGAAAGATCAGCGTAGCTACGCCAGATATCCTGCAACACCGCAGTCAGACTCGCGCCACCCAGTACTTTGCCCACAGCTGTCGCGGCCAAACGCTGAGTTTTAGTCATTCCGGCAATTCAAAGCAGTCGCCCGGTTGCAATGCATGCCCCGAGAGAAATTCCGCCGCACTTAATTTTTTTCCATCAGGTTTTTGCACGATTTCCAGTACGAGCGTCCCCACGCCACATACAACCACAATTCCGTCGCGTCCCGTTGCAACAATCTCTCCCGTTTTGCCGGGGGCATCCGCAGCGACGCCTGCTTGCCATATTTTCATGGAAGCACCGCATATCCGGGAATATGCACCCGGGCGAGGATTGAATGCTCGCACCACCCGGCTGATATCTTCCGCACTCAATCGCCAGTCAATTTGCGCTTCGTTTTTTTCCAGCTTGGGTGCGTACGTGGCGGCAATTTCATTCTGAGGAATTGAGGAAAGCTTTCTCTGTTGCAGATGCGCTAATGCTTCCACGATGCAAAGAGCTCCCAGTAAGGCAAGCCTGTCATGCAAAGTTTGTGCGGTGTCATTTTTTGTGATTGCGAGACTTCGCTGCAACAGGATGGCACCGGTATCCAGACCTCGATCCATTTGCATGACCGTGATCCCGGTTTCTCGATCTCCCGCCAATATTGCCCGCTGGATTGGGGCAGCACCCCGCCAGCGGGGCAGCAACGAAGCATGGATATTAAGACAACCAAGGCGAGGAACATTTAAAACTGCCGAAGGCAGAATCAGCCCATAAGCGACAACCACCATGATATCGGCACCCATAGCATTCAATTGTGCGTATAGCTCGGGTGGTTTGAGCGAATATGGCTGCAACAAAGCAAAATTTCGTTGCTGTGCCAACAATTTGACCGCACTTGCGGTAGTCTTCATGCCTCGTCCGGCCGGGCGGTCGGGCTGGGTCAATACCGATACAATCTCATGTCCGGCATTTGTCAGGGCTTCAAGCGCAGGGACGGAAAATGGTGGGGTACCTGCAAAAATAATCTTCATATTGGGCGCAGTTTAACCAGGGACGATGTCAGGATGCCTTCCAAAACGATTGCCCCATGCGAGGTTGCGGCAAAATCGGCTTACCTCACTGTAGTACGCTCGCTGGCATTGTAGAGCGAGTGCTATGATCTGCGCCGTACACTTTGTGAGCATCCCGATTTTGCCAGCAACGCGTCCCACGGAAGGGCATTTAGACATTCCCTAAATTCAGCGATTAGCTAGGCCACATTTATCGGTAGTCAAAAAAATCATTGTTACACCCTTTGCCGCTGCTTTTTTAACCTGGTTTGAAGACGCGATTGCTTCATTCGAGACCAATACTCGACAAATACCTTGCCTGCCAAATGATCCATTTCGTGTTGAATGCAAACTGCCAGTAAACCGTCGGCGTCGAGTACGAACGGGTTGCCGTTGCGATCCCAGGCCTCGACCGTGACCCGCCCGGCGCGTTTTACCTTCCCGAATACTCCCGGAACCGATAGGCAACCTTCTTCGTCATCAGACTCGCCGCTGCGGGCGGTGATTTCGGGGTTGATTAACACATGCAACTGGTTATGGGTATCGGAGATGTCAATTATGATGACACGCTGGTGTACATCAACCTGGGTCGCCGCCAGACCAATTCCGGGAGCGGAATACATTGTTTCCGCCATATCATCCACCAAAGCACGGATTTCGTTAGTAACCCCCTCCACTCGGCCTGCTACAGTGTGGAGCCGTTCATCGGGGTATTGTAATATCTTCAGAAGTGCCATAAAAAGACTTGCACATTTAACAATCTAAATGCAGAATTTGGACCATATCAGTATATCTATGCGTCCTTGATCTCCATACCGGTGGTTCTCGACATGTAAGTCTATTATATCCTGATTTGTGTTCAGCCTGCCCGCCGAGGCCACCGATACGGTATTTCGGAACACGCCTGATTCTGATTGCTAATATTGTTAGTCTAGCAGCCTGTCGGACTTGAAGAATCGAAGCGAAAAAGCGACTGAGTGAGGATAGATTTTGACGATTTTGAAGGCCAATAGTTGTTCTATTGGTCGAAAAAGCGGCGAAATATAGGCCAGCCAGACGCTTTTGCAGCCGATTTCCTTTAAGTCCGACAGACTGCTAGACGAGGCGCTCGCTGGCTTTATCTCAAGTTTCCTGAAAAAACTAGTGGTCCCGCGG
>JBDTKY010000010.1:0-7708 GCA_039935055.1 Nitrosospira sp.
CGAAACCGCGAGTTGCCGATCAGGACAATGTCGCAGGTATGACCCGTATCAATCCATTTGTAGATGACCGGGGTTATATGATCAATGTCGTTATAATGACGGAGAAAAAAAAGAGCTTTCATGTCCGAGTTATCATCTCGGCATGAACAGGCAGTATATCCATAATTTTATTCGACAATCAGATGAAATTCGTGTGGCGAAAAAGCGCGTAATTGTACACTCGCGGATGCTCGTTTACCAGTGAAATGCGCAGGGCATTGCGCACATCGTTTGCCGCCTCGGCTGACAACCAAGCGCTCCAGAGAGAACTTATCCCAAGAGTTTCCCAAGATGGAAACCTGCTCCAAGTTCTCGCAGAGTATCCCCGCTAATGGTAGGATAGCGTTCAGAGCAAACAAACTCCGTTGCCGCTGACGTGCAAGGCTATACAATTGCCAGCAACGGGATGGAACGCGCGCGTCCATAACTGATAAACGCAAAATGTGAATAACCAACTAATGAAAACAATTGCTGTAATACCGGCGCGCATGGGTTCATCGCGTTTCCCCGGAAAGCCGCTTTCCAAGCTATTAGGCCGAACTATGCTGGAGCATGTTTACAAACGCGTTGCCCTGAGTAGTGCCTTGAATGCTACTTATATAGCTACTTGCGACGAAGAAATCCGGTGTGCCGCGCAGGATTTTGGCGCTCCCGTCATAATGACCGCCGACACTCATGAGCGTGCCAGTGATCGCGTTGCCGAAGCGGTTGCCGGAATTGATGCCGAGCTTATCGTTATGGTACAGGGCGACGAACCAATGACCCACCCAGAGATGATCAACGCCGCGGTGGAACCATTTCGGCACGATCCGCTGCTGGGCTGCGTTAACCTGATGCGCGCTATTGATGACAAAGCAGACTTCTACGATGTCAACACCATTAAAGTGGTGGTGAATCAGCAGGGGGACGCTCTTTATATGTCCCGACAACCGATACCGACCACTCCAGCGTTGTCTCAACCAGATTTTATGCATGCATTCGCCTACAAACAGGTATGCATTATTCCATTCCGACGCGAAACGTTGCTCGATTTCGCCCGGCTGCCTTCCACTCCGCTGGAGCAGTTAGAATCCGTTGACATGCTACGATTGCTGGAACACGGTTATCGAGTGAAGATGGTAAAAACGAAGTTTAGCACGCAGGCAGTGGACACGCAGGCCGATCTGGAGCGTGTGGCTGGATTGATGGAAGCCGATCCTCTGCTGGCTTCGTATTGAATCAGGTACCCCCTCTGCAACGCGCCTTCAAGCAGCTTTCCTTAAGGAATACCCATGCAATTAAAATCAAAACTGGCCCGGAATGCGTTAACCATAGGCTCATGGGTCACGCTGGGACATCCAGCAGTCGCCGAAATCATGGCTGCTGCCGGATTTGACTGGCTGGTACTGGATACAGAGCACAGTGTCCTGGAACTGAGCGAAGTTCAAATGCTGATCCAAGTACTCGATGGGCAACAGTGTCCCGCTATCGTACGACTAACGTCGAATCACCCTGACCAGATCAAGCGCGTCATGGACGCCGGTGCAGCGGGCGTGATGGTACCTATGGTCAAAACCGCCGCTGACGCCGAAGCTGCGGTACAAGCTGTTTATTATCCGCCTCGGGGCCGGCGCGGAGTCGGTCTCGCCCGGGCTCAAGGTTATGGCGCACGATTTCAACAATACCGCCGCTGGTTGGAAGATAATGCAGTCATCGTAGCCATGATAGAGCATATTGACTCGGTCAATGCCATTGATTCCATTCTTTCCGTTCCCGGAATTGATGCCTATATCATCGGTCCTTACGATCTGTCCGGTTCCATGGGCCGACCTGGCGAACTTGACTATCCTGAGGTTCAATCCGCCATCGAACAGGTACGAGAGGCTGGCCGCCGGCTAGGCAAGCCTGGGGGTATTCATGTGGTAGAGCCGAATCCAGACGAGTTGCGGCGCAATATTGAAGCCGGTTTCAATTTTCTTGGTTACGGGCTGGATATTCGTATCCTCGACACGCTTTGCCGCAGTCACATGCAGAATATAAGGGCAACGCTATGAGCAAACTTGTCATTTCCACGTCGTCGTTTGATGTGGACAACAATCCCCATCTTCAGCATTTACTTGAAGAGGGAATGCATATTGCCGGCAATAACCACGGGCGCAAACTCACTGAAGACGAAGCCATACAATTACTGGGTGGGGATACCATCGGGATGATCGCTGGTATAGAGCCCCTGACAGAACGCGTTTTCGCATCTGCCAAAAGCCTGAAAGTTGTGTCTCGCTGCGGAAGCGGCCTGGATAGTGTTGATCTTGCCGCAGCAAAGCGCTACGGTATCGCGGTTCTCAGTACGCCAGAGGCCCCGGCACAAGCAGTAGCTGAACTCACTATGGGTTTGATGTTGGGCGCGTTGAGGCGAATATGCAAGATTGATCGACTACTCCGTGAGGGAGAGTGGCCAAGAACGCAGGGCCAGTTGCTTGCTGCTCAGTCCGTGGGTATCATTGGCCTGGGACGCGTCGGCAGGCGTGTTACCCGTTTGTGCCAGGCTTTTGATGCCAAGGTTGTAGCACATGATTCCTATGTAAAACAAGCACCGCAAGGAATAGAGTTAGTGTCATTGGAAAGGCTTCTGGCAGAGGCGGATGTCGTCAGCCTGCATCTCACCTATGACGCTGACACCCACCATTTACTGAACAAGACAGCTTTCGCACGCATGAAACGCGGCGCAGTGGTGATAAACACGGCCCGCGGCGGCCTTATCGACGAAACCGCCTTGGCTGAGGCCTTGGCTTCCGGACAATTGGGCGCGGCCGCCCTCGACGTTTTCGAGGAGGAACCCTACCGCGGCCCGTTGCTCAAATGCGACAACGCTATTCTCACCTCACATATTGGCTCTCTTGCCAAGGAGTCGCGTCAACGTATGGAAATTGAAGCGGCGGAAAATCTGCGGCAAGGCCTGATTAACGTGGGTCTAATGAAAGACAGGTAAACAGGGAATGACTAACGAAATTGCGGTTGTATATGGCGCCAGTGGTTTTCTTGGCAGTCATGTGGCTGATGCATTGTCTGCCGCCGGCTATCGGGTGCGCTTGTTTGATCGCCGTCCATCGCCCCACCAGAGACACGATCAGGAAATGATCACCGGTGACATTATGGAACTTGATCAGGTGACGGAAGCAGCCAAAGGTGCAGATGTAGTTTACAATTTTGCCGCCATAGCAGACATTGATGAGGCCCATGACAAACCGTTGGCTACCGCCACAATCAATGTATTGGGTAATATGCACGCGCTGGAGGCCGCCCGTCTCGCTGGAGCCCACCGCTTCGTCTTTGCCAGCACCGTTTATGTCTACTCCGAGTCCGGCTCATTTTACCGGGCCAGCAAGCAGGCGGCAGAGCGTTTTATCGAAACCTATCACGAGCGCTATGGGTTGGATTATAGTATTTTACGCTACGGGTCTCTTTATGGCAGGCGTGCTGATGCACGCAATGGTATCTACCGAATGCTGCACGAAGCGGTGGAACGGCATTCGATAACCTATCATGGTAGCGGTGATGCGATCCGCGAGTACATCCATGTGGAGGACGCAGCCCGCATGAGCGTACAGGTACTGGCGCCAGAATTTGCCAACCGCCATCTGATTCTGACAGGACAGGAACGGTTGCGCATCAAGGATGTCATGACGATGATCTCGGAAATCATGCCCTGGAAAATAGCATTACATTTTGACGAAGCCAATGCGGTGCATCACTATGAAATCACTCCCTATGCATTTCAACCCCGCATCGGCCGCAAGCTGGTTCTTAACGAACATGTCGATCTTGGCCAGGGTCTGCTTGATTGTCTCAGTGATATTCACAAAACCATACACCACTCCGGCGACGATGATGAGGCCACGCCCTCGGTATCCGCCAACAGAGCATGAAGACAGCATACTGGCAAGCCATCATTTTCGATTTCGATGGCGTGGTGGTTGAGTCTGGCGACATCAAAACGCAGGCTTTTGCTAATCTCTATCGTACTTATGGTGAAACGGTAATGGCTGAGGTCGCGCGATATCACAGATTGAACGGCGGTATGTCACGTTACCAGAAATTTCATTATTTTCAGCAGCACTTACTGGAGAAGCCTCCGTTGACGCCGGATGAAGAGCAACAACTGGATCGACGGTTCTCCGAACTGGTGGTTGAAGCCGTCATTGCCAGCGAGGCAGTGCCTGGTGCAGCGGAATTAATTCGTATGGAATCCACAAGAATACCTTTGTTTGTTGCATCCGGTACACCGGAAGCAGAGCTTAATACGATTGTTATACGCCGTGGGCTAGCCTCTTATTTCACGGGGGTACGTGGCTCCCCCACGCCTAAACAAACGCTGATCGCAGATATTTTGTCGGCCCACGCCCTTTCGCCCGAACGAGTGCTGATGATAGGCGACGCGTTAATTGATTATCAGAGTGCACAACTGAACAAGATAGCATTCTTGGGGCGAGTGCGCACAGGGGATGAAAACCCCTTTCCAACGGAGGTGGATACGATACGGGATCTGAGTCCATTGCTCGCCTGAGCAGCATCAATGGCCAGTTGTTCAAATGGTATACCACCGGTCACTCAGTCAGCGGTCCCATGTACTGAGTAGTTACCCACTAAAAATCAACTCGACATTTACTGGCAGAATACAATGGATGGACTACCTTATAGTCCCTGCCATTGTCCCTGCCAATCGATCAGGTGCATCTCTGTCGTGAATTCATCACTCAACCTTCCTGTTGTTGACCTCAAGATTGAATGGAAATGACGCTGAAAATAGTACAGAAATACGATTTATGATTATTCTTGAAAATTCAGAAGACTACCGGATATGACTAGCGACAAACCAAAAAGCTCTATCAAAACGATTATTCTTAGTGCTGGTCAAGGGCGGCGACTGCGGTCGCTAACTGAAAATATCCCAAAGTGCCTCTTGCCGATCTCGGGAAAACCAATTATCGAGTGGCAAATTGATGCCTTACTGGCCACCGGGATTAACGAAATCACTGTTGTGACCGGCTTCCAGTCACCTCTGGTTGAAGCGCTATTGCAACAGCGCTATGCAAATCATGCACAGGTCAAAACGATTTTCAATCCATTCTTCGAGGTTGCGGATAACCTGGTCAGTTGCTGGGTTGCACGTTCCGCGATGGATCACGACTTTCTACTCCTGAATGGAGATACCGTTTTTAAAGCGGCCCTGCTGACACAGGTGTTGAACTCGGAACTCGCACCCATTACCCTATGTGTGGATTACAAGTCCGTTTATGATGCGGACGACATGAAGGTCCAGCTGGATGAGAAAGGATGGGTCAAGCACGTGAGCAAAACCTTACCTGTGAATCAAATCGATGCTGAGTCTATCGGTCTTATTTTTTTCCGGGAGCGTGGGCCCCATCTGTTCTGTAATGCGGTGGAAGACGCACTTCGACACCAAGCCAAACTTAAATGCTGGTATCTCACCATTATTGATGCTCTCGCCGGTAAACAAGTGGTAAACACATGTTCTGTGTCCGAGCATCTCTGGTGTGAAATTGACTTTGCTGCGGATCTGGCAAGAGCCGAAGAACTTTTCGGCAGAATAAATCAAGATGAAATATTACAGAGACATCCCCACTCAACTGAACTGAGTACACCTGAATGAGCTCAACACTGCCGGCCACCACTCGAATACGAGCGATACCTGTCCACTGAGCGCAAAACCATCCTCGACGATTCCGGGTACATCCGCCCGAAATCCAAAGCGACTGTCAATGGCCATTCGGACGGGCGTACTTGGTCTCGACAGTGCGCGTCAGGTTGAACGCCAGAAGCTCTCCCAGTCGTTCATTGCCTACCGGACCGCTACCGATCCGCTGAATGATGTCTAAATCCGGTGCTTTGTTGACTTCGATCATGCACGGCCCGCTGTCAAGTATGGCGACGTCCCAGCCAATCAACACCTGATCGGAAAAAGCGCTGCCATGGGCGTATTGGACCAGATTAATCACCTCAAGCCAGCACGGGAGCTTGCGGTGCAGGATCTGCACGCCCGTTTCGCAATGCTGCTCATACCATCCGTCCACAGTAGACCCCCAAGATCCACAGGTGGCCCTCCCTAATTCGCTGGTATGAATATCGACGTTGGCCGCGATTCCCCCCGCGTGAAAGTTGTCGACAACGACGGCACTATTTTGCGCCATGCGAAAGACCGCATTGGTCACTTCGAATTCACCTTGCTCATTACGACAGCTCATGACGCGGACCGTCGCGAGGGTGCCATTGCCAAGGTCGGCGATCTCCCTATGATTCACGAGTCGTGGCTGCACCAGGAAAGCTCTGTGCTGTGACTCTTGACGCAAGTCTTCAAGCAGCTCGTTCGCGTTAGCACGCTTCCCATCGTTGCGTCGATATTGTCCAGAACCCAGATAATCCCAGCGCGTGGTATTTTTTCCACCCTGGCCATTCAATGGCTTTACGAAGAGATCAATCTCCGGCAGACCCGGTTCGCTCCAATCGAACGCCGTGACCTCCCCCTTCACGATGCTCAGAAGGATAGGCGCAGTGGCAATGCCAAATTTACGGCAGCGGGACATGAAGCACGCTTTGTCTTTGATGCACGCGGTGCTGCGCTCCGCAGGAATGGGAAGGCCACCATTGTAGTCGCGCAGAAAGCGGTAGATCCCGCTTTTCATTTCAAAGCGGTTTATGTATTCGGAAGCGTGCTGTCGCTTATCGTCGTCATGCAATTCGAAGATATAGTACCAAGGGGGCAAAATCGCGCGCTGGAGCGCAAGTCCGATCTGCTCGCGGATTTGCCGGACGATCCCCTTCCCGGTCCGCTTCTTTATCGCCTGCCCGTTGATCGTGGTGAAGATTGCTGCCAGCACCACAGTCACCAATGGCACAAGCGGCAGAGCCGCGCACATTATGATGTGTTCACGGAGCTTGACCTCGTGCCAAATCTCGCGCTGGAAGCATCGGTGAACAAAAGTTGCCGCGGAGCTATCAGCAGGCAAGCGGGAAAACGTCCACATCGCACCACTCAATTCCCGTGTGATTCTGTCAATGCCCCAATCAGTTACGATCTTCATCCGACTCTCCAAAATTTACCTCGTCAGTATTCTTCAATGACTGCGGGTATGCGCGACAGGATACGGTAGCGGTCGACTGCTCTACCGCGTTATACGCCTCTGTGACCTTTTTGTCCGCACTTGCGGCAAATGGCGACAATTCGGTCGCAGCCAGTAGCGAGAAAACGGGTTAGGCTGAAACAACAAACCAAGTCTGCAAAAAGAAAACTCTGCTGCCACAAAAACAGCAGTACCAAGTCAATTTGCCCCTGGATGTTCCATTTTTTTTATTTTCTCTCTCTAATGGGTAGGTTACTCCATCGTCTAGCAGCCTGTCGGACTTAAAGGAAATCGGCTGCAATAGCGTCTGGCTGGTCTATAATATTTCGCCGCTTTTTCGACCAATAGAACAACTATTGGCCTTCAAAATCGTCAAAATCTATCCTCACTCAGCCGCTTTTTCGCTTCGATTCTTCAAGTCCGACAGGCTGCTAGTGTAGTGCGCCATTCTGTTTAGCACTTAAGCGGCGATTGGCGCGGATGACTTTTTGCAGGATATCATTAGCCTTGGCAGTCCAGACGAAAGGTGCGGGGGATTGGTTATGCTGGGT
>JBDTKY010000011.1:0-2815 GCA_039935055.1 Nitrosospira sp.
CGAATCGCGAGAAGCAGGAGAAGCAGTCGCAGGCGATCGAGGCGATCGAAACAGATCCGTTTGTGCGAGAACTGGTGGAGAATTTCGACGCTAAGCTGATCGTATCTTCAATCAAACCCATTCAATAGCGGAGGTAACAAAAATGATGAAAGGTGGCTTGGGGAATTTTATGAAGCAGGCTCAGCAAATGCAGGAGAACATGAAAAATATGCAGGAGAAGCTGGCCTCGATCGAAGTGGAAGGTCAATCCGGCGCGGGCATGGTCAAGGTAATAATGACCTGCCGTTATGACGTAAAGCGCGTCACCATCGACGACAGCCTGATTGGTGACGATAAGGATATGCTCGAAGATCTGATCGCCGCTGCGGTAAATGACGCGGTACGTAGAGTGGAATCCACCACTCAGGAAAAGATGGCAGGTTTGACTTCGGGAATGGCTCTGCCGCCAGGGATGAAATTGCCATTCTAATTATGGAAAATTTGCGTGAGTCTTAATGGTCCGGGTAAAGCACTTGTTGTGCTTCGTGAAAGTTGTCCTTACTTGCGTGTTGCGGTGTTTTTCCTTCCCTTTTATTTACAATGAAAACAGCGGCCAGTCTCGAAGATCTCATCGAGTCGTTACGCTGTTTGCCCGGTGTCGGCCCCAGGTCAGCGCAACGCATGGCTTATCATCTGTTGCAGCGCGATCATGCCGGTGCGCAGCGGCTCGCCAATTCGCTTGCTTATGCGTTGCAACATATCAGGCACTGCGAGAAGTGCAATAATTTTACCGAGGAAATAGTATGTGAGTTGTGCCGTTCTCAGCGGCGCGACGCGGCACTGCTGTGCGTGGTGGAGATGCCTGCCGATCTGCTGATGATGGAGCAGGCACACTGCTATAAAGGCATGTATTTTGTGCTGATGGGTAGACTCTCGCCATTGGATGGCGTCGGTCCCAGGGAAATTCATCTTGACCGATTGCTAAAGCGTACCCAGGACGGCCTGGTGCGGGAAGTCGTGCTCGCCACCAATTTCACCGTGGAAGGCGAGGCGACTGCCCATTATATCGGTGAGTTGCTGCATGACAGGGAAGTAAAGGTTACGCGAATCGCGCGAGGATTGCCGGTGGGGGGCGAACTGGAACACGTGGATAGCGGCACATTGGCGCAGGCAGTGCTTGAGCGCAGAGAGATTTGACGGATGCAATGTGTATACCTCGTCTCTGTTTTTTTGGAAAATAAGAAACCGGGAAGCTTAAAGTGAGACTTGACCGCGTGGAATTTATTTTGGGGTTCCTTAAATGAGGGTCAGGCCGTTCAGGCCGGCCGGACCAGCAAAGCCGATAAAGAAAAAGACATCAGCATCAGCATCAGCATCAGCTGACACGGATGCCGGTTCTGCTTCTGCATCGGCGTCCGTGTCGATTACGCATAAACTTCACAAGCTGCTGGCGCAGGCAGGGTTGGGGTCGCGGCGCGAGATGGAGGAGTTGATCGCTGCCGGCAGCGTGACTATAAATGGAAAGGTAGCGGCCATTGGTGATCGGGCCGGGCCTGACGATATTGTGCGGGTGGGGAAGCGCACTATTCACTTCAAATCCGGCGGCCGTCTGCCCAGAGTTGTGCTTTATCATAAACCGGAGGGTGAAATTGTCAGTCACGATGATCCCGAGGGCCGCCCGTCAGTATTCGACAAGTTGCCACAATTACGGTCGTCTAAATGGATATCCATCGGCAGACTTGACTACAATACCAGCGGGTTGCTGATTTTTACCACTGACGGAGAATTGGCCAATCGGTTGATGCATCCGCGATTCGAAGTCGAGCGTGAATATGCGGTGCGGATCATGGGACGCTTGACCCCGGAGGTGGCCGTGCTGTTGACTACCGGCGTTGAATTGGACGATGGCCTGGCGAAATTCGATCACTTGTCGGATCAAGGTGGCGAGGGCTCCAATCACTGGTATCGGGTGATATTGAAAGAAGGCAGGAACCGCGAAGTACGGCGCATGTTTGAAAAGGTGGGAATGACGGTGAGCCGCCTGATGCGGGTACGCTTTGGTCCTATTAACCTGCCGCCGCGCCTGAAGCGTGGAAAATGGATGGAGTTGGATGAGGTGGAAATAAAACGCCTGTTGGCGTTGGTCATATAGCTTGCAAGCTCATTGCGGCTAATTTGTGGAAACTGGAAGCTGGTCATATTTCAACAAAAAAACAAACTCGTCCCCGGCGCTGGTTTCGAGCCAGGTAAATGGAGTCTGAGGGAAGGTTCGTTCCAGAGCTTCCCGATTATGGCCGATTTCGACGATCAGTAATCCTTGATCGGTTAAATGGCTTGCTGCGCCGCGGAGTATTGCGCGGGTTGTCTCCAGTCCATCTTCACCGCTCGCCAGGGCATTGCGCGGCTCATGACGATACTCTTCGGGGAGCGCTGCCATTGATGCTGCGCTGACATAAGGCGGGTTGCTGATAATGAGATCGTAGCGGCGTCCCGCCAATCCAGTAAACAAGTCGGATTGAACAAGATTGATTCTATGCCCCAGGCCATAATCGATTACGTTTTTTTTGGCAACTTGCAGCGCTTCCTGTGAAATATCCACGGCATCTATCGCGGCGTTTTCGAAAGCATGCGCAAGCAGCACGGCAAGACATCCCGATCCGGTACACAGGTCAAGTGCGGAGTGGATGTCATCAGGTTCTTCGACCCACGGCACGAGCCGTTCGTGCAGCAATTCGGCGATGAAAGAGCGCGGTACGATCACGCGCTCGTCCACATAAAAACTGAAATCTCCCAGCCAGGCTTCTTTGGTGAGATAAGCAGCGGGAATTTTTTCTAC
>JBDTKY010000012.1:0-3341 GCA_039935055.1 Nitrosospira sp.
TGCCCAATCCGGGGATGTTTGCACCGTTGCTAAAGTTGGGACGGGGTGTTCGGCCATTACTGCCAAGTAGCCTGAAAGATTCGATACCGCTGCCCGTGCAGGGAATGAACAAAATGCAATCTGCGAGAACATGGCCGCCGGCGCGGCACACGCGCAGGATGCTATTGCTCGATGGCTGCGTGCAACCGGTATTGGCACCCGCTATCAACGCCGCCACGGCGCGAGTACTGGATAAGCTCGGCATATCCTTGATCAAGGCGGAAAACGCAGGTTGCTGTGGTGCGATTTCTTACCATCTCAATGCCCAGCAGGAGGGACTGGATTACATGCGCCGTAACGTGGACGCCTGGTGGTCCTATATTAGAAATAACGCAGGAATTGATTCTGCTCAAGGACCGCAGGGGACGGAAGGGGTGGAAGCTATTGTCATGACTGCCAGTGGTTGCGGCGTGACGGTGAAGGAATATGGCCACTTATTGCGTCATGATGCCGCTTATGCTGAAAAGGCAGCACGTATCTCGGAATTGTCTCGGGATATCAGCGAAATTCTCGAAGCTGAAACGGTTACGCTGCTTCCTCTTCTCGACAGCGTGCTGGCCGGCACCAGAAAGTCAGCCATCGCTTTTCATTCTCCTTGTACGCTGCAACACGGTATGCAAATTCGCGGTGTGGTGGAGAAGATTCTGATTGCCGCGGGTTTCGATCTGACTATCGTGCCGGACGCTCATCTTTGCTGTGGATCGGCGGGGACCTATTCCATTCTGCAGCCGGAATTGTCGCAGCAGCTACTAAAAAATAAAGTCATGGCGTTGGAGTCGGGCGATCCTGTTCGCATTGTTACCGCGAATATCGGTTGTCTGGTGCACGTACAAAGTGGCACCTCGTTACCCGTCAATCATTGGATCGAGATATTGGAAGAGAGGCTCTTGATCGCATGAGCGTTTATACCCGCTAACAAAAGCAAGGGTGGAATCAGGCATGAGCGGGAGTTTCAGCTTTTTACCCCTAACCCTATATAATATGCCCTATATCATTAGGGCCATTTTCACTATTTTATTCTTCGATCCCATTCATGAGCTTTGCTAATAAGCCGATGGCCAAAAAGCCGAGCTCCAGTCCGTTGCCGTCGAGAGTCGTCAGGTTGCTGCGCGAATCCGGCGGTCTTGCATTGCTGGGAGTGGCGCTTTATCTGGTGTTGATATTTTATGGCTATGATCGCAGTGATCCCGGATGGTCCCATAGCGGCGATGGACCGGCCCGCAATCCCGGAGGGTATGCGGGTGCGTGGCTGGCTGACCTGCTGCTGTATCTGTTTGGCATTTCAGCGTGGTGGTGCGTGCTGTTCGTTCTCCTCCTGGTGTCGTGGATTTACCACCGTCTTGATTTCGTGGGAATCTTTGATCGCCGCCCGCTGCTTGTTTCCATTGTTGGCTTTTCAATATTAATGGTCGCCAGCAGCGGACTTGAAGCGCTACGGTTTTATACGCTCAGACTGGTGTTGCCTCAAACCCCAGGGGGGGTCCTAGGCGAGGTGATCAGCAAAAATCTGTCGCAGGCGCTGGGTTTTACTGGTGCGACCTTGGCGCTCCTGATATTGATTGCAATCGGTTTCAGCTTGTTTTCAGGCCTGTCGTGGCTGCGCTTCGTGGAGAAGCTGGGGACCATCATGGAGGGAAGCTGCCTGTTTGTCAGGCGCGGCTGGGAGAATTGGCAGGATCGGCGTGCAGGGCTGGTCTCTGCGATCAAGCGGGATGAATTGGTCGAAGTCGGAAAAAAGCGTTTTAATGAGCAGCCACCTTTACATATCGAGCAACCCGCAACCGTCATTATTAAATCGCCGCGGGTAATCAAGGAGAAACAGACCCCGCTTTTCGTCGATTTGCCCGATTCACCGCTGCCGCCCTTGCATTTGCTGGATGAGCCAACGAAGAAGGATGTGGAAATACTATCGACGGATACGCTTGAATTCACTTCTCGTCTGATCGAGCGGAAACTGATCGATTTTGGCGTGGAGGTTAAAGTGGTTGCGGCATATCCCGGGCCGGTTATAACCCGCTATGAAATCGAGCCCGCGGTAGGCGTGAAGGGCAATCAGATTCTCAACCTGGTAAAAGATTTAGCGCGGTCGCTGTCGGTCGTGAGCATACGCGTGGTCGAAACCATCCCGGGCAAGACCAGTATGGGCCTGGAAATCCCTAATCCCAAGCGGCAGGTAGTACGGTTATCGGAGATTCTCAGTTCGCAGGCTTATGCCGAGATGGCGTCGCCATTGACTATCGCGCTGGGTAAGGACATCGGTGGCCATCCGGTGGTCGCAGACTTGGCGAGGATGCCGCATGTGCTGGTGGCGGGGACGACCGGATCGGGCAAATCGGTTGCCATCAACGCCATGATACTGAGTCTCATCTACAAGGCTACGCCTGAACAAGTGCGTCTCATCCTGGTAGATCCAAAAATGCTTGAATTGTCCGTGTATGAAGGCATCCCGCATTTGCTGGCGCCGGTAGTGACGGATATGCGGCAGGCAGCGAGCGCACTACGTTGGTGCGTCGCGGAAATGGAACGGCGTTACAAACTGATGTCGACGCTGGGTGTGCGGAATCTCGGTGGTTACAACCAGAAAATCCGCGACGCGATCAAGAGCGAGAAGCCACTTACCAATCCGTTCAGCCTGACGCCCGATACACCGGAGCCACTGGAAGAGATGCCGCTAATTGTAGTGGTAATAGACGAGCTGGCGGATTTGATGATGGTGGTAGGGAAAAAAGTCGAGGAATTGATCGCGCGACTTGCACAGAAAGCCCGTGCCGCAGGCGTTCATCTACTTCTTGCTACTCAACGGCCTTCAGTAGATGTGATCACCGGTCTTATCAAGGCTAATATTCCGACGCGGGTCGCGTTTCAGGTATCGAGCAAGGTGGACTCGCGCACCATACTCGATCAGATGGGGGCAGAAGCATTGCTGGGGCAGGGCGACATGCTTTACCTGCCTCCTGGCAGCGGTTATCCGCAACGGGTGCATGGCGCTTTCGTCGCCGATCAGGAAGTACACCGGGTAGTGAATTATCTTAAGGAACATGGCGAGCCGCGCTATGTGGATGGCGTGCTTAATTCCATAGAAGAAGAAAACGGAACAAGTGAAAATAGCGGCATGATCGGGCAGGAAGGTGGCGAAGCCGATCCGCTTTACGACGAAGCGGTTGCCATAGTACTCAAGTCCCGTCGTGCCTCTATCTCGCTGGTGCAACGACACTTGCGTATTGGTTATAACCGTGCGGCGCGACTGATCGAAGAGATGGAACGTGCCGGTCTTGTCTCGACCATGCAAACCAATGGTAATC
>JBDTKY010000013.1:0-6051 GCA_039935055.1 Nitrosospira sp.
TTCGCCGAACAGGCGCCGGTAATCGGCGTGGACGTCACGCTTCTCGCTAACCCATTGATTGAGCCGGGCAGGACCGGATTCCACTGCGATCATACGCGCATTGTTGGTAAAAGCGTTAAGCCAACTGCTGTCGATTGGCTGTCTGTTCGACCACACGTAGTTGATGGCGCGCGTGCGCCAGAACATCAATCCGCCGGAAAAGACCACGTAAACGCGCACAGCGTAATCATCGCCCGCGCGCGTGCGCTCATCGGTTCCCGTTAGCATGGTACCGGCTTGCCACGTCCAATTGAGGATAGGTGTCTTGCCGAGGTCGATACTTACCTCGCGATATAATCCTGACGCGGCAGCATTGCTGTCGGCGCGCAGGGCGGTTCGTCCATCCTTGTTCTGGAGGAAATAGCGGGTCTCGCCAGCAAATGCTTTGGATTGCCAACCACTCAGGTCGCCCCGTGAGAAACGGGCAATGTCAACACGATCATCCGAGGCCCATGACAGCACCGGGAAACAAATCATCGCCCAACACAGCAATTTGTCCATACGCGTATCCAAGCTTACCGTGTTCTCTCGAACAGGGATTCGATGAGAAAGGCGTCATCGAAGTGCCTGCGTCCGACGAACGCGGTGGCGTGGCGTCCCCATTGCCGCATTGCGCCAGGCGACCGGACACCCATTGGCCACAGGAGAAAGCGCTCGGTTCGCTCCGTTCCGGCGATCAGGCCATGTGCGCCGAACAGGCTGCGATAACCTTGATCGCCAGGCAGAGAACGCAGCACATCATATTCTTCCCACGTCAGCGGCTGCGCCTCCGGCGATAATCCGGCTGTCGATTCATCATGGTATAGCCGCTGGATGAAATGCGTATGGTGTGCAATCCGCAGCACCAGCGGTTGTTGTTCGGGGCTCGGTTGAGTTAGCAGCGGCGGTTCGAAATAAAAGGCGGGGAGGTCATCGCGCAGGCGTAGCCGATGGCTTGGGAAGAACTGGTGATAGCAGCCGCAGTTATGGATGGCATCGTAAATCCACGGTTCGCCATCCGGACCTAAAGTTATCCGCCAGTTGATGCCATCGAGTCGTCCGGCGTAGATGTCGTTGCCGGGACGTGCCGGAAACCAGACGATGTAGTTGAGCTGTAGCAGCACTTGATCACCGAAGCGGGTATGCGAGACCTTGCGATACAGTGTCGGGTGCGTTACGTCCAGCATCGGTCCGTTTCCCCATCGCAGCATTCCGATGCGATCATTTTCGTCTACCACGTCCACTTCCCATACCGGGGCAAATGTATTGAAAAGCTGATCAAGATCAGTGGCCGTTGGCACCGGGATTCCGAGCGGATCAAGCGAGCGCAGCAGAATCTCACTCGCCTGCCTGGCGTTAAGCGGCTTGATACGCGATGCAGCGGTTGAGGGTGCCCAACGCATCAGTCTGCCGGCAACCGGCAGAGATGCCAGGGGTATGGCGAAAGTATTGCGTGTTTCGTTGTGCCAAGCCGATATTCTGGCAGCAATGACCGGCGCGGTAAGCGGATAAAGGCCGAGCACTTGCCACCAGGTTATATAGTCATCCTGAACGTGAGCAATATTGCGTAACCGAACGAGGCGCTCTGGTTGCGTGAGATCGGCAGCTATGAGACGTTTGCGACAGTTGTTAAGCTCGTCGCGCAACGTATCCTTGTGTCGGCCTGCCACTAGTAGAGTAGGCAGATTGCGCAATTCCAGCGCGCGCCCCTGGGCATCAAGATCGGCCATGTGGCCGAGCCATGTCGACCATTCTGCTGGTTCGGTTAGCTCGTTACGGAACGAGGCGAGCAGGCGGGTGGTGCGAAGGTAAGGAAAACCGCGAACCGGCGATGAGCCATGATCGCGCATCTCTGCACGGTCGATGGCTGCATCGACTTCTTCGTACAGGGCCCGGCAAACAGCTTGCACATTGCCCGCAACCCGATCCGGATGAGTCCCGATGGTGCTGCAACCCGGCAGTAGCAATGCGAGGCACAATAGTTTAGACTTCGTCAGGAATATGCCCAATCCGCGTACAGTTGTTAATTTAAAGCGGTTTAGATTAAGGCTTTCCATCATTTTTCGCTTCTTACGTGTGGTCGAAGTTACCACGATAGTTATCACAAGATCGCCGATAAACTTGACGTCGACCTATCTACACTTTATTTTTGCGGCAGGAGTTATTGCAAAATGTAGAAGCATTGAGTATGTACTGTTCAGAAAACCAATAAAATCAAAAGTAAACTTTCGCCGGCAGCGTGAGCGTTATCTGCCAGCTTAGACCTACATCTTCCTGACTTCAATCACTTATGCAGCTTGGCCACGGCATTCGCGGCGTTGCCACCATCCCCGGCAAGCCGCAATTTGTGCGGGATTGGGTAAAATAAAAAATTTGATTTAATATATGCTTGAAATATAAGGAAATATTATTTTGAATGCAATTCTGAATGCACGAAAAGCAATAATGCCTGTCCAAGCAGCTTCCAAGAAAACTGAACCATGGGTGGCTATGCCAGAACAGCTCTTTCAAAGAAGTCCCATTCTCTCCGGCGATAATATTGTTGCAAAACGAGAGGAGATACGCGCCTATTTTCATACCACGCTCGATCGTTACGAGCAGCTTTTCGAGACGTTGGATGGCGATGAGGCTTATTTTAAAAAGCCGATCCCGTTACGTCATCCGCTAATTTTTTATTTAGGTCATACGTCAACTTTTTTTACCAACAAGCTGCTGCTTGCGGGACTGATTACGGAACGGATCAACCCAAGAATGGAATCCATGTTCGCAGTTGGAGTGGATGAGATGAGCTGGGATGATCTGAACACTACCCATTACAATTGGCCTGCTATCGAAGAAGTGCGTGCCTACCGAAAAACCGTACGTAGCATGGTTGACCGGCTTATCAGCGAAACTCCGTTGACTTTGCCCATTGGCTGGGATAGCCCCTGGTGGACTATCATGATGGGTATCGAACATGAGCGCATTCATCTGGAAACTTCTTCAGTATTAATCCGTCAGCATGCACTTGAACATGTCAGGCCGCATTCTGCTTGGGAACCTTGCCGGAAATCCGGCAAGGCACCACAGAATCAGTTAATCGACGTGCAGGCGGGTATTGTGAATGTGGGAAAAAGCAAGTCGGATCCGTTCTATGGATGGGACAATGAGTATGGCCGCCATATAGCGGAAGTTCCGGCTTTTCAGGCTGGCAAGTATCTGGTGAGCAATCAGGAATTCCTCGATTTCGTTCAGGCAAACGGCTATCACACGGAAAACTGTTGGGAAGAGGAAGGTCGCGCCTGGCAACGTCACACCCTTGCGGAATACCCTACCTTCTGGATCAGGCATGGTAACGAGTGGCGGCTGCGCTTGATGACCGAAGAAATACCCATGCCCTGGGATTGGCCGGTAGAGGTAAATTATCATGAGGCTAAAGCCTTTTGTAACTGGAAAGCGGCGGCAACCGGCCAGCCGTTCAGATTGCCAACAGAAGATGAGTGGTATCGGCTCTATGACGTTGCCGGGTTGTCCGAAATCCACCACACTGAACCTGCGGCAGCCAATATACATCTCGACCATTTCGCTTCCAGTTACCCCGTCAACGAATTTCCCCAGGGAGAATTTTACGATGTGGTGGGCAATGTGTGGCAGTGGACAGAAACGCCGATCTACCCCTTTGAGGGCTTCGACATCCATCCGCATTACGACGATTTCACCACGCCAACATTCGACTGCCGGCATAATCTCATGAAGGGAGGCTCCTGGATTTCGAGCGGCAACGAGTCGCTGAAGAGTGCCCGTTATGCTTTTCGCCGTCATTTTTTCCAGCACACCGGGTTTCGTTACGTGATTGCCGATGCACCTGCTATCCAGCACGACTCTAATTATGAAACGGATAAGCTGCTTTCGGAGTATGCCGAGTTCCACTATGGGGATGAGTATTTTGGTGTTCCCAACTTCCCGAAGGCGCTGGTCGAACAGGCTATCGCTGCCATGGGTGACAAACCTGCGCACAAGGCCCTTGACCTTGGCTGTGCGTCAGGACGCGGCACTTTCGAACTGGCACGGTATTTCGACGATGTGACAGGAATCGACTTCTCCGCCCGTTTCATCAGCCAGGGCGTCCAGCTTGCCGGACAGGGGATGTTGCGCTACACGCTGACGGATGAGGGTGATCTCGTTTTTTACAAGGAGCGTACGCTGACGGGGCTTGGTTTCGATACGATCAAGCATAAAGTAAAGTTTTACCAAGGTGACGCCTGTAATCTTAAAAACCTGTTCACCGGCTATGACCTGATCCTTGCGGCCAACCTGATCGATCGCCTTTATGATCCGGCCAAACTCCTGACAACTATCCATTTACGGCTTAACCTCGGCGGCCTTTTGCTGATTGCATCGCCTTATACCTGGCTGGAGGAGCATACCAAACGGGAAGCGTGGGTAGGCGGATTCAAGCGCGATGGCGAAAGCTTTGGTACTCTGGATGGCCTGAAAGAAATTCTCGGCAGCCATTTCAAACTGATTCAAGGTCCCCAGGAATTGCCGTTCGTAATTCGAGAAACCCGGCGAAAATTCCAGCACACGCTATCGGAGGTGACGATCTGGGAGAGAACTGCTTGAGTGGCAGCCACGTTTTCCACCATGACTTTAATAGCGATATCAATCGCGCAGGTACCGCCAGCCTAAAGTATGACGGGCGGCAAAGTATGTTTGGCACACCAGAGGTCATCCCGCTATGGGTAGCGGACATGGATTTTGCCGGACCTCCGGCTGTGATCCAGGCGCTTGCGGAACGCGCCGCGCACCCTGTGTATGGCTATACCGTCTATCCGGACAGTTTGTACGAAGCGTTGATAGACTGGTTGATGCGGCGCCATGGCTGGGAAGTGCAGCGCGAATGGATCGTTATGTGTCCGGGCGTGGTACCCTCGCTGCATGCAGCGGTTATGGCTTTCGCAGAGCCGGGCGAATCGGTCATCGTGCAGCCCCCAGTGTATTTCCCCTTTTTCTCGGCGGTCACCAGCACCGGCAGACAGCTGATATACAATTCATTGTGTCTGCAAAACAATCGCTATGGCATCGACTTCGATCACCTGGAGCGATGCGCTGAAGAAGCCCGTCTGCTCCTGTTATGTTCTCCCCATAACCCGGTCGGAAGAGTATGGAGCAGGCAGGAACTGGAAAACATTTTGAGGATTGCCAGGAAACACGATCTGGTAATATTTTCGGATGAAATCCACGCCGATCTGGTCTATTCCGGAAACACGCATCATACACTTTCAATGCTGGCGGAGATGGTGGCCGGATGCAGCCCTCATATCGTAACTGCCGTCGCACCCAGCAAGACATTCAATATACCCGGATTGAATCTTTCCACTCTCATCGTGCCTGACGCGGATTGTCGCAGAGCGTTTATCCGGGCGCTCGACACCATGCACGTCAGCGCATCCAACCCTTTCAGTATCGTCGCATTCGAGGCAGCCTACCGGAAAGGTGAGTCATGGCTGGATGAATTGCTGATTTACCTCAAACAAACGCGGGACTACGTAGCGGAATACCTGGTAACCCATCTTCCGGAAATCCGGCTTATCGAACCTGAGGGCACTTACCTGCTATGGCTCGATTGCCGTGTGCTGGCGGCTCGATTGGGAATAAATGATGCGCAACTCAGGCATTTCTTCGTGCACGAAGCTGGCGTGGGCATGAGCCCCGGTACATTGTTCGGTGAGGCAGGCAGCGGCTTCATGCGCATGAATATTGGGGCGCCTCGCCATGTCATTCAAGCGGCCCTCGAAAATATCAGGAAAGCCGAACATAAAGTGCGGGAAGGAATGACTTCAGCCTAAGGGCATCTCCGGAAATCCAAATTGCAAGTATCCGCTGCGCGGATTGCTTGCTCATTCGTTTCATTCGCAATATCATGAATTCAGAGACACTTTCCCATAGCGGCTGGAGTGCGGTTTTTGCCACCATATGCATCTGGACCGGATTCATTCTGGTTACGCGTCATGCGGGTACAGGCACACTGACAAGCTGGGATATCACGTCGCT
>JBDTKY010000014.1:0-23105 GCA_039935055.1 Nitrosospira sp.
CCAAGCCACCGGAAGAGCTGCCTCTCCTGTTCCAGCGTATTCTGCAAAATACCATACGGGATTTTTACCGGAGGCAGAAAACCCGCTCCTTATGGACAACCCTGTTTTCATCATTTACCTCTACGCAGGAAAACGAGAACGAGGATTACGATTTCCTGGAAACTCTGCAGGCAAAAGGAACATCGAATTTTGATAACCCACATGAGCAATTAGAGCAATTACAGCTTGTCAGTTTGATTGAAAAAGCCATTAAAACTCTTCCGGCACGTCAACGGGAAGCCTTTCTCCTGCGTTACTGGGAAGAGATGGATGTTACGGAAACTGCAACGATTATGGGATGCTCCGAAGGAAGCGTGAAAACTCACTGCTCGCGTGCAACCCATACTCTTGCTACTATATTGAGAAAAGAAGGAATTGAACTATGAATGAAGCGGAAGCGGGGAAAAAAATCGCGCAGCTGTTGAATCGTGGGTTGGGCGATATCAAGCAGAGTACATTGAATCAGCTGCAATCGGCCCGTAGAGCCTCCTTGGAAAGTTATCATGAAGCCGAGACGATGGTTACTGCCGGTCGCGGCGCTTCTGCGCGGAGGGGGCACGATTGGCATTCCAAAACTGGCAAACTGGTATCGCTGATAGCTTTGCTGTTCGCTCTTGTGAGTGTTGCCTATTGGCAAGCGCTCCAGCAGGGCGACGAAAATGAGGAAATTGACATAATGCTGCTGGTCGATGATCTGCCAGTCAAGGCCTATCTCGATAATGAGTTCGATGCATGGCTAGATCCTTCCTAGCAGTCGTGCTTTGGCTGGGATTTTCACTTTCTGCACACGCCCTGTCTGAACCCAACCAGCTCTTCTGGAAGGAATTGAAGCCTCAGCAAAGAGAAGTCCTGGCCCCACTTGCACAAGAGTGGGACAATATGAATCCTGCTAAAAAAAGGAAATGGCTAGGTATTGCCAAGCGTTATCCGGGAATGACGCCTGAGGAGCAGCATCGCACGCAGTTGCAGATGCGGGATTGGTACTCGCTTACCCCGGAGCAGCGCGAGCTGGTGCGTGAAAAGTACAAAACGATTAAAAAACTGCCGCCGGACAAGCGCCAAGAAATAAAGCAGAAATGGCGAGAATATGAGCAGATGCCTGATGGTCAGAGAGGCTGGAAATAATCCGTACACGTGCAGAGTGCCTTGCCGATATTTCGCTTCTGCCCCCGTTCGCGATGTCGTTAGAGCGTCTTGATGTAGCGAAAGCGCATATCCCCTGCATGGATTGCCCTGAATAATGCAAATTTCCGTACCTGGATTTTGGCGGCGCCTAGTGAGCATGTTTTATGAATCGCTGCTTCTGCTCGCAGTTCTATTTATAGCCGGCTACGTTTTTCATCTTGTATTCCGCGACACCGGTTCCATTTTTTTCAGGCCGGTATTTCAGCTTTATCTGTTGCTGGTGGCGGGTACTTATTTCGCCTGGTTCTGGACCCATGGCGGGCAAACGCTGCCTATGCAAACCTGGAAATTCCGTGTTATCAGCGCCGATGGGAACCAGCTTTCGCTAAAACAGGCGATTGCACGCTATTTATTTGCGGTGATCGGTATCTTTTTCTTTGGCTGCGGAATACTCTGGGCATTATTTGACCGTAACCGTCAGTTCCTACATGACCGGCTGGCAGGCACCCGAATCGTAAAATTGGGATAAAGTATAAATTAACATAAATTCGAGATCGGGGCGAAATGGCGTTGGGGACGATACTCCCGCTTCGCCATTCATACAGACAGTATTTGCTGCAGACTCACAAACCGAATATACGTTTTTTGGGAGCAGTCGTGCCGACAAAACGCTGTTATGTACATGACACTCCATTGGGCTGTCGCTTATACTGCCGGTATCGCGTTTTTGTTTCAAAGCAAATTAATCATGTGGCAGAGGTAGCGCCGGCGAAGCTGGGCTTTCTAAGACGCCGCTTCCGCTTAAGCAGTGCCGCCTACCGTCAGCCCATCTATACGTAGTGTTGGCTGACCCACTCCTACCGGTACGCTCTGACCTTCCTTCCCGCAGGTGCCAACGCCGGGATCGAGGGTCATATCGTTGCCGATCATTGAAACTCGCGTAAGCACATCGGGGCCGTTGCCGATCAAAGTAGCGCCTTTCACCGGATAAGAAATTTTTCCATTTTCGATCATGTAGGCTTCCGCCGCAGAAAAGACAAATTTTCCACTGGTGATATCCACTTGGCCACCGCCAAAATTCACCGCATATAAACCATGTTTCACTGAAGCAATGATCTCTTCAGGGCTTTTATCGCCGTTCAACATATAGGTATTGGTCATGCGTGGCATAGGAATGTGGGCAAATGACTCGCGCCTGCCATTGCCGGTAACGGGTACATTCATTAGTCGCGCATTCAGGCTGTCCTGCAAGTAGCCCTTGAGTATCCCATTTTCAATAAGTACGGTACATTGGGTGGAATTTCCCTCGTCATCGATATTCAGCGATCCGCGCCGCCGTGCAATTGTGCCATCATCCACCACGGTCACACCCGTGGCAGCAACCCGTTCACCGATGCGTCCGGAGAACGCCGAGCTGCCCTTGCGGTTGAAATCCCCTTCCAACCCATGGCCGATAGCCTCATGCAACAGTATTCCCGGCCAGCCAGCCCCAAGTACGACCGTCATGGTTCCAGCCGGAGCAGGCTTTGCAGTCAAATTGACGAGGGCCTGATGCACTGCTTTCGCCGCATAATCGCGCAGCACGTCATCAGTGAAATAAGCATAATCGAAGCGCCCGCCCCCACCCGCCACGCCTTGTTCGCGATTGCCATTCTCCTCAGCAATGACTTGCAACGAGACTCGCACCAGGGGCCGGACGTCTGCCGCCACGAGACCATCACTGCGGGCTACGAGCACCACTTCATATTCTCCGGCGAGAGATGCCATGACTTGGATAACACGTTTGTCAATGGCGCGCGCATAACCTTCGAGCCTTTCGAGCAACGCCACTTTATCCGTATCCTTAAGGCTGGCGATGGGATCATGGGGCAGGTAAAGTACACGTCCTTTGCTGCGTCTGACTGCCTGTACCGATTGTGCCATTCCCTGACGGGCAATGGCACGGGTAGCCTGTGCTGCCGAGGCAAGAGCGGGCATGCTGATGTCGTCAGAATAAGCGAACGCGGTTTTTTCGCCGCTTACCGCGCGTACGCCCACCCCTTGATCGATATTAAAGCTGCCGGATTTGACGATGCCTTCTTCCAGAGCCCAGCCCTCGGCACGGCTATATTGAAAATACAGGTCGGCGTAGTCAACATGGTGCACAAGCATTTGCCCAAATACTTGCTGCAATCCGGCCGTATCTATCTCGTAGGGCGCCAGCAGGCAACTGTTGGCTGTGGCGAAAAGATCATTGGGTTGGGTAATGGGTTCTGTGATCATGATATCCGGCTCAGGAAAGAGTATTCAGTGAGAGACTCAACAGTGATGCAAAGTACGGTGATTCAGAGCGGGCAGGCTATTGCGCAGACTAGCCTGATACTCTGGATTTATGTTCGCAATCACTACGCCCGATCCACGTGGAAGGCGATCAAGTATCACTCCCCAGGGATCAACGATCATGCTGTCACCGTGAGTTTCCCTGCCATTGACGTGATAGCCGCCCTGAGCGGGTGCAACGACATATGCGAGATTTTCAATGGCGCGGGCACGTATCAGCGTTTCCCAATGAGCCTTGCCGGTGGTCGCGGTGAAAGCCGCCGGGGCAAAAATGATGTCCACTTTCCCCATTGAACGGTAAAGTTCCGGGAAGCGCAAGTCATAGCAAATGGAAAGGCCGATACGACCGAATGGCGATTCCAGGGCAACGACTCCACAACCTGCTTCAATTGTTTTTTCCTCAGCATAGCTCTCGTTGCCAAGCTCCAGGCCAAACAGATGTATTTTGTCGTAACGCGCAACCTGCCTGCCGTTATCGTCATAAACCAGACAACTGTTTCTTACCTTGTCGGGTTGGGACGACACCAGCGGTACAGTACCGCCCACCAGCCAGATACCGAGGCGCTTAGCGGTTTTGCTCAGGAATTCCTGTATCGGTCCACGGCTATCCTGCTCGCGCGCCGCTACCCTATCGGCATCTTTCATTCCCATGATGCAGAAGTACTCCGGTAGCGCCGCCAGTTTCGCTCCTTGGGATGCGGCCATATCAAGCAACCGTGCAGCCTCTTCCAGATTGGCGGATACATTAGGTCCGGCCGCCATCTGAATGGCGGCGATACGAATGGAACCACCCTGCGGCTCTCTAGGTGCTGGCACGGTGCGTGCGGTGCGGGTGGCTGAATTATCAAGCATTATTTATGATCCTGATTTCTGTAAGCAGCAATAACAAAAACTCCACATTAGTCATGTTGGCAGTCTCAATGTGGCGGAAAGGCATAGTCACTAATCGTTGATAACAGCTCCAAAATTCATGTTTCAGGTACCGGGTATTGCTGTTGCAGCATGATAACTGCGCCGGGCAAACCCGCGCCGCGGGAGAAGGTCAGCACCCAGTATAAAGTATCTGACCCATAGAACCAGAATAACTCAAAAAAATCGGTTTATAAACTCTTAAAGTGCAATACGGTTGACCGCGGAAGCACTCATTTTGTGATTTCTTCCCTTTCTACTCCGGATTATTCCGGATTCACTGCCGGTGAGAGCGGAGTCCACGTTTTATCTCATTGAATTTAGCGGCTGTTAAGCATAAATATTATTGTTTATATTCCCTGTATTCTTGCGCCTATGGGAGTGTTTTGATGACAGTTGGATCTGCCCAGGTACCCGTAACGTCATATTGGCTGGATGGGGGGGTTTGCAAGGCCTTGTTTACAATCCCTACCACTGGGGTTGCCAATCCGAGTGAAGGCGTAACCCTCACGTGCAGCTTTTGGGTTTCCGTTTCCAGATTTAATTCCCCGTCCATGACAATTTTTGCCGCGGGCCCTTCGATTCTAAAATCATCAGTGACCGCCACGCCGCGGATGATTCTAACATCGCCGGAAATGTCATCGAAACCGAAGCCCTCGCTGAATACGTCGTGAAAATCCAGAGTTATCCTTCGTGGCAGCGCTCGCAGATCGAACATGCCGAATAGCCTGCCTATCCCGGGCTCAAACTTGGGAAATTGTCCTCGCCTGGCTTTCACTTTAAAGCTGCCGGATAGCGTGGGATAATCTATCGATTGGGGCCGGCCATACCAGGACAAGACCCCTTCGAGCTTGCCGCTGCCACGTTTTACGCGGTCAGGATAGCCAAGCTGTGTCAGAAACTTGCCGATGTCGCTTGCATCCAGCGTGATAGCGGCCTGTATGCGAGGCGGAGTGGCGCGGCTTTGCCATATTCCCCTCGCTATCAGTGAACTGTCAGAATTGGTAATGTGCAGTTTCTCGATGCGCCAGCCCTGTTCCTGCTGATTGGCTATTAATTCCAGGCTGCCGAGGTGTTTCTCGCCGATGATAAAATCATCGGCCATCACATCAATCCCGGGTAAGTTTTTCTCTTGATGCTGCGTTTGCGCTACCAGTCTCAAGTTAGCGGGAGAGTCGGCGGGCATCATCAACGTTCTCAACCGCGCTACGACTTTGCCATTGCCAGCCGGTTCCCAGGTAATGCCGCCCTTGATTTCCCTGCTTGCAATGGTGGAATGCCATAATCCATCTTCCCTGCTGGCGTTCAGTGAGATGCTGTTGAGGCGTTTACCCAGAAAGTCGAGTACGCCTATGCGCAGGTCGATACCTGTCAAGGTGAGCGAAGGTTCCGTTTCGTCATTGAAGTGCTTCAGTAAATTTCGCCATTGATCCAGATCCAGCAGCGGCAATGCGCCCCTGACCGATATTCCCGTTTTTTCCGGTAATAACACAGGTGTTGTACCGAAATTTACGATACCCCGCTCTACATGATAGTTACTTGCATTATCTTGCAAGCGCTTGATTTTAGCCTTCACCAGCCCGCCATAGCTCAAATCCAGGACATCCTGATTCAAGTCCGCAGCTTTCCTTTCAAAACGTAGTGGTGTCACATCAGCAGCAGCCTTGGAAAAGGGCTCGGGTAAATTCGAGGTAATACCCTGTAACGATGATTCGATAGATACATCCACCAGTTTGTTGTGCATATGGATGGCTGCTCGCCAATCAGTGCCGCCGCTCAAATACCGTGTCCATAATGGTGCGCTCCCCACAGTCCTGTCCTGCGAGGATTGGGTTAGATTATCGAGGTTAATTTTACCCATGGCGGATAGACGTATGCCGCCGTCCGGCATAGAGGTGGAACTGACGGTTACCGGTCCACCCAGGAACTGTGCAGTTATACTTTCCAATCCTAATTTGGAGCCGGTAAAAGTGAGTATGCCGTTGATCTTGCTTAGAGTGGGTATGCGCCGGCCGGGGTCAATTTGATTATCGATGAATTGGTAGCTACCGGCCAGCTTGATATCGCCTGGGTGGTTCAAGGGAATACCAAGCTTGAACAGCAACTTTCCGTTTCCGGAAACGCCGGCATCATTAAGGCTGCTGGCGTAGCTATCACCCTTATTTTGTGCGGCGAATTTGATAAATTCCCGGGTAGCGCCGCGCGCTTCACCAGCGGTTTCCAGCACCATATCGGGTACAGTGATGTTGGCAATGTATAATTTCACCTTACTCAATCCGACGCCAGAAATATTTGCTTGCGAAGCGTCAATTTCCATACGGCTACCATGAAATCTCAAGTTTCCCGATATATCACTTATCCTTGGCCATCCCGGAATATGATCCAGTGATACTCCCAACGCTTTCACCTGTAGCTGAAAAATGCCAGAGTCACCACGAACGAAAGGAAAGTCTGCCAGATCACCCTTGAGATGCAGCCGCGCGTCCAGAAACTCTCCTCCAACGATGAATTTATCAAGCCAATCTTGAAGGTTGGGACTTGCCGTTATTGGCGTGTAACGTCCCAGATAGCGGGCATCCGCCCGCGTCAGATGCCCTGCCAGGTCAACCATGCCCGGTCTGCCCGGAATGAAACGATAATTTCCGTAAACCAATCCGGCCGCATGGCGGTTGGAGAAAGAAATATTGTTGAACTTGAATGTGACGGAATCTTCCTCAGTCAAATTCCAGCTCGCTTGACCGGTAAACGTATCCAGCATCAAGGGTTCGTGGAATATATCAGGCAGTTCCACTCTGACCTGCTGAGAATTAAGATTCAGCGTACCGCCTCGTTCAGTCATGTCGATATTGCCGGTAACGCCGCTGAATGCAGGCAGGATTTCGGATTCGTTCATGCTCAGATTGGCAAATCCCCCTTTTGCGCTGAAATATGCAGGTGCTGGCCATTCACCGTCCCATTTTGCCCGCATATAATGAAGTTCTCCGCGCGGCGATACCTTGCCAAGCTGCTCGCGCAGTGGTTGGCTGACCGGCAGGTATTCCGCCAGATACCCAAAAGTATCCAGATTCAGCTTGTCGACACTTAACCTCCCACTACCGGGTTTTTTTCCGCGAGGGGAAATCATCTGGAGCGAAAAACTTACCGCCTGCAATTCTTTTTTGCCCGGAACAGATGCACTCAGTCCGCGCGCAAATAATTCAATGGTTTCTTTCGTATCGTCATTTATCCTCCTCCCCCCAACCCTGCCTTGCAAACGGGTGAGGTTTAGTTCCGGTAAATCCTCCGCTAATTGTGTCCTGACATTATGCAACCGCATATCAACCGTCAATTTCTTCACGTCTGCCCCATCCATTCCAACCCACATACGCAGCGCCCCGCTGCCGTGATTGAATTTGATTTCTGGTGGAAAGGGTAGCCAGACACGCCAGGCGGCAATATCGGCGCGGTCGATTTGGGCGAACAGCTGTCCTCGCCACGATTCAAGAGCGTCCAATGATCCACTGGTAAAATCCCCTCGCATGTCCAGCTGTGCAGCAAGCTCGGCAGGGGGGGTGGCGCGGATGCCGAAGCGATGACGGTTCCCGCGGTTTTCAAGACGCAGGTTGACTAGCAATTCCAGTTCCGGTGCGCCGCGCCGGTCGTCTTGCCAAAGGATACTGGCGTTATTGATGACAACCTGTCTCTGACGTAGCAACCACTCGGAAAAACCATTTCCATCCCCCGTCAAGCTCCTGTTAAGTGCAAAGCCCGCCACATGGATCGATCCTGCGGCATCGCGGCGCACGATCAAATCGGGTTGTTCGATCCCGATTTCGCGAAACTGCAATTCGCCATGCAATAATGAGCGCAACGCAAGCGTGCCTTCCAATTGGTGCAGCAGCAATGTGATATTGCCCTCTTTATCGTGCACCTTTATTGAGCGCAACATCATATGAGGGCGAAATCCGTTCCAGTTCGCGCTTATCTCACCGATGGTTACGTGCTGTCCGGAAGCGTGGCTGATGGCGGAAGCGATATTTTCACGATATTGCTCAATATTGGGGAGCAGCCAGTAGCGTAATGACAGCAGGAGGAAAGAAAAGCAAATCGTTGCGACAATCAGCACCCACGTCAATAACCGGAACAGACGATCGCTCCGTCTTACAAGAGGTAAAATTACTGACAAGTTCAATAAATAGTTCCAGATTTATACCAGGACAGTGTGTTTTTCCCTATCCGCCAGGTAGATGTAAGGCCTGTTCAACACTATAAGGGTACAGTAATTCAAAAATTGAATGTAGCGATGCTACCTTTGTTCAATCTATCCGGGCGAACTATTCACATGCTGCTGGAATAGCCGGTTTTTAAAAAATTTATTGTAACTCCGAATCCTCAACCATGCATGCCGATCATCCCGCCGAAAAAATAATCGAGTCTATCCTGCCATGCAGCCGCTACGTACAGCGCTTGCTGGAAAGTGAGCCCGAATTACTGACGGAACTCAGACAAAACGTGCAACGTCCTTTTCTTCGAGAGGAGATGCAAGCATTTTTGAATGCAGATTCCAATACTGAAAATGATGAGGCAGGGCTAAATAGCATCTTGCGCAGCTTGCGCAAACGGGTAATGCTGCGCCTGGCGGCGCGTGATCTTGGGGGATTGGCCGATCTTGCCGAAGTCATGATGAGCATGACCGATCTGGCAGAAATTACGATCGGCTTTGCGCTCGAACATCATCATGGCTGGCTAACGGATCCCGGCCGCTACGGCCAGCCTGAAAGCGCGGAGAATAATTCAACTCAGGAAATGCTCGTGATCGCCATGGGCAAGCTGGGCGGTGGCGAACTTAACGTTTCATCGGATGTGGATCTGATTTTCGTTTATCCCGAAGATGGCGAAACCGGTGGAACCAGATCCATCTCCAATCACGATTTTTTCGCTCGCCTGGGACGAAGGTTGATTGCCAGTCTCAACGACATTACGCCGGACGGTTATGTTTTCCGGGTAGATATGCGGTTGCGCCCCTATGGCGAAAGTGGCCCGCTGGCGATGAGCTTTGCCATGCTGGAAGAGTATTTTATTACCCAGGGACGTGAATGGGAACGCTATGCCTGGATCAAGAGCCGGGTGATTGCCGGTCCATGTGCGCAAGCAACAGTGCTTGTGGATCAGATAGCGCAACCGTTTATATTCAGGAAATACCTGGATTTTGGTGCTTATGAATCAATGCGCGGCCTGCATTCGCAAATTCGTCTGGAGGTCAGTCGGCGCGAAATGCATGACAATATCAAGCTGGGACCAGGCGGCATCCGCGAGATCGAATTCATCGCCCAGGTATTTCAACTGATCCGCGGGGGACGTGACGCTGACTTGCGTGTCCGTCCCACCCTCGCCGTATTGCAGCGTTTGCGGGAAAAACGGCAATTATCGGATAAAACAGTCATGGAACTTTCAGATGCGTATCATTTTCTGCGCAATCTTGAGCATCGCTTGCAGTATCTCGACGATCAGCAAACCCAGACGTTGCCGGGAAATCCTTCGGATCGAGTACTCATAGCGATCGCCATGGGTTTTTCCGGCTATGAGGATTTCTTGCAGCAACTGGACAGCCATCGCCGCAATGTGACTCGCCATTTTGAGGAGATATTTGCTACCCAGCGAAAATCCCATACGCGCGACATACTTGCGTGGTCATGGCAAGGGCAAGCTGAGGATGGAGTTGAAGCGGAAGCGGCCGCCGCACAATTGGCCACGATGGGTTTTTCCCGGCCGGAAAAACTTCTTGGACGTTTGCAAGAATTTCGCGTGAGCGTACGGTACCGGCAGCTGCCTCAATCCAGCAAACAGCGAGTCGATGCACTTGTTCCCGCCCTGATCGAGGTGGCTGCCAAGCTCCCTTCCGCGGATATCACCCTGGAACGCTTGCTGCAATTTCTTGAGGGCATAAGCCGACGTGCAGCCTATCTCGCGTTATTAGGGGAATATCCGCAAGCCCTGGGGCGCGTGGCCAAGCTTGTCAGCGCGAGTCAATGGGCCAGCGAATATCTGAACCGGCACCCCATTTTGTTGGACGAGCTGCTAAATCCCGCCGAATTTCAAGGTGCGCCCGATTGGGCTCGCTCCAGAGCGAGGTTAACTCAGCAGCTAAACGACGCAGGCGGCCACGGGCATGATGATATCGAGCAACAAATGGATGTGCTGCGGCATTTTCACCATACCCAGGTATTCGAGCTGCTGGCCAGGGATGTGGAAAAATTGCTGTCGCTGGAAACTTTGAGTGATCACTTGACCGATCTGGCCGATCTGATACTTGACACGGTCTTGCGCCTTGCGTGGTCAGGATTGAGAAAGAAACATCGGGATGAACCCGTTTTTGGCATCATCGGCTATGGCAAGCTGGGTGGGAAGGAGCTGGGTTACGCATCTGATCTCGATATCATTTTCCTTTATGACGATACCCATCCGGATGCGCCGGAAATATATGCCAGATTGAGTCAACGCATCAACTCCTGGCTTACCAGCTACACTTCGGCCGGGTTGCTGTATGAAACCGATTTACGTTTACGCCCCAACGGCACCAGCGGTTTGCTGGTGAGTTCTGTCGACGCTTTCGATCAATACCAGCGAAATCAGGCTTGGGTATGGGAGCATCAGGCATTAACGCGGGCACGATTCGTGGCAGGGGATTTTCGTGTGAAAGAGGTTTTCGAGCATACACGCAAGGCAGTCCTTTGCCAGCGGCGCGACTTGACGGCTCTTAAATACGAGGTTTTGACCATGCGGCAAAAAATGCTGGATGCCCATCCTAATTCAACTGGATTGTTCGACATCAAGCATGACCGGGGCGGCATCATTGATGTTGAATTCATCGTGCAATTCCTCATACTCGGTCATGCTTGCGCCTATCCTGAACTGACGAATAATATTGGTAATATTGCACTGCTCAAACTTGCCGGGGAACTGGGGCTTATTCATGCGGAAACGGCGGAAAGAGCGCTTGGCGCTTATAGGGAATTCCGGCGGGTGCAGCACCGGTTGCGACTGAGTGGAGATTCAGGTTTGACGGGTATGCCGTCAGCGGACAGCAAATCACAAAAATTTGCGCGCATCGAGGTGGATTACTTGAGCGATAATCCCTCGGCGGTATTGCGATTATGGGAAGAGGTATTCGGTACATAGCGTATTTTTATCAATTCCCTGCCTGGTAACGCCAGCGCCTGCCTGGTGTTTTTATTTTTCCATGTGAAATGCGTTAGAATACTCGCATCTGAATTCTCTCCAGGAGTCCCTGAATGTCAATGGCTGACCGCGACGGCGTTATCTGGAGCGATGGAAAAATAATTCCGTGGCGCGATGCTACCACACATGTACTTACCCATACTTTGCACTATGGCTTGGGGGTGTTCGAGGGTGTGCGTGCCTATCAGACATCTCAGGGTCCTGCAATTTTTCGTCTGCGGGAACACACTGACCGGTTATTCAGTTCAGCGCATATTTTCATGATGAAAATACCTTATGACAAAGATACGCTGATGCAAGCTCAACGCGATATGGTAAAGCAGAATAATCTGGAATCATGCTATATCCGTCCGATTGCTTTTTACGGCTCAGAGGCCATGGGCATCTCGGCCAAGACACTGTCAGTGCATGTGGCTATTGCCGCATGGCCGTGGGGTGCATATCTGGGTGCGGACGGCCTGGAAAAAGGCATCCGCGTCAAGACATCGTCTTTCACCCGTCATCATGTGAACATCAATATGTGTCGCGCCAAATCGGTGGCGACTTATGCCAATTCAATCCTGGCCCATCAGGAAGTCGCCCATGACGGCTATGATGAGGCCTTGCTGCTGGATGTGGACGGCTATGTGGCGGAAGGATCGGGCGAAAACATATTCATCATCAAGCACGGCAAGCTCTATACGCCAGATATGACCTCCTGTCTGGAAGGCATCACCCGTGCTTCGATCATAGAGCTCGCCGCGGAAATCGGGATCCCCGTGATCGAGAAACGTATCACTCGCGACGAAGTCTATTGTGCCGACGAGGCATTTTTTACCGGCACTGCAGCGGAAGTCACGCCGATTCGCGAACTTGATAATCGCAGTATCGGCAGCGGCAAACGGGGTCCGATCACCACCCGGTTGCAAGCCATGTTTTTCGACTGCGTCAACGGCAAGACCAGGGATCATGCTGGCTGGCTTACTCACATCTAATAAATATCCAATAAAAAACTGAGGAAATGGCAGATGCAGAATCATGCTACCGATAACACACAACGCCAAATCGAAATTACCACCGATGACTTGCCGCTGCATTGTCCAATGCCATCAATGCTCTTATGGAACTCGCATCCCCGCGTATTTCTGCCGATAGAAAATACAGGTGAGGCATTGTGCCCCTACTGCGGTACACGCTATACGCTCAAGGGCGGCGCGGGGGCAGGGGGGCATCATTGATTAAAGCAAAAAGATCTTAAACGCAGGAATGGAGGGGCACGGGATAAAGCAAGAACGGTCTTGATTCTCCATTACGCCATATTTTCAGAAATTTGGCATGATGATAAGCGTAAAGACAGCGATGAGTTCCACAAGCCACCAGAACCCGCTGTGCATCCACAAACTTCGATTGGCTCATGAGCCGTGCTCACGCTTTTTCGCAGAAAACCATTTCACTTGATCTTCACAAAGCATTGAATATAAGCATCCCCAGAAGTGCGGGAGGTATAACTCGTAGTATCGTAGGCAGTGAAGGGACGGCGTTCTATGATGATTCGCGAAAAGAACGGCAAGTACTGCCAACGCAAGACAGGAATGGTGGAAAAGAAGGGTATGAATGCGCCTCCTGGCCGAAGCGTTCGTATGATCGCGGGCATAACTTCATCCCAAAACGGTCCGTCATCCCACATCGATTCCGGTAAAGCGGGATCGAAGAAAATACCGTCAAGGCTCGACTCGGGAAGGGTATGCACCAATTTGAAGAAGTCGGTATTCAAAATATTCAGGCCAGGTGGGAGCACAGGATATTTTCTCTTGAACAGGTCGATTACCGTTTGATAGATCTCGACGACGGTATGCCTCCGGGTATTGGAATGGTTAGCGATTCTGAGCGCTGACAAACCAAGCCCCAGACCCACTTCGAGGAATTCCGAGCCGAATCCGCAAAGCATGTCAGCCGAATCCTCCATTAATTGCTGCTCCCAGCCTTGCATCGCCTGGCCATCATTGATGCTCAGCGTAACTCATAGAGGTAAGCCCCCGGCTGTGCCGGGGGACTCACCGGGGTTTGACCTTTACGACGGTCGGTGTGAATTTCTGATCTCTACCAGGAGAAAGGAGATTCACGATCAAAGAATATCAGAGCCTGAGCCATACGAGGTGGGATTGAAAAATTCACGGGAGAGCACTTTTGGGCTCGCGGATATTTTGTCTCGACGGTTGGACTAGACGAGAATATTGTTTGAGCCTACATCCGCAACCAGGAAGAAGAGTACGAGCGGTACGACCAAATGAAGCTCGTCATGGGGTAAGCCGCCCAGGGCGGCTCATGGGTTTATGGGCGCCTTTGAGGCGCTCACCATCTCAAGCCACCGGCTTTGCCGGTGGTATTTGACTCAATGGCCCAAATATGACATTCGGTATCGCCGTCGCGGCTCGCGTCAGGATTGCCTGATTGTAAATCGAGCCATACATCGTCCGTCAGGTGCAATTCTGACTGCAGCCGAACCAACTCCAACTCAGAGGCGTTTTCATGGGTAATCTCATCGTATTTTTTCGTAGTTATATGCATACAGTATTAATTATCCTGATGTCTTCAAGGGGAAATTTCTGTTTTTAGATGATGTGATCGGCGCGAAATCGATTTTTGTGGACGTGGCACCTGCCATGCCGGCTGTGATGGTGCAGTGATAAGCCGGATTCCGGTTGAGGGCTGGTTTGCCGGAAATGTGCGGTTTCATGCGGCTTCATAAGAGCAGGATATATAAACCTTCCTTGCTGCCGGCAGGGCGACCATTATATCTCGTTTTTGAGGTGATGCAGAAGGTAATGAAGGGTCATATGTACAGGTAATCAAACAATATTTTCTTTCCATATCGAACGAGGAAATCAGCCGTATCGACAGGAATTTGCTGCTGTGTCTCACATAAATGCATTATGCATTTAGCTGAAACCGATCCATCTCATCACGGATCTTCAATAATCTTTAGAAATCAAATTACTTTGATAACTCCATCGTGAGGCGTGCACTCAAGTTTTTTGCCCTTGCTGTTCTGATCCTGTTTCTCGCCGCGCTGACTATTGCGGTCTTCCTTATTTACCGGGAAACCGAAACTTCTGCGTATCAGGCGCGTGAGCTGGCGCAACTCGCTAATCACCTGAACTGGGAGGTAAAAAGCGGACCGAATGGTGACCCATATTTTCCTCAAGCGGGGCCCTACGATATGCGCCTGGGCTATAGCCGGTTGCCGGAGCTGCTTCATAATTTGGTCATGCACGATTTTCATGTGCAGGCACAGGCACGAGTTTCCACACGCATGAAAGAGCTTGTTGCGGAGGGTTTGTTCGTTCCCTACCACGAGAAATCGCAGGCCGGCCTGGAAATTACTGGTGATGGGGGTCAGCCATTGTATCGTGCTATGTTTCCGTCCCGCGTTTATGAAAACTTTGAATCGGTTCCATCACTGGTGACGGACAGCCTGCTATTTATCGAAAATCGTGAGTTGCTGGATTCCACCCACCCGAAAAAAAATCCGGCTATCGAATGGGACCGGCTAGGCAGGGCAGTGCTGGACAAAATTATTCAATTCTTCCGCGCGGAACACGATGTAGTAGGGGGGAGCACGCTTGCAACGCAGATAGAAAAATACCGCCATTCTCCCAACGGAATGACAATTACGCCGAGAGACAAACTTCAACAGGTCGCATCCGCTTCTGTGCGCGCTTACCTGGATGGGGAAGAGACGTTGCCTGCCCGAAAGCATATTGTCGTGGATTATCTAAATACCGTCCCGCTCTCCGCTGCCGCGGGTTTCGGAGAAGCGAACGGATTGGGGGATGGTCTATGGGCATGGTACGGTCTGGATTTTGATGAAACCAATCACATCCTGAATTCGCGCTTCGTGGAAGGCGATGCTCTTGTCGAGGCGGCACGCCTTTACAAGCATGTGCTAAGCTTGATGATCGCTCAGCGCAGGCCTTCCTATTACCTGCTTGCCGGACGTGAGGCGCTCGAAGAACTCACTAACAGTCACCTGCGGGTATTAGCTCAGGCTGGCGTGATTCCGCCAAGCCTCGGAGAGGCCGCGCTGAAAATACCATTACATTTTCGTGGTACTGCCGCGCCGGAGGAAATTAGGAATTTTACCGCCCAAAAGGCTGTTAATGCCGTGCGCATGCGTCTTGCTTCCCTGCTTGGATTGCAGCGCATGTATGATCTGGACCGGCTGGATTTATCGGTACAAAGCACCCTCGACGGAGAACTACAAAGACAAACCACCGATATGTTGCGCCAGCTCAAGGATCCGGAATATGCAAATGCTGCGGGGCTCCATGGGCCTCGTCTACTGGGGCCGGAGGATCCGGGCAAGGTTATCTATAGCTTCACACTTTCCGAGCTGACGCCGGAGGGCGCCAAGTTCCGGATTCAAGCCGACAATTTCGAGCAGCCCCTGGATATCAACAAGGGCACCAAGCTTGATTTGGGTTCCACTGCAAAGCTGAGAACGCTGGTTACCTATCTTGAAATTGTCGAAGCACTGCATAAAAAATATGCAGCACTGGAACCGAAACTTTTACGCAAACAAGAGACCGATCCCAGCGACAACCTTAGCCGCTGGGCGATTGGCTATCTTCTGCAAAGTTTGGACAAAAGTCTGGCGACTATGTTGAATGCGGCACTGGAGCGCAAGTATTCCGCCAATCCTGACGAACATTTCTTTACCGGTGGTGGCGCGCATGTTTTTCACAATTTCAAGCGTGAGGACGACCGCAAGATTCTAAGTGTGCGTGAAGCAACACTAAATTCGGTCAATCTCGTATATATCCGCATGATGCGGGATATCGTACGCTACTACATGTTTCAGATTGTGGGTTCATCCGCAAGGATACTCAAGGACGCCGGAAGTCCGGATCGCGAAGGATATCTCAGGCGATTCGCGGACAGGGAAGGCAGGGAATTCATCAACCGTTTTTATCTGAAATACAGGGGTAAAACAACAACACCGGGTGGGATTGGCGAGGTATTCTTTGCCAGTTTCCGGCATACGCCGCGCCGTCTTGCGGCGGCTTACCGCTATATTTACCCCGCCGCCACATTCCCGGAATTCGAGAAATTCATGGTGCCGTATCGGTCAGGATTTAAAGGTCCAGCGTCGCCATCCCTACACGACTTGTATGATAACTATGCACCCGGCAAATATTCGCTTGCCGACCAAGGCTATATCGTAACTGTTCATCCTCTGGAGCTTTGGCTGGCACGCTACTTGATAGCCCACCCAAATGCGCAATACAGGGATGTAATCGAAGCCAGCGGAGATGAGAGGACTGCTGTCTATCAATGGCTGTTCAAGACCATACACAAGAATTCCCAGGATGTCCGAATCCGCGGTCTTCTGGAGCTCGAAGCATTCCTGGAGATTCACCGCAACTGGAAACGCCTCGGATACCCTTTTGATTCCCTGGTTCCATCACTCGCCACGGCCATTGGGAGCTCGGCCGACCATCCTGCCGCACTTGCTGAACTGATGGGCATCATTCTCAACGATGGAGTCCGTGTGCCTATCGTGCTTATCGAACGCATACGCTTCGCAGCTGACACCCCCTTTGAAACCATTGTCGAACGAAATCCTTTCAAAGGCGAGAAGATGTTTTCTCAGGAACTGGCCGCAGCAGTACGTGGTGTTCTAACCGATGTAGTGGAGACAGGGACAGGTTCGCGACTCGCCCGCGCTATTGTGGAAGAGAATGGAACTGAAATTTTGATCGGGGGAAAGACAGGAACAGGCGATCATCGTTATATCACTTTCTCTTCGCCGGGTGTCATCAAGGAATCCCGTGCAGTAAATCGTTCCGCCACGTTTGTATTCTTCATTGGGGACCGATTTTTTGGAACGATGACTGCATTTGTACCAGGCGCGGATGCGGCGAATTATAAATTTACCTCAGCGCTCTCTACGCAAGTCATGAAGCATCTCTTGCCAATATTAAAACCCCTTGTTGACAAGGCTCAACCCTTGCCCAAGCAAGCTTCCGTGAAAAGAGTGATAAAGGATAAGCAGCCAAAAGAAAATAAAAAGAGATCTGAAAATTCAAGTTAGCTGGTGCTCTGGCAACGAGAGTAGATCAGCGCTTCATTCATCACTACTAATCCACCGCAGGAATACGATGACCGCTAGGATAAATCCGAGACCCAGAATAGCCTTCACAAATTCCTTGACAAACCAAAACAGCATAGATTCATATAAATCCACATTTATCCCTTTCAAAAAAGATCCGCACTCATTTTAAATCCTCAATCTGCTTTTGGATTACTTTCGTGACCACCACCACAACAGCAATGACAGGAATAACGACACCAGCAGGCCTGTTGTTATTGGAAAGTAGAAACTGAAATTTTCCCGTTCGATGGTGATGTCCCCCGGCAGCCGCCCGAAGGGCAATTTAGACAACCAGGGCCAAGCAAGGCCTGCCAGCAGCAGGACTAAACCGAGCAGGATGAGCAGGCGTTGCATGAGAATTTCCGGGCTCCACAGCTGGAAGAAACGTGAGAAGAAAATTTGGGGGGTAGTGTAAACTTTTTTTTTGAAACAGATCAACCCGCTCTTCTGAAACCCACTTACGCATCCGTGAATTTTCACGGAAATTGCGTCAGGCAGTTCTCATAAATCAAACGATGTGGTCTTATGCAAAAACTCCAACCACGATTCACCCGGACATAAGAGGGATAGCACTATGTCTGCCAGCGTACGGAATGCCTCGGAAGGTGAAATTAATATAACAAAGCGCGGTAACCCGGTTGTGGATTTGTATCATGGGTTGCTGCAGCCGGGCCTGTCGCGGGATGAGATCTGTATACGCGGCAGCCTTTTTAACAATTTTCTCTTAGGAGCACAGAATGAATATTTTTATAAAGAACTCCCGTACCCTATTGGTTGCTGCCGCCATGGTGTTGGGGACCACCGCCACGATAGGTGGCGTTTATGCGCAGCAGCCGGCTGATAAGGCAAAAGCGGCCGACAAATCCACGTCCACTGAGAAAAATAGACCATCGTCACTTTCAGGGAAAAAAGACGGGGAAACGATCGTCGAGGTACCGGTAATTGTAATGGTTCCGATACAGGTTTCGAACGATCTGGCGAAGGACAAGGGATGCTGGGTGAAGTTGTACGACAAGAAAAACTATCAAGGTGACAGCCTGTTGCTGGTGGGCCCGATCAATTTGCCGCAAATGATTGGTCCCTTCGGTAACAATTGGGAGAATAAAGTTCGCAGCCTTGAGACGGGTCCCAAGGCTAATCTCATCATCTACGACAATCGCGATTTCCGGGATGAAGACAAATTTGTCGATCCGGATAAAAAGATCCCGGATATGTCAAAGAAAATGGGATTTTTTGATGATTTCCGATCAATGCAGCTCAGTTGCATATAGCAACTAAAAAATTTTTAACCCGGCAGATGTGATTGCAAGATGGGTTTCTGTTAATCGAGCAATCTGCTGCCGGTTAATTTCAGGAGCATATAGGAGGGATGCCATTCGTTTGTTTTTCAGGGCGTTCTGCCAGAGCCTTGCGCCCATGTTTCAAGCTTGCAGCACAAACGCTCTGGGCCTGCATGAATCGAGAACGACGCGTTTGAGAATATGCAGCCGGCCGTGAAAGAAGTGTTCGGCGCCAGGAATCACAACCACCGGCAATTCCTGCGGAGCAGCCCAGTCCAGCACAGTCTTGAGAGGAACCACGTCGTCCTGGTCACCCTGAATGATGAGGATATCCGTGATGGGTTCGTCATCGTGTTTAGTGCCCGGATGGGCGAGAGGAGGAACATTCAATCGCTCTACCGGTGGCGCCACCATGATTAGTTTTTCTGGCCTGAGCCGTTGCGCGGCATACCCCTGGATTGCTCCACCGAAGGAAAATCCGGCAAGTACCAATGGCGGAGGGCCACTGAAGAAAGAAGTAAACTGCTTTCCGGTAGTTTCAGCCACCGCAAGCACATCCTCAATTTCGCCCACCCCATTGTCGTTCCCCGAATAACGATTACCTTCGCTTTGTTCCACACCACGAAAATTGAATTTGACCGTAATGTATCCTAACTCAAGGAATGCTTTAACGAGCGTGTATACCACTTTGTTATTCATGGTTCCGCCATACAACGGATGAGGATGCGCAACTATCGCAATACCGCGAGGACGGTCGAGGTCCGGTTGGGCCAGAACTGTTTCCAGCTTTCCTGTCGGGCCATCAATAAAATATTTTTGGGGAATACGTGAATTCAATAGTATCCAGTCCTATGATTTCCTTAAATTCTCAACCGTTCGACCACGCGTCCATTTTTGAGGTGCTCTTCAATGATCTCGTCAATGTCTTCTTTATCCACATACGTGTACCAGATATCTTCCGGATAAACCACAATAACCGGACCTTCATTACAACGGTCAAGGCATCCCGCATTGTTGATCCGTATTCTCTTGCTCTTGCTGTCGAGTCTCAGCGCCTTGATACGCTCCTTGGCGTAATCGCGTATGGCTTGGGCACCATGATTGTTACAGCACACTGCTCCCGCTTCTCGCTGGTTGACGCAGAAAAAAACATGCCGTTGGTAGTAGCTCATAAGAGTGTCTAATGAAATAAATGGGTAAGATTATACCGGAAAGGACGAGTATTTCCATGGCGGTCAGGTGTATCGCACCAGGTGCGACTGTGCTGGAATCAAGCGTAGAGATGACGCATTCAACCTAAAATCAGGCAGTTGGACGGGACGGAGTGTGTGGTTTTGGGGTGCAGGGCAAGGCGTTACAACGCGCCCTGTGCCGTAAAATCCGTGCAATCCGTCCCGTAGCGGACCCACCCAAAAGGTGAAGGTAAAGTAATGAAGAAAATCTTTGTAGATCATGCTGTTAATCTAAGAAATGAGCGGTCAACTGCCGGATTTAGGTTCAACATATTTATCGAAGAATGATCGCATCTGCCACGATAGCTCTGCTGATATTCCTGGACCCGCTATCTCAATTTTATTTCGATCCACAGACGGCTTAGCAGCCGCCGTTGCTTGCGGTCCAGGTCTCGCAGCATTTCCAGCCTTGTGAGCAATTCGGCATCCGGAAATATTGCCTTATTTTCGGCGATCTCTGGCCGGATATATTGCAGTGCAGCTAAATTGGGATTGCCGGAGCCGATGAGGTTGGTAAGTTCGGCAGAGTTTTTTCCATCCAGCATGAAATTAATGAATTGAAGGGCGAGATCAGGACGACCTCCACTTTTATGCAGAACCATGCTATCAAGTGACAGAACTGTTCCTTCCTTCGGTGCCGAGTAGCCAATCGTGAATTTGCGGCCGGTATTCTTGGCATCCAGCGCCGCCCGAAACATGTCATTCGAATATCCGTGCGCCACCCACAGATTGCCTATTGCCAGTTCCTTGATGTAGCTGGTATTGCTGAAAGCCGCCCAATAAGGCTTGGCGCGCACGATCAGATCCTTGGCCTGCTTCCAGTGTTCTTCGTCAGCGTCGTTAACCGAATAGCCAAGGTATCTGAGCGCCGCGGCCATCAACTCTCGCTGGCTATCCAGCACAGTCACGCGCCCTTTGATTTTTTTCAGATATTCTGGTTCAAAAATAATCGCCCAAGTGTCGGTAGGCAGGTCCAGCTCTTTTATTTTCTCCTGATTGAAGCCAAGCAGGGTCAGCGTATAGGCATAAGGGACGGAATACCTATTGCCGAGATCGAATGGGGTATCAAGATACGCAGGATTGATGTTTCCGAGATTAGGCAGCAGCAACTTATCCAGCGGCATCAGCGCACCCTGGCGGATAAGCGTGTCTATCGCATTGCCGGTAGGAACGATAAGATCATAACCGGTCGCGCCAGCCGCCAATTTCGCCAGCATTTCCTCATTGTCGGAATAATAATCCTGCGAGAGTTTGCAATTGCAGAATTTCTCGAAATGTTTAACCGTTTCCGGCGCGATGTAATTATTCCAGTTGAATAGATGCAGAACATTTCCCTCAATAGCAGGGGAAAGCGCTTTCTCATCCTGCCTGGCGCAACCCGCGGTGAACGAGACCGGCCACGCAAGTATGACTATGAGCGATACCAGCGCTATTCCGGAGAAACGCGACGGCTTCATTAACTCGTTTCTTGACGCGGCATTCCAGCTCCACCTGATGCGGCGCTTGCTTCGAGTCTGGCGGCGATAATGATCATGATCAGCGTGAGCAGCATCAACAATGTGGAGATGGCATTTACTTCCGGCGTCACCGCGACCTTTATCATGGTGTAGATCTGGATGGGCAGAATCGGTTCGCCTACGCCTTTGGTGAAGAAAGTAATGACGAAGTCATCAATGGATAAAGTAAACGACATCAATGCGCCTGCGACTAGCGCCGGCATGATAAGTGGCAGCGTAACAAGGCGGAAAGTCTGCCACGGTGACGCGCCCAGGTCGCGTGCCGCTTCAAAGATGCTCTCATCCATGCCCTGAAGCCGCGCCCGCACGATGATGGCGACGAAGCCGATACAAAACGTGGTGTGTGCGATGATGATGGAGACCATGCCCAGCGTCAAATTCAGCACTTGCAGAAAGAACAGCAGCAATGATACACCCAGCAGAATTTCGGGCATTGCCACCGGCGTAAATACCAATATGGGTAATACCTTAAGTTTGTACCGGTGTATTGCCAGACCGGCCATGGTACCGAGAACCGTGGCGCCGAAACTCGCGCTGAGCGCGATAATGAGGGAATTGCGCGCGGCGGTGAGCATTTCCGTGTTGTTGAACAGCGCTTTGTACCAGGACAACGTAAAACCAACCCATCCAGCATTCAGTTTGGAATCGTTGAACGAATACACCACTACAATCACGAGCGGAATATATAAAAAGGCGTAAACCAGCGCCGCCGCGGACCATAGCCAGATATTGCCACGTTTCATGTTTTATGCGTGCTGCTCAATGCAGAGCGTGCGAACCACGTAGCCAGCCCCGCTACGGACAGCACTGCCAGCGTTAGCATGATCGACAGTGCTGAACCAAAAGGCCAGTCGCGCGTGCCCAGGAATTGATCCTTAATCAGATTGCCAATGAGAATATCGCCCGTACCGCCGAGTATATCGGGCACCGCAAACATGCCGAGTACCGGGATAAAAACCAGCGCGGAACCGGAAAACACACCTGGCAGAGATAGCGGCCAGGTGATGCGCCAGAAGCGCTGCCAGGCGGTGGCGCCCAAGTCCTGCGCCGCATCCAGAAGTGACGAATCATGTTTTTCCAGATTGGTATAAAGAGGTAGCACCATGAACGGCAGGTGCACATAAACCATGCCTACCAACACCGCGAATGGCGAAAATAACAATGTGACCGGAGCGATACCGAATGCGCCCAGGATAGCATTGATAAAATGGCTAAGCCCCGATTCCGGGCCAAGAATAATCATCCAGGCATAAATGCGGATGAGGAAATTGCTGGCGAATGGCAGCACGACCAGGAGCACCATCAGATTGCGGAAACGTTTTTCGCTGCGTGC
>JBDTKY010000015.1:0-6594 GCA_039935055.1 Nitrosospira sp.
CATCGGCCATGGGGTCGGAAAACGGAACCCCCAGTTCGATGATATCCGCACCGGCCTTCACCAGCTCATGCATCAACGGCACCATCACCGCAGGTTCGGGATCGCCGGCCGTGATGAAAGGAATCAGGGCTTTTCTGTTTTGCTGGCGCAGCTTGTCGAATACGATTGTAATGCGAGACATGAATAGCGGGGTTCAGTTAGAAAGTAATATTGAAGGCCTGCGCCACGGTGGCCATATCCTTGTCCCCGCGTCCGGAGAGATTCACCAACAGTAGTTTATCCCGGCTGAGCGTGGGCGCGAGCTGGGCGGCATAAGCCAGGGCATGGCTGGATTCCAGCGCCGGTATGATGCCCTCGTAATGGCACAGGTCATGAAATGCCGCCAGCGCTTCCTCGTCGGTGATGCCAAAGTATTCAGCACGCTTGCTGTCCTTGAGCCATGCATGCTCCGGACCCACGCCAGGATAGTCAAGGCCCGCCGAAATGGAGTGGGTTTCGATGATCTGCCCGTTCTCATCCTGTATCAAATAAGTGCGATTACCATGTAATACCCCGGGCCGTCCCTGCGTCAGCGTAGCGGCATGCTGGCCGCTTTCAATTCCGCGCCCAGCCGCTTCCACGCCGATCATACGGACATTACTGTCCAGGTAGGGATAAAACAGGCCGATCGCGTTGGATCCGCCGCCCACGCACGCAATTAGCACATCTGGCTGGCGCCCGTATTCTTCCTGCATCTGCGCAATGGCTTCCCTTCCAATAATTGCCTGAAAATCACGCACCATCATTGGATAGGGATGCGGTCCCGCGACCGTGCCAATGATGTAAAACGTATCTTCGACATTGGTAACCCAGTCGCGCATGGCTTCATTAAGCGCATCTTTCAACGTTCGCGAGCCGGATTCGACCGGCACCACGGTTGCGCCCAGAAGCTTCATCCGGTAAACATTGGCAGCCTGTCGCTCCACATCTACGGAACCCATGTAGACCACACATTCCATGCCATAGCGCGCGGCCACCGTGGCGCTGGCGACGCCATGCTGGCCCGCGCCGGTCTCGGCGATCACGCGCGATTTGCCCATTCGCCTGGCCAGGAGCGCCTGTCCCACAGCGTTATTTATTTTGTGCGCGCCGGTATGATTCAGATCTTCGCGCTTCAACAGAATCTGCGCACCCCCCAGCTGTCCGGACCATCTTTTAGCATGATAGATGGGGCTGGGCCGCCCTACATAATGCTTCAGTTCATAGGCAAATTCCGCCTGAAAATCGGTATCATCCCGATAATGCTCATACTGAACACGTAATTCGTCCAGCGCCGCGATCAGCGTCTCAGCGACAAACATGCCGCCATATGGACCAAAATGGCCGTGCCTGTCAGGAAGATCATAAACTTTCACTGGTTCGAACTCCTCGCATGAAAGCGGCGATTTTCTCCGCATCCTTGATACCCTTACTGGCTTCCACACCGCTTGACACATCTACCGCCCAAGGCCGTGCCTGATCGATCGCCATCGTAACATTGCCTGCGTGCAGCCCCCCTGAAAGAATCAACGGCAGCGGCAAGTTTTGCGGAATCAAACTCCAGTCAAATACATGTCCGGTACCGCCCGGCACGTCTTCAACATAGGTATCCAACAACAATCCCCTGGCCCCGGCATAACGGGTTGCGTATTGTAGCAAATCTAACTCCGGCCTGACTCGCACAGCCTTTATATAAGGCAGAGAAAATCCCAGACAGAATTCGGGAGGCTCATCACCATGGAACTGCAGCAAATTCAAACCCGCCACGGAGGAGGTTTCTTTCACCCATTCCGGATCCGGATCAACATAGACGCCTACCGTTGTAATGAATGGCGGCAGCGCCGTGATAATCTCCCGAGCAGTAGCGGGCGCGATATTACGCGCGCTCTGTCTCCAGAATACAAACCCAATGGCGTCCGCACCAAGATGCGCCGCTGCCAGCGCATCCTCGACACGCGTAACACCACAAATTTTTACCCGGATAGACATGCCAGCAGTTTTTGTGTTCGTGTGAGCTTCGATGGAAGCAGGTTTTAAGCTATACAGGCCGCCACTTCCTACGATGCAGTTCATTTGCGGAGCATGCACGGCGCGTACTTCGAGAATCCGGCATATCTATTTTAAAAGGCAAGATGTATTGCATTGACTCTGCAAAGAGCCGGCCTGCTGCCGATCTATTCTTGCGTATTTGTCTTGCCGGGAATCGGCTTTCAAGCAAGCATGCTTATCCTCGGCAACACTGCGGCAAGTGGCGGCTCAATAAAACCGGGCAGCTTCCATTTGGCATCGTAGGCAACCCCTGCCAAGTATAACCCGGCAGCGGAGAAAGTAGGGGCAGCGTCGCTACGTTTACGGCCTTTTAATAGTATCTCCATCCATTCGGGGGGATGCTTGCCTTTGCCCACATAAATCATGCAACCCACAATATTGCGTACCATGTGATGCAAAAACGCGTTGGCACGGAGTTCAAAAGCAATGATGTCGCCCTGCCGCGTGATTTCCAGTTTGGTCAAATTGCGTACGGGGGATTTAGCCTGGCATTCGGCGGCGCGAAAGGCGCTGAAATCATGCTCACCCAGCAACATTTTTGCGGCAGTCTGCATTCGTCCAAGATCAAGAGTCTGATGAAACCAGCCTATTTTTCCGTGATGGAGCCCAGGGCGCACCGGGTGATTCAACAGCAGATAAAGATAGCAACGTTCGCTGGCACAGTAGCGAGCGTGAAAATCATCCGGGGTTTGCGATGCCCATAGTACCGCGATGCTGTTGGGTAGCAACGCATTGACACCGCGTACCCAGGCGCTGATAGGCCGCTGCGCCTGAGTATCGAAATGCAGCACCTGATACGAGGCGTGAACCCCCGCATCGGTACGTCCCGCCGTAACTACCCGAACGTCGCTACATGCGATTTTCGATAGTGCAGCTTCAAGAGCATCCTGCACTGAGCCACCTGATCGCTGGCTTTGCCAGCCGCAATAATAGCTGCCATCGTACTCCAGCACCAACGCGATCCTCACAGTATAAGCACCGTCAGGGTTATTGTGATGCGGAGCAGGGTTTCCGCGGAGAAAGCGGTGGGATCAAACATATCTAACCCCATGGGATAATGCCACTGGGAATGAGTAACGGATTTGATATTAATTCTTAATTAAAGGGCAACCGGAAACCAAGCTCTATAGATTTGCCAGCATCAGCGTTGCGCTTTCTTGCTGCTGAGCGTCGCCCTCACGGGTCACTTCCTGAAGAACTTGCCTGGCACCGTCCCTGTCACCCATTTCCTGATAAGCCCTGGCCAAGTCAAGCTTGGTAACGATTTCATGCCAATGCGTATTCTTTTCCATTACTTCCGCCAGCTTGGCGCGCTGCGTGCCATCCAGATTAAAACTAACGTCACTCAAACCGGGTTCCGCTGACCGCATGATGGAAGGCGCCGGAGAGACGGATAGTGATGAAACAGGTTCGGATGAGTTGATCAAATTCACCGGTGTGCCGGACGTATCAGGGGTCGCACCGATCTCAGGAGTCCTTGGATCTCCTGCCGAGACATCCTTGAGGATTCTCCCGACTGGGGTACCATTTGCATGAAGATAGGTTCCAGCCTCGGCAGCCTGCACCGCTTTATCAGCTTGCGTAGCAGTATTCGTATCCGCGGTTACGGCCAAAGGCAGTGCTTTATCGTGCAAAGGAAGGTCCCGGACAGAAGTCATATCTACACTGGAATTATCCACCGATTCTTCATTCGGCCGGCCTATCATGGATACACCGACAATGCCGGCTATCAGAAGAACAAGGGCGCCACCGAAATATTCAATATTGGCAGTTAGATCATCAATCAGGGAATTTTTGGCAGGTTGCCGTGGCGTCGAATTCGCCTCAAGGCCGGATTTTGCAGTAGCTTGCATGGGTTTGGCTATTTCTGTCGCAGATCCAGTTGTCGCCAGGGAAGTTATCATTCCTTCTTCCCTGCTGCCTGCTTCGACCCTGAGGGGCGCGGACTGGGTCGCTAAAAGGGGCTCTGGAGTTAGCACCGGCTGAGGCGAAAGCGCTGCAGGCGGGGCCGGTAATGTGGCGGCATCAGGCTTGGCTGCTTCCGCCTGCTGCATATCCGCCAAAGCCAGGTTCTTCAATTCCAGCAGAAGCCGCAATTCCTTGATATTCTTTTCGAGCAGCGCGATACGCTCATTGGCTTCGCTAAGCGACCTGCTCTTTGCTATGGCATCCTCTTCCATTGCACGAATTCGGTCCTGCACACCCCCCGCCTCCCCCCTGCCACCACCATCTTTCCCGTCCAGGTTTTTCCTGCCGGTACCCTTCCCGTCCGCATTGCCGGCGTTCCATAGCTCTTTACCCTGAGAAAGCTTCAGAAACCCGTCACGCGACTCTTGAGCTTCAGCACTATCTGCCCCGGCAGTTGGCTCGATCTTTCCGGCAACCGTTTGTTTTAACTCTTCAGCCGCCGGAATCGAGCCCACCACGTCGGCTAGCCTGTGCCGGTTCCAATCCACTGTCTGCATCTTCACTTCTTTGTCGGCTTCGGCTCGGGTTATCATGCCGATTTCACTACCATCCGGCACCCGTAAAATGGGCCCTGTTTTAAGTCGATGCATATTATTGCCGAAGAACGCATCCCGGTTTGCGCGGTGAAGGGCGACCAGCATCTGATTAAAACTCACTCCGGCGGGTGGAGTAATATTTCGCACTATTCCGCCTAACGTATCGCCTCGCTTCACCGGCCCATAGACAGTATGAGCTTTGCTAACCGAGGCTGATTCTGGTACCTCAAGGGGTTTTTTCCCACTGGCCGGGTTCTTGATTCTCAAACCCAGTTTCTCGGCCGTAGCCGATTCAGTTTTAATGGAAACAGGGGGCATAGTTTGAATTGATGGCGCTACGGCCGGATCTGCATCAATCTCTGGCGGTGCAAGCACCACGGTGTATTCGCGCAACAATCGTCCAGAGGACCAATTCAATTCAATCAGCATGTTCAGAAGCGGGTCGGCGACGGGTTGCGGAGAGATAATCTTGACGTAGAGTTGTCCGTCCGGACGATTTTCAATACTCGCTTTAAACGTAGAAAGAAGAGGCACATAATCGACATTCGCCTGACGAAAAATTTCCTGTGGCGCGAGACGTACCGTTAAAGAAGGCATCTCTTCTTTTTTTACCGCAACCAGATCGATTTCTGCTTTAAACGGCTGCCCCAGAGCAGAATTCACCGCCAGCCTGCCCAAACCCGCTGCGTGGCCTGCAACCGGACATAAAAGCATGATTAAAAGTAAATATGCCGTGGATGCAGTCTTGCACACAACCGCACACTCTTGAGAAGTCCTGCGATGAAACGAAACAACCAGGAAAGCGCTTAGCAGGCGGATATACATACCCCCTCCTCCTCAGAATTTCCGTGAATATTCAAGTTCTTCTTTACAGCGTAGCGGGTCAAACTTCTACCATTATTCTCAGCATCCTGCGCAATGGTTCCGCCGCACCCCACAACAATTGATCACCCACTGTGAATGCTGAAAGATACTCTTCTCCCATCGCAAGCTTTCGCAGCCGGCCTACTGGTACGGTCAACGTCCCGGTGACTGCCGCTGGAGTCAATTCTTTCATTGTACTCTCGCGCTCATTGGGAACAACCCGCACCCAGCTGTTGGAAGCGGCAAGAATATCCTCGATCTCGTCCAGCGGAACGTCCTTTTTCAATTTGATGGTCAGCGCTTGGCTATGACAACGCATTGCGCCGACTCGAACACAGATACCATCAACCGGCACCACATGATCGCTGCGCCCCAGGATTTTGTTCGTCTCAGACTGTCCTTTCCATTCCTCACGCGTCTGCCCGTTGCCAAGATCTCTATCTATCCAGGGAATGAGGCTGCCCGCCAGCGGTACGCCAAAATTCTCGGTTGGAAAATTCCCGTTGCGCAGGGTCCCCGCCACTTCCCGGTCAATATCAAGTATGCCGGAAGCCGGATCGTCCAATAAATCTTTTGCTACACGATGAGCTTCGCCCATTTGCAGCAATAATTCCCGCATATTCTGCGCGCCAGCGCCGGAGGCCGCCTGATAGGTCATGGCGCTCATCCATTCCACCATATCTTCTTCGAACAAGCCGCCCATCGCCATCAGCATCAAGCTTACGGTGCAGTTACCGCCGATATAATTCTTTACATCGTCGTGCAGTGCCTGCTTGATTACCGGCAGATTGACCGGATCAAGTATAATGACGGCGTCCTGCCCCATGCGCAATGTCGAGGCTGCATCGATCCAGTAGCCCTGCCAGCCAGCCTGGCGCAGCTTGCCGAAAACTGCGCTGGTATAATCACCTCCCTGGCAGGAAATGAGAATATCCATCGCCTTGAGTTCGTCTATGTTATACGCGTCTTTGAGCGGCGATGTTTCCCGGCCGATATCCGGACCTTTACCTCCTTTCTGGGAAGTGGTAAAAAATACCGGCTCAACCAATGCGAAATCATTTTCTTCCCGCATTCGCTGCATGAGTACCGAGCCCACCATACCGCGCCAGCCTATAAACCCCACTCGTTTCATTGATCGCTCTCTATCCGTCTATATATT
>JBDTKY010000016.1:0-17250 GCA_039935055.1 Nitrosospira sp.
ACGAGTTTCTTTCCAACGGCTGCGATTCTTTTTATGTGGAGGAACACCGGCAGCGATTTATCAGTGAGATGCTGCATGCCGGAAAGGCAGACGTATTACCTCGCTACGTGGCGTTGCTTGAGGTACAAGCGCGGGCAGAATCAGGATCTGGGGATAAATCCGTCTGAGATCTACTTCGGTCGCCCCAGCAAATCACCGGGCCACCTGCGCGATATGTTGGCAGAGGGGTATCGGTACAACCAGCGCGGCCTGACATTTCCGCGCACGTTTCGTCTACATATGAATGATTTACCTTGTACTCGCGTCAATGTGATAATAGATAATTTTAACTTGCTAGCCTGAGTTTTTTAGAATATGGCAAATTCCGCTTCAACACTGATTATTCCCGTTGAAAATCAGGTTCGCGAACTGGATGCGAAACTCCTGCTGTCCTGCGTAGCGGCAGAGCGCGGCTTTCCGGTTATTATTGGTTCACGTGCGTTCATTCATTTCGAGGCCGCCTCGTTTCCACGGGGTGTGTATCTGGCGAAAAGCATGCGCAGCCTGAGCAATTCGATGTTCAGGATTCTGCGCTTACTTGGGCATGAGATTGTCGCATGGGAAGAAGAGGCGCTGGTTCACCCGCCACCCGACACCTATTTCACCGTGCGGCTGTCTCCGACGACGATCAGGAATGTATCTCATGTATTTGCCTGGGGTCAGGAGAATGTCGACTTACTCCAGCAGTATCCGCAACTGCCCGCAAACATGGCTATCCATATTACCGGAAATCCCCGCGGCGATATATTGCGCCCCGAACTGCGCCCCTACTTTGACATAGAAGTCGAAAGGTTGCGCAACGTTTATGGAGATTTCATTCTCATTAACACGAATTTTACCGAAGTAAACCCCTTCATTCCGAATATTGGTTTGTTCGTGCCAATGAAAGATGAACGGAAAAAATCCCGGCGCGGCCAGGCCGGAATTGGAATGAGCCACGAATTTGCCGAAGGATTATGGCATCATAAACAGGCGATATTGGAGGACTTCAAGCAGCTCATTCCGGCCCTGGAACAGGCTTTTCCCCGACTGACGATCATTGTCCGGCCACATCCGAGCGAAAATTTCAGGGTATACCATGACATCGCCGCAAAATGCCGGCGGGTAAAAGTCATCCATGAGGGCAATGTTATCCCTTGGCTTCTGGCTGCGAAGACAATGGTGCACAACGGTTGCACGACAGGACTGGAGGCCTATGCGCTTGGGGTACCCGCCATATCTTACCTTGCGACATTCAATGAGTATTATGACTATGAGTTTCAGGGTCTGCCCACCAAGCTAAGCTATCAGTCCTTCAGTTTTGAGGAATTGCAGAATACTTTGACTGGAATTCTGGGAGGTGAATTGGGCGTCGCTGGGGGTGAGGAGCGTAAGACACTCATCGATTATTATCTAGCCGCACAAAATGGACGTTTGGCTTGCGAGCGTATTGTCGATATCTTGGAGGACAGCGGCTACGGTAAAACGCAACCGCCCGCAACACCCGTCGGAACGTATGCCTGGGGCTGGGCGCTCGCCCAGTTGAAGGCTTCGGTCACGAACTTGAACATGCGCCGCCCTGGCCCCAACAGGCTTTCGTACCATGACCACCGTTTTCCCGAGATTCCCATCGCTGAGATTGAGCAGAAAATCGCACGTTTCGGCCGGCTATTGAACCGCTTTGACACTATCCGGGTTGAACAATACTCAAAGCATCTGTTCAGGATTAATGGCTAGGAAGTTTGTGAACAAATGCTCCGTTCTTCTTTTCGGAAATTTCTCGATGCTGTATGCTATAGTGCCGTGTTCGCAAACGATGTACTTGAATTGCATGGAAGTTTTACTCTTGAAAATCATTATATTAAATAATTGCTACGGTTTATGAAGACACCAAAAGTAATCGCCGAAATAGGCTGCAATCACAAAGGCGATATTGAGATTGCCCGGGAAATGATAGTAACCGCCGCAACATTTGCGAAATGTGATTTCGTTAAATTTCAGAAGCGCTCGAATAGGGAATTACTTACGCCTGAAGAATACAACGCGCCCCATCCAAATCCACAAAATAGCTATGGTGAAAGCTATGGCGCTCATCGCGAATTTCTTGAGTTCGACGTGGACCAGCATCGACAGTTACAGCAGTGGTGCCGGGATTTAGGGATCGGCTATTCAACCTCCGTCTGGGATCTTGTCTCAGCAAAAGAGATTGCCAGCCTCAACCCCGAATTCATCAAGGTACCTTCGGCATGTAATCTGAATTTACCCATGCTGGAGTATCTTGCCAGAAACTATAATGGCGATATCCATATATCCGTAGGCATGACTACTCGTCCTGAACAAGAGCAGATTGTACAATTAATGGAGAAATGGAATGCTGCCAATCGAATTGTTTTATACGCGTGCACATCCGGCTATCCCGTTCCTTTTGCGCAAGTTTGTCTGCTTGAGATACAGTCATTAAAAGAAAGATTTAGCTCCCGTATTAAGGAAATTGGATTTTCAGGGCATCATCTTGGCATTGCGGTTGACATTGCAGCTCTTGTTTTAGGTGCTTCCTGGATTGAACGGCACTTCACTCTGGACCGGACGTGGAAAGGAACTGACCATGCCGCCTCGCTAGAGCCAGATGGTTTGCGGAAGCTAGTTCGAGATGTTCGTAACGTATCCAAGGCATTGACGTTCAAGGAAGGACCCATGGCCGAGATTGAAATTCCGCAGCGCAACAAGCTAAAACGCGTACAAGGGGTTCACTTCAATTAATGCGCTGGGTAGCTTTAATGCCCTTGCGTGGGAATTCCAAGTCGATCCTCGGAAAGAATGTACGCAGCATGGCGGGGCGGCCGTTATTTGCCTGGAGTCTGGAACAAGCCATCGCATCAAAGTGTTTCGATGCAATCTACGTTGCTACCGATTTACCGGAAATTCGTAAAAGAGTATGTGATGAATTTCTATCGGCGGTTACGATTATGGATCGCTCCACTGCAACTTGTACGGACACCGCCAGCACCGAGAGTGTTATGCTTGAGTTTCAACAGCAGTTCCATTTTGATGTCATATGCCTTATTCAGGCAACTTCTCCCCTCACACGTGCAGAAGATTTTTGCACCGCCAAGCATAAGTTTCTTGCGGAAAACCTGGATTCCCTTGTAACTGCCGTGCGATCAAAACGTTTCTTTTGGACCTTGGCAGGTGCGCCGGTTAACTACGATCCCTCAAAACGTCCCAGGCATAAGGATTTTGAAGGTTATCTCATGGAAAATGGCGCCTTTTATTTAACCCGGGCGAAATTACTCGAAGATGATGGCTGCCGTTTAGGCGGCCGCATCGGCATCCACGAAATGGCTGCTGAGACCGCAATTGAAATAGACAATGAAACAGACTGGATTATTGTAGAGCAGCTTTTATTAAAACAAAAATCAACATTGATCGAAACTAGTGCTTCACGGGTTAAAGCACTCGTGCTTGACGTGGATGGTACATTGACCGACGGGGGTATGTATTACGGACCTGCTGGGGAAGCGCTAAAGAAATTTAATACTCGCGATGCCCATGGTATGCAATTACTGCGCGATAATGGCATCAGAATTTGCGTCATTAGCAGGGAGAAAAGTCCAGCCGTAGACGCAAGAATGAGAAAGCTCCTTATTGATGAATATTACCCGGGCGTACAAGATAAATTCCCGCTTCTTTTAGAGCTGGCAAAACGCTGGGACATTCCTTTGCGAAACATCGCCTATATCGGTGACGACCTCAGCGATTTGGAATGTCTGAGTCACGTGGGGACAGCTTTTTGTCCAGCGGACTCCGTTCCAGAAATTGTGCAACAAGCTCATTATGTTTGTAAGCAAGTTGGGGGCAATGGTGCAGTCCGTGAAGTTTGTGATCTTATTCTCAAAGCACAGCAACTGCAGTGTCTGGGGGCGAAGGCACCAATGTGCCAGTGACCTGCGGGGTAATACCTTGCTCGTAGATCGCCGGTATATCAGCGCATCACTCCACGCCGCAACAATTGCCACGAAACCTTAAACCCCCATAATATCGGGTGCCGCCGCAACATGGGTGTCACCTCAACGCGAACACCAGTATGGCGTTCGATCTTCCATGCAGCATAACTGATGCTGTCGCTAAAGGTGAATGCTGCTTTTGTCAGCCGCAGCACAGATAGGACTGTTCCCTGCCAGCGTCGTAATCGCCAGCGCCACAGCGCATGGCGGCGATCCGCTGCCTCGGTCAGGCTCCGATAGTGCCCATCCGGCAGCACCTCCAGCATTTCCGCTAATGCCGGTGCGGCATGTGCAGTCAACCGCGTGTAATCATCCAGATTGATCTGAGCAAGCTGCTGCGCCCGCGTTGCGCGTTCAGGCCGCAGCTCGGCCGCGTAAGTCTGCGTCAAACCATTGATCCAGATTGCTTCCGCATTCACTACAGATGAATCCAGCATGGGAAGGCTGGATTTAAGAAATGTCACTACTGCTTGGGCCAGCGCATTGTAAATACGCTTGCGGATGTTCTCATCGCGCGCATACAGCAATCGGGAGGGTTGAGCAAAACGTGCCCACAAATACGGGTGAAACCAGCGCGAGGTTCCTTGCTCGAAGTCTGCCATTGAGACTACCGCATATTTGGCGCGAAATTTCTTTTCCTGCTTATCTTCATGTGGGGATACTTCGAGATAAAACACATTTGGCGCCAGCCACGCGTTAAGGTAACCAAGATAGCGCTCTGGGTAAGCTTTACTGTAGCTGTTCACTATAGCGTAGAAATCCACGACTCCGTCACCGATCTCATGGGACCGCAGGCAGGATCCATAAAGAAGAACAGCGTCCAGCGATGAGCCAAACCGTAATTTCAATGCTTCTACCAGAATAATAAAATCCGCCGATACAGGCTTTGAACTGAGCGAAGCCATCTCAGCAACGAGGTCGTCTGGGACGTGCTGATTAAATATTGAGGCGCGGTCTGTCATTATTATGAATTTACGCTACCGGCTCCCAAGAAGATAATCGGACCGGCTGCTGTGATACGCAATGGCCCATCCTTGCTTGATGCCCGGTATGATTCGCCGTCGACGATGTAATCGTCATCTATCAACAGTTCCAGCGCTCCAGTATTGCAACTATGATAACCGTCTCGTTCCTTAAGGGATCCTCCGCGGCCTGAAAGTAGCGCCAATAACGAGCGCAAGGGACGTTTCGGTTTCTGCCGAACGAATGTTATGTGAAGCGGTTCTTCCTCCTGCCCCCAGTATGGACGCATGCCAAACAGCAGGCGATCCAGGGTACTTGCGAAAAGAAACGCGTAGGTTCCACGATGCAGCTCAATATCTCCCTCGATAATTGACATCTGAACCGGGGCCCATGCCCCGTGACGACGTCCGAGAATCAAGCCAACAAGGTAGCCAACTGTGATAATGCCTGAATAAATTTCCCCTGTAATGCCCAATTGCTTTATCTTGCTCTGGGAAAATATCACAGCGCGGGCAATAAGTCCGACACCAAAAAACATCCCATAAACCTTTTCTGCTCCGGCTTGTTCAATGCATAGTACGTGACGCTGTAAAAATATGGGGGATATCTGCTTCAGCAGATATCCCTTCAATTGCTGGAGGATAAATTCCGGTCTGCCGCAGATACCCAGATCCAGCGCCGTCATGTTGGTCGTACCACCCGGTATCACCGTTAACACAGGCCATCTGGCGAGTGGTTGCGTTGCAAACAAATGACACAATACTCCCTGTACCGTACCATCCCCCCCAACAATGACCAGCAAATCAATATCAGCATGCACAAAAGCATCCACCGATGCTTTAATCTCAAATGCATTCGTTACTTCCCGGCAGGTTGCACCTGGAATTCCGGCAAGTGCACGCCTTATGGCATCTTTACGCTTGCGAATACGTCCGCTGAGAGGATTGAAAAGCAGCCCGATCATAGCTGCTCCAGACTCCAATCTGTTAATCCGTGAATTTTCTGTCATCTACCTTAACCGCTAAAGGTGCAAAAATACGAACAGCCAGCTTCCCTTCGTCTTGCCCAGGGACAATCTCCTCAATCCATGATCGTAAAGGGCCGTGAGACCGACGTGCTTGCCAGCCCATCATTACCCGAATTGCAAGAAAAATAGTTGAGACTAGATGCCAGATAATCACTGACCAGAGCCCAATGTCCGGCCGGCCTATAAGCCAGCCGAACGTCAACAGGATCAGGTTAGGATTACGCCGGGCAGTAACGAGCCGGTTAAATGAATCCAGCGTCCGCCAGATAAAAATATCAAATGATGCTATCCAAAGCTGGAATACCCCTTCACATAACCTGCCTCCGACATAACCGATCAGTATCAGCCAAAATATTAATGATAAATCAGCTGCTTGCGTTAGCGTTGCTGTCAACCCCATACCCCAAGCCATATACCAGAGCGGTGGATGAATAATGTCCAGGCCGTGATCCAGCACATCCCCTAAACGGCTTGAAGTGACAGTTACCCGCGCCAGTTTCCCATCGACGGTATCCAAAAAAGTCATCAGCCATCCCATCAGCAAACCCATACCGTAGTGACTATGCCAAAAGGCAACTCCAGCCAGCACTGCAAGCACAAGACTGAGCAGCGTAACGTGATTTGGTCGTATACCGGAGCGTACACAAAAACGCGTTGTCCAGAATGCAGGCATGGGCCAGAGCCATTTTGTCACGAGGTCGGTCACGCCTTTGTATGATCGGGCGAATAGTTCCGCCTCCAGCCTCTGCCGGCTATCTTTACTGATAAGCAATACGTAGGGCGGGTTCCTTTTCTTGAGATTTTGTTGAAGATCCAACAAATTCAAATCCTTCAGCGTGAAATGAGGCAAGGTAGAAAAAGCCTCCCCTCTCTCCATGTCCACAAAACTCTCCAGAACACGAGGCATATCTCCATCAGCAATCCGGACTGCGACCAACTGACCTTTGTCGCTGCCAAGCACCAGGTTCGATCGCGTATTAATCAATGCCACCAGAACTCTGGCATCAAACAGATGATCCGCCCGTAAAAATAATGCTGGCGCATGTGCCGGAATCTGCCCGGAACTATCGACCAGCCTGATTTGAGTAAAGGCCTTTAACATGCGCTGCAGGCGCTCGCGACCGCTTAGACCCCAGATGGTTGTATCACTATCGCCGATGATATGGATGTAAGTTGTCACTGATATATTCCGGGTCGTTTGTTTGTATCTGGACTTGAAATCCTAAAGTAGGACATTTATGTTTATAGTGATATCCGGTTGTCTGCAGCAAATCGAACAGATCTAATAATATGCGACATGACTGCCACAGCAACACGCCATCCGGAACGGATGCCGGTTCTTCTACTCCGACGGAAAAATAACAAGCAAACGGTTAAAAAACCCGCCGCAACCAGAAATTAGCAAGGACAATCAACAGTAGCCCGGGGGAAAGAGCAGTTAGCGCTGGATTCAAATGCAGCACTAGACCCGCATTCGAGATAACCTGATCAAGTAGATAAATACTGATCCCGAGCATGGATGCGAGTACCAGTTTATTGCCAAGACCTGCTCGTACCGATCCGAAAACAAAGGGTATGGAAAGCAACAACATCGCGATTGTTGTCAGTGCGCCGCCCGCCTTCCGCCACAAAGCCAGTGCATAGGCATCCGCGTCCTGACCCGTCGCACGTAAAAAACGCACATGCAGAAACAACTCAATGGGAGAAAGACTCTCCGGTGACTTGGTCAGTGTCGAGATATCATCCGGATTCAGAAATGATCTCCATTTCATCGACTTTACGCTCACGGACTCAATGCGTTTTTCCGTAAATGTCTTGATGGTGACGTCGTTTAACTCCCACAGATCATCAGCTATGAGATCCGCATATTTAGCATAAGTATAAGTCAACATAAGACCGTTATGGCCAAAATGCATTACCTCTATATCTGCGGCCTTTTTCGTATGCAGCATCTCACCGATACGTAATATATTCAACTCATCCCGGGTCCAGATTCCCAGATTCTTGCCAAGCGCCGCACTCTTGTCAAGCGCGACGGCGCGGGACGAAATAGCGCTCTGCTGAAGTTGGGGCGCCACAAATTGTTCCAGCGCCGCAATGAATGACAAAAGGATCAACCCGACTCCAAGTGGGGGCAGACTGATACGAGTAGGGGAAACACCTGCCACCCGTAATGCGGTCAATTCCGAGTTAACAGCTAGACGTCCCAGCCCAATCACATTACCCAGCAGCGCAATAAAAGGCGCAAGTTGAACAAATCTGCGTGGCAGCAATAGTGCGGTATGCAGGAAGGCATCCTCGACGCGATAAGTCCCCTTTCCCACGTCGTCAAGCTGATCCAGCAAGTCGAGAAAACTGAATAACGGTAAGAGCACCGCAGTAGCAATGCCTAGACCCATTAAAACTTGAATAGCCAGGTAGCGATTAATTATTGTCATCGGCGCAGGAATCGCCTCCGCCAGAAACCGGGTGACAGCCCACCGAGTGTAGCCACGAACATCGGGATGTGAAGCCACCAGACACCAAGCACTCTGCCGATAGTAAACGGCCCCAACAATTCATGCTTGATATATCGTCCAGTTATTTTCACGGATTTCCCCCGGCAACCAGTACCGAAACAGTCAACAGTCTTTACGGAAGAAAGTCGCGCAAATCCGTTGTTTCCCTTGGAGCAAGCGGTACAGCTCCTGCCAACACGGATTCCGCAAGCAACATATCCTCAACCTTATCGACATCAACACCAGCCTGGGGGTAAGGCAAAAATACCGGCCGCACCTTGATGCCGGTTTTGGCCGCGACAACATTCAATCCTTTATCAAGCGTCAATAATCCCAGAAGATAGTAAAGAACCGTCGTAAGACCAAAGGTCTGTGAGATCAAAAGCCACGGACGCTTGCGCAGATCTTCCGCGCGCTGCCAGAACGAAACCAGGCCGCGGCCACGATGATTGATGAATGCATAAAGATTGCAGCCGCAGACGCCCCCGCCACGCAACCGTATTACGGTTCGCTTTACGCCGGGGAATGCGGCTGCTACATCTTCATGTCTCACCACTCCCACGGTGGCGTCACTTTGCGCCGTTTGCGATTTGCGCAGAAAATACTGCACAATTGAAGGTGTCAATAAGGCATGATCCGCCGTCGTCAATAATACGGGTGTCTCCTGATCAATCTGTGCGAGACCGCTATTTGCGCTACGACTGGGAGAATCCAGATTCGGCAGCCAGGTGACACGCCCGTTTCTGATCCGCTCCTCCAATTCCGGACAATCGGAAATCGCGGATTTTGGCGGACCACATATAATAATCGTCTTTACCATATCGCTGGCTTCCAGCGCATCCAACACGCGAATGATCATTGGTGTTCCACAAATCGGAGCAATCGCTTTGCAGGCCATGCCCGTTTTAACCGCGATCGGATCACTGGTTGTACGATCCGCGGCCAGCACTATAGCGATAAATTGATCTGTTTTATTCATGGGAAGCCTAAACGCTGATTTGTCGTCTGTCATATAATTATTACAGGGTCTTTCCATAGATCCGGTAGCGCTTGTATTCCCGGCAGCCCAGGTAATCCAGAATTCCCCGCATCGCCGTGTTATCCTCAAGTATCCATGACAACTCAACCGCCCGGACCCCCCTGGAAAGCGCTATCTGCCGCGGTGTATCAATCACCATAATCGCTAGCGCCATACCAAGGGGGGAATTCTGAAATTGTTTGCGTACTCCCATCAATGGTATCCGGCCAGTACGAACCCCTTTGGATTTAAGGTGCTTGATCATTCGAATCCAGCCGAATGGAAACAAGCTTCCGTTAAGTTCGGCAAAGATCTCATTGAGATTGGGCAGTCCCACCATAAATGCCGCAGGAAGACCATCCACTTCGGCAATTTGAATAAACTCATCCGGCACGAGCAGACGAAGACTGCTGCCAAGCTCAGCAAACTCAGCTTCGGTAAAAGGGACGAAGCCCCAATTCTCCGACCAAGCGTCATTGAATATATCACGTAGCGTTTCCATCTCTTCGCTAAATTTGTCGCGGCGTAGTGTCCTTAAATGTACTTGTTTGGAGAATTTCTCAATCAGCGTACCCATTAATCGGGGCAGCTTATGGTCCACCTCCGCCCAGTAGGCAAGCAGATCCCTCAATGGTTGATAACCTTGTTCTTCAAGTAATCGGCCATACCATGTACGTGAATGCGGCATCATTATCATTGGAGGGGTATCAAAACCCTCCACCAGGACGCCGCACTCCTGATTGATGGATAAGCTGAACGGCCCGGTGACATGCCGGGTACGCCTGGCGTACAACCATGTCTCAGCAGTATGTATAAGTGCTGCGAATACCTCTGCGTCATCTATACCTTCCAGCAAGCCAAAATGACCGGTATCCGCACCATAACGTTCACGGTGAAGTTGATCAATTTGAGCGCTGATCCGTCCTACCGGCTGATTATTACGGTATGCCACCCATGCTTGCCATTCCCCATGCTTGAAAAATGGATTAAATCTGGAAAAATGCAGGCGCCGCTCCAGACGTAACGGCGGCACCCACAACGGATCATCTGCGTAAACTTGCCATGGGATATCAATAAATACGCCCATTTCACGACGATTTGTGACTGGCCGCACGGTAACGGCCCCAGATATCGACTGACCACGGTTCTCATTCATGATAAAAAAAGAATATCTGCGCGACTAAACGCTGAAGATTGGCAATTGAAAGACAGTAGTGTCCAACTAAATAAAAATCAACGTATTCAGTATAAAGCAGGGGTCTGCTTAGTTTTATTCCGTGAGGGTCGTCCATTTAACGCATAGGTACGTTAACTCAATGGCACGTTGATGGCCTATGATAGTATAATTGTCAGTGGCAGGTGAATTTCAGCGGTCCCGCTGTGTGTATAGAAAATTATACGAGCAATCATCGGTAGTGATTGCGTATGGAATCCATCAAATAATTGTTGATTTTACCATTGTGGCATTTGCGATATCATCTACTTGTGTCAAAAACGCTTAATTTACTAACGCCGCGATTCCAAGATGCAATGTACTGTCGTCTGCACCTTTCAAAAGAAGCGTTATCGTTTTTCTTCCTAAATACATGACATACTAAAGGGAAATTGCGATTATTCATACACTGGTTATGATGAGTAATGACTATTTATGCGATGGGCAAGAGGAAAAATAAAGCAACAACTAAGACTTTCTGTAGCGATACTTTACAAAGAAAAGAGGTTGATTATTAAATGGACACTCCTGAATATAACCTATTAATCTCTCTGGCTCTTATCCCGGTTGTGTTCGGGCTGCAAATGTGGGTAAGGCAGCGCCGGATCCGTCGGCGTAATGAATCCGGGCATCAGGAATTTGATAGCTTGGGTGCAACCGTCATATCTGCGCTTGCCGAAGGGCTCGCCGTGATCTCAAGCCTGGTACTTGTTATCTGGATCATGGGAGCTCTATTGAGATATCTATTCCCTGTCATATTTAATGCGCAGTAGCTTAAATTACGCGCTGCGAGAAAAGAAAACGAAGCAAAGGAAAGGCGCAGGCCCATAACCGCTGCATGGTTCCGACTGGTTCAATGTTTAAAACGTATTAAATACAACTTTCTTTCACTAAGCCTGCTTAAATTAATCCTAATTACGTATGCATGTAGTCGTCACAGGAATGGGGGTTGTTTCGCCGATTGGCATAGGCACTGACCAGTTTTGGGCAGCAGCCGTCAATGGGATCAGCGGAATCCAAAGAATCAGAAGCTTCGATGCATCGGGGCAACGATCTCAGATAGCAGGAGAAATCACCGGATTCAATCCTGCCAACTTTCTATCGGCTAAACATATAGAGCAAACAGACAGATTCACACAACTAGCGCTCTTAGCTACCAGTCTCGCTCTCGAAGATGCCGGCGGACTGGACGCGTACGCACCGCAACGTTTGGCCGTAAGCATAGGCTCGGGGATGGGCGGCTTTTCCACATTTGAGTCCTCCGCTACCCGCAACTTTCGGAATCAGCCAATACCACCCTTCACTGTACCGCGAACGATGGCAAATTCTGCGGCTGCCTGGATAGCAATCAAACATCGATTGAAAGGGGTAAATCTGACATGCAGCACAGCGTGCTCTTCTGGAGCCAATGCCATCGGCATGGCTCTCGATCTGTTGCGAGCGGGAAGGGCCGATGCAGTGATTGCCGGCGGTGCGGAAGCATGTGTATTACCACTGACGATGACGGGATTCGAAGTGTTGCATGCATTAACTACCAGTTTCAATACTGATCCGGCGCGGGCATCTCGGCCTTTTGCTAAAGGTCGAGATGGCTTCGTTATGTCAGAAGGTGCGGGCGTGCTCATCCTGGAGAAGGAGGAAGATGCGAAACGCAGGGGGGCAAAAATATATGCCCGCCTCGCTGGATATGGACAGGCATGCGACGCAACCCATATTGTGATGCCAGACATGAATGGTCAAGTAGCGGCAATGCAGTCGGCCATCAAGGACGCTGGCATGGAACCCGATTCCATCGACTATATCAACGCCCATGCAACATCCACTCCTCTTGGAGACGTCGTAGAAACCCGGGCTATCAAGCATCTTTTTGGGGACCGGGCGGGGGATATCGCCATCAATGCCACCAAGTCCATGATTGGACATACGGTCGGCGCATCGGCAGCGATCGGGAGCATTGCCACGATCATGGCGCTCTATACCGGCACGATACATCCAACCATCAATCTTGATGAGGCTGATCCAGAATGTGATCTCGCTTACACACCCAACCATTCACAGCAGAAGAACCCGCGTAACGGCTTATGTAACGCTTTTGGATTTGGTGGCAATAATGCAAGTATCCTTTTCACAACCCTTGAATGAAGGAATGAGATTTGATGGATAGAGTAGAGATTGAAACAAAGGTTATACAGTTTATCACTACAAAAGTTGAGAATCTGGATGTTTCCACTATAAATGAGTCTTCGAAATTTGAAGAACTCGGGCTTGATTCCATGGATACGATTCAACTTCTGTTTGATGCGGAGGATACTTTCGGCATTAACTTTGAAGGTGAAGAAGCGAAAGGATTCACCTGCGTCGGAGATATTATTTCCTATATTGAAAAACATCAGGTACCTGCGTCCTCATAAGGGAATGAGGACGGAGCACAGCGTTACAACAGTCACTCCAATATTGGAAAGCGGAACCATAAAGAATCGCGCTATCAATAACCACGTCAATATGACGGACTATGTCTTCCTGATAGCGGCTTTCTTGACGACGGACGCTCTGGATTTTGGTTTTACGATCTTTGCTTCAGTGGTTGTTGCTGTTGTTTTCTTTGTTTCTCTCGGCTCAAACTCGAATCCCACTTTTCCGTCAGCAGCCAGGACCAGATAAGCTGAAAATGACCTTCCCTTCTTGGATATGAATTTTGGCAACAAGTCGGTTTTACCTGTGTGCAGGAGCTTACTGACCTGTTCGAGTTCGAGGGGGCGCGCGAGAATTATCTTTCCGATTTTAAAATTGCAAGTACGCACCGAGCCGACCGCTTTCTCACAGGTATAGCTCATACCGTGATCAAATACCCTGCCGCCGCAGTGAGGACATTTTCCCATCGATTCCTGACCCGAAAAATCTACATCTTCTTTGCCTTCCTCGCTATCGCTACCGAAATCAAACCTCATTTCAAATCCATCGGTGAGCTTGATGTTAGCATTGAATAACCGTCCCATTTTGCTACGAAAACCCTGCAGGGGGCCAACCTCGTGCTGGGTAATAAGTTGTTCCATCTCTTCCGTCTCAAATTGTCGCCCGGCGAGAATTTTCCATAGTGCAAAATCACATTTTTGACATTGAAATTTTTTGTAGGTCTCCTGTATAATACCGCCGCATTTTGGGCAGAGAGACTTGAGTGTGGAGAAATCTCCACCTATGGTTTCACCACGATGACTTTTCGCTTGTTCCACCATATGGCTAGTCATGCCAGCAATTTCTTCCATGAATTTGTTGCGTTCGAGCTTGCCCTGTTCGATCTGGCGCAGTTTAAATTCCCAATCGCCAGTCAATTCAGGTGAAGTGAGTTCAGGCACTTTTAATCCACGTAATAATGTGATTAGCGAAAATGCCTTGGCAGTAGGATGCAACTCCCGCCCCACACGCTGCATATAGTTCTCAAATACCAGACCCTCGATTATCGAAGCCCGTGTGGCAGGTGTACCCAGCCCTTTTGCGCTCATAGCTTCTCGCAGATCCTCATCTTCTACCAGTTTACCTGCACCTTCCATGGCTGACAGCAACGTGGCTTCATTGAATCGGGCCGGAGGTCGAGTCTGATTGGCAACGACTTTAACTTCTTCGGCGAGAACCAAATCACCCGGATTCACGGCAATCAGAGTAGAGCTATCATCCCTGCCTTCGACATGAGCCTCCTTGCCATACACCGTCTGCCACCCAGGATTGACCATTACCTTGCCTTCGGTTTTAAACGGCTCGTTCTCGACGCGGGTGATGCGAGTAGTAACAAGAAATTCAGCAGCGGGATAGAAAACAGCCAGAAAGCGCTTGGTGACAAGGTCGTAAAGTTTCGCTTCCGCATCATTTAGCCCTTTGGGCTCAAGAGAAGTTGGGATAATGGCGAAATGGTCGGAAATTTTCGCGTTGTTAAATATTCGCTTGTTAGGCTTGACCCAGCCTGATTTGAGAATCTGCTTGGCAAATGTACTATAATGGGTTCTTTCCAGTGAATTTAAGGATTCCTTAACGGTGGTAATATAGTCTTCCGGTAGCGCGCGCGAGTCGGTGCGGGGATAGGTCAGCGCCTTGTGTTTCTCGTATAAGGCTTGGGCCAGCCCAAGCGTCGTCTTGGCGGAAAAACCAAAGCGTCCGTTAGCCTCGCGCTGCAAGCTGGTAAGGTCATATAGCAAGGGGCTGATTTCCGTGGTGGGCTTACTTTCTTCGCTGACGATACCTGATTTATTCTGGCATTTTGCACGGATGGTCTCGGCATTTTTCTGATCCCACAATCGCTCAGCTTTTTGTTCAACATCCTTTTTATCCTTGACAAACTTTTCGTCTAACCACCGCCCGCTATATTTTCCCGCTTTGGCAGCAAACGTGCCATGTACGTCCCAGTAATTACGGGGGACAAATTTTCTGATCCCATCTTCCCGTTCAATCAGAATCGCCAATGTGGGAGTTTGCACCCGCCCGACAGTGGTCTTGTGGAAACCGCCTTCCTGAGAATTGAATGCAGTCATAGCACGAGTGCCATTTATGCCGACGAGCCAGTCAGCCTCCGAACGACTCACAGCAGCCTCTGTCAGGGGCTTCACAGCGGCGCCGTCAAGCAATCTCGTAAATCCTTCGCGGATTGAAGCAGGCGTCATCGATTGCAACCAAAGTCGCTTCACTGGTTTTTCCGTACCCGCGTGGCGCGCAATGTAATGAAAAATCAATTCTCCTTCGCGTCCCGCGTCACAGGCGTTGATAAGAGAATCCACATCCTTGCGTTTGATTAATCTGGTTAAAAGTTTCAGGCGCGACTCGGTTTTCTCGATGGGATTGAGATCAAAGTACGGTGGAATTACCGGTAGATTGGAAAAACTCCATTTTCCGCGTTTGACCTTGTATTGTTCGGGTACCGCCAGCTCAAGCAAATGGCCGACAGCCGATGACAACACGTACTGATTACTCTCGAAATAATCTGTGTTCTTGGTGAAGCCGCCTAATACACGCGCAATATCGGCAGCAACGGAAGGCTTCTCGGCGATGATTAAGGTTTTACCCATGAAAGTCCTGTGAATGTCCGCAGATTGCCGGTGGCAGTTTCGAGAAAAATACACATCCTATTGCAGTGTGCCAGCAATTTAATTTACGTAAGAAATATGCTCTACGTTCTGGTTCGTCCGCTACGGTCCAACCGCCTTTTCAGGATTACTAGGTATAGCGAGGGACTTCAGGACAAGTTGCTGCAATAATCTACCAAAGCCGTTGATAGCATCCACCCGGCAGACTGGCGACCACGCCATTCAGTTCAAGCGTCAATAGCATCGCCGATACCGTTTCCGCCGTCAAGCCGCTACGGGTGCACAGCGTATCGATAGTAGAGGTATCATGGCCGAGATGTCTCAGCAGCACCGATTCCTCCCTGTCTGGTTCATCAGCATCATTGACAGTATTTCGCCCAACCTCATATCCGAGCTCATCCAGGATGTCCTCGGCACTTTCCACCAGTTTGGCCCCTTGCTTGATAAGCGCGTGACAACCCTTCGATAGCGGCGAGTGAATGGAGCCGGGAATTGCAAATACGTCCCGTCCCTGCTCCAACGCTTGCCGTGCGGTGATAAGAGAACCACTTCGCAGCGCGGCTTCCACTACCAGGCAGCCGCGACTCAGGCCGCTGATGATACGGTTGCGGCGCGGAAAGTTGCTACCGACAGCGGGAGTACCTAATGGAAACTCGGAAAGAAGCGCCCCCTTTTTCGCCAGTTCATGGGCAAGTTCGCGATTGCGTGCAGGATAAACGATATCCAGTCCGGTTCCCACCACCGCGATACTGGCTGCGGTACCACGTAAGCCCCCACGATGGGCCGCAGCATCCACACCGAGTGCCATTCCACTGATAATACAAAGTCCCGCATTACTTGCAGCTTCAGCAAAAGCTTCGGCGTTGGCAACACCTTGAGGTGTAGCGTTGCGGCTGCCTACAATAGCAAGCGCGGGTGAACTCAGCAACTCGCGTTTTCCCTTGAGATAGAGAAGTGGAGGAGGATCCGGGATGTTAAGCAGCAGTGAGGAGTAATCGGAGTCAGCCAACGTAATAATCGAGTTTTCAGTATCCTCAAGCCATTTGAGCGTAGCGACAATTTTTTTTCTGTCCGTCCCTTGAATAATACTGTCCGCTACCTTCTTTTTCACCAAGCGCTCTAGCGATGTAGCTTTTGCAGAAAGAATGCCGGCAGGGCTGCCAAAAGCCACTAGCAATCGTCGTATTGACTCGTCACCGAGACCATCAATCAAGCCAAGGGTCAGCCAGGACTCGATATCCCCTATTGACTTCATTTTAGTCAACCTATGAAGGTATGCGACGATAGCCCGCGTTGACTATATCCTTTAATTACCGCGGGACCACTAGTTTTTTCAGGAAACTTGAGATAAAGCCAGCGAGCGCCTCGTCTAGCAGTCTGTCGGACTTAAAGGAAATCGGCTGCAAAAGCGTCTGGCTGGCCTATATTTCGCCGCTTTTT
>JBDTKY010000017.1:0-1704 GCA_039935055.1 Nitrosospira sp.
GATCATTTACGGTAAAATTGCGCTTCTTGAAAGCGGCACTCTATCTGCAACTGAGCGAGAACTCAACTTGACTTCATCCAATCCCGGAAATCCCGGCGCGCCCCAGCTCTCCTACCGCGATGCGGGCGTGGACATTGATGCGGGTGACCGCCTGGTAGAAAACATCAAGCCCTTTGCCAAAAGGACCATGCGTCCGGAGGTACTCGCAGGCATAGGCGGCTTTGGAGCACTGTTCGAAATATCCAGAAATTACCGCAACCCGGTGCTGGTATCGGGCACCGATGGCGTGGGTACCAAATTGAAGCTCGCCTTCCAGTTGAACCGGCACGACACTGTCGGTACGGATCTGGTAGCTATGAGCGTCAACGATATCCTGGTACAAGGCGCGGAACCATTGTTCTTCCTGGATTATTTCGCGTGCGGCAGGCTGGACGTGGATACCGCCACCCGTGTCGTCAAGGGAATCGCGGCAGGTTGCGAACAGGCGGGTTGCGCTTTGATTGGCGGTGAGACCGCCGAAATGCCGGGCATGTATCCCGATGGAGAATACGATCTTGCGGGTTTTGCTGTAGGGGTGGTGGAAAAAGAGCATATCATCACTGGTCTAACTATCCGGGAACGTGATGTGGTGCTGGGACTTGCTTCCAGCGGTGCGCATTCCAATGGCTACTCGCTAATCCGCAAAATCATCGAAAAAAATAACACGGACTTGTCGGCCAATTTCGATGGTAAAACGTTAATGGAAATAATAATGGCACCGACCCGTATTTACGTGAAGCCGGTGCTCGAATTGATGAAGCACCTGCCGGTTAAAGGGATGGCTCATATTACAGGCGGCGGATTGGTGGAAAATATACCCCGCGTCTTGCCCGAAAGCGTCACTGCAGTACTGAAAAAAGCGTCATGGGATATGCCTCCGTTTTTTCGCTGGCTGCAACAGCATGGCAACGTGATCGACAGTGAAATGCACCGTGTATTCAATTGTGGCGTCGGCATGGTGCTGATAGTGGCACCGGAATTGGCTGATAATGCGGTGAAGATATTGCAGTCCGCAGGCGAGACTGTGTGGCGCATCGGGGAAATTCGGCAACGCGATGCGGATGAAGCGCAGACGATCATTGAGTGATCGGCAGCGCTTATCTCGGATCGCTCTGCTGACATAATGATGAAGTCGCTTGTTATCCTCATTTCCGGGCGCGGCAGCAACATGCAAGCACTGATCGAGGCAAGACTTCCGATCAGGATAGCCGCGGTTATCAGTAGCAGGCCGGATGCAGCGGGACTGGAAATCGCCAAAATGCATGGCGTTGAGACGAAGGTGCTGGATCAGAAACGTTACACCGGCCGCGAGGCATTTGATGCCGCCCTGGCTGAAACAATTGACACGTATGAGCCGGATCTAGTGGCACTCGCCGGTTTCATGCGCATTCTGGGAGATGGCTTTGTTGACCGTTATCGTGGAAAGCTGATGAATGTTCACCCTTCATTATTACCCGCCTTTCCCGGTCTCGATACTCACACCCGGGCATTGAGAGAGGGCGTTAAGATACATGGCTGTACCGTGCATTTTGTTACCCCGCAGGTGGATCACGGCCCGATCATAATTCAGGCAGCGATCCAGATAACGCCGGACGATACCGAAGAAACACTCGCGACACGCGTGTTGCAACAGGAACATCGCATTTACCCCGAAGCCGTACGCTG
>JBDTKY010000018.1:0-8218 GCA_039935055.1 Nitrosospira sp.
TCAGCGCAAGCGCGCACGATGCTTGCAGGACTGGGCACGTGCTCCAGCATTTCCATACAGGTAACCACATCGTAATGCTGGGGCTGCTCTTTGGCGAGGTCTTCCACTGCGATCTTGCGGTAACTTACTTTTTTACCGGTTTCCAGCAGATGCAGTTTCGCTACTTTCAGGGGTTTATCACCGAGATCGATGCCAGTGACATGTGCGCCGCGCCCCGCCATGCTTTCCGACAGGATGCCGCCGCCACAGCCCACGTCCAGCACGGTTTTTCCTGTGAGACCGGCAAACCGGTCAATGTAATCCAGCCGTAATGGGTTGATTTCATGCAGCGGCTTGAATTCACTGTGGGGGTCCCACCAGCGATGCGCCAACTGGCTGAATTTTTCCAGTTCCAGCGGATCAACATTTACACTCTTTTTTCCCGTTTCCTTGCTCATTGATTCTTCATCCCGTCCGACATCCGTTCCCGCCAGTATTCCGATCTGAGCAATAATTCCCGCTCATTCAAGGTAGTTAACTCTCCGTCATTCAGCAGCATTTTACCATTTACCCAGACATGGCTCACATGTTCTCGCCCCGCGGCGTAGACGAGATGGGAAACGGGGTCATAACAGGGCGAGAGTTCGAGACTGGAAAAATCCACGGCGGTGATGTCAGCCGCCTTGCCCACGGCCAGCGAGCCGGTAAGCGCGCCCAAACCTAACGCCCGGGCGCCGTTGAGTGTTGCCATTTGCAGTGATTGATATGCAGGCATTACGTCCGCCCTGCCGCTTTGACCTTTTGCAAGCAGCGCGGCGAAACGCATCTCTTCGAACATGTCGAGACGATTATTGCTCGCGGCGCCATCCGTTCCGAGGCCAACATTAACCCCTTTACTCAGCAGTGAGGCAATGGGAGCGAAGCCGCTGGCGAGTTTTAGATTGGAAGAAGGACAATGTGCTACGGTGCACCCCTGTTGCGCCATCAGTCCGATTTCATCGCTGGTGAGATGAACCATGTGTACGGCGATCAGGTTGGGCCCGAGCAGGCCGAGCTTATGCAGGCGTTCTATCGGGCGCACGCCGTTAACTTTCAGGCTGGTCCTGATTTCGTCATCGGTTTCATGCAGATGGATATGGATAGGCAGATCAAGCTGCTCTGCATAAGTGAGGATGCTGGCAAAAACTTTATCGCTCACGGTGTAAGGTGCGTGCGGTGCGAAGCAGAACGATAGCAGAGTGTGGTGACCATACTCGTCCCGCAGAGCCAGACCCTTTGCCAAATAATCGTCAGCATCGCTGGCGTAGGCGGTAGGAAAATCAATGATTATCATGCCGATGGCGGCGCGCATGCCGGAGGCCAGCACCGCCTGAACCGATGCATCGGGGAAAAAATACATATCGTTAAAACAGGTGATCCCGCCCCGCAACATCTCCGCGCAGGCCAACCGGGTTCCATCGAAGACAAAGCCGGCATCAACGTGCCGGGTTTCGGCAGGCCATATATTGTTGAGCCATTCCATTAACGGCAGATCGTCCGCCATGCCGCGCATGAGCGACATGGCAGCGTGGGTGTGGAGGTTGACGAGGCCCGGTATCAGCGCATGGCCGTCAAGAATGATCCGCTCATCCGGCGCAAATCGGGACTGCGCCTCTGCATTTGGCAAAATTGCCTGGATAATGCCCTGGTTGATCGCAATGGCATGATGGGACAGCACCGTCCCAAAGGGCTCCACCGGAATGATCCAGCGCGCTTCCAGCAATGTATCGATTTTTACGGGATATGCCATTGGTCGACAAGCTTAGCAAAAAAAAACCCTGCGCGATGGCAGGGTTTTTAATTTTTATGTTTGAATTGAATTATTGCACTGTTGCCCGTGTGCCAGCTACTTCGACTTCAACACGACGGTCAGGTTGCAGGCATTCGATCAATGCTTTGGTCTTCTTGTTGCCTTTGCATGTGTCGCCGGTTACCGGATTGGCTTCGCCTTTGCCATCGACGAAGACCTTGTCGGCTTCTATACCCTTTTCCTTCACGAGATAGGATTTAACAGCTTCAGCGCGACGCAGAGAGAGTTTCTTGTTGTAGGCGTCGGAACCGAGGCGGTCAGCATAACCGATGGCAACGATCGTGTCATAGTTGACACCTTTCAGCTTGCCAACAAGTTCATCCAGGGATTGTTTGCCGCCCGGTTTTAGAGTGGCCTTATCGAAATCGAACAGCTCATCAGCAGATAACGATATTTTTTCAGGTTCCGTAACATAAGCGGGAGTAGGCGCGGGAGCTACAGGGGCAGGGGCAGGCGCTTCAGCTTGTTTGGGTTTTGGCACGAGATCCGGATCACATTCGTATATCGCCATGGCAGGCGTCCAATAGCCTGTGCGCCAACAGTCGCCGGAGGAATCCCTGGCCACACCGCCGCGGGCATCGCTTGCATACCCTTCGGGTTGCTCGTCTGCCATGGCAGTTCCCGAGAACATCATTGGCAAAACAACCGCTCCAAGCAAGAGTTTTTTCGCTACTATATTTTTCATTCCATTGCCCCTTTTTCAGAAAAACTTCATTTCAAGATCAAATCATCCCTTAAATTCATGTGAATAGCCGACGCAGCCATTTTATATCAATGACACATTATTACACACTCACGTTTCGATTATCTATTTATATATCTGTTCTTGTCAAATCATGTTGTTGCAGACGGCATGAATCCCCGAATATCCGGGTGGCTTCAATACGAGCGGCATGCTAAAATTATTGGTTTTATGCAACAGTAACTGACTGGTATCCGAGGCAGTGTTTTTATTATAACTTGTTGTCTCTGATAGAAAAATACAATAATGGATCAATTCGCGAAAGAAACCCTTCCCATCAGCCTCGAAGAGGAAATGCGCCGCTCTTACCTCGACTACGCGATGAGCGTGATTGTAGGACGGGCATTGCCGGACGTGCGGGATGGGTTAAAACCGGTACACCGGCGGGCGCTATTCGCCATGCACGAACTCTCGAACGACTGGAACCGTCCGTATAAAAAATCTGCGCGTATCGTCGGCGACGTAATCGGCAAATATCATCCCCACGGCGATACCGCCGTGTATGACACCATTGTGCGCATGGCGCAGAACTTTTCGCTGCGTTACATGTTGGTCGACGGCCAAGGGAACTTTGGTTCGGTGGATGGCGACAACGCGGCGGCCATGCGCTACACCGAAATCCGCATGTCGCGCATCGCCCACGAATTATTGGCGGATCTCGATAAGGAAACAGTGGATTTCGGCCCGAATTACGACGGCTCCGAAAGAGAGCCGCTGATTCTGCCTGCGAAAATCCCGAATCTGCTCATCAACGGTTCTTCAGGCATCGCGGTTGGCATGGCGACCAATATTCCGCCGCATAATCTGAATGAAGTGGTGGATGCCTGCCTCGCCCTGCTGAAGAATCCCGGCACCAGCATGGAAGAGCTGATCGACATCATCCCGGCACCCGATTTTCCGACCGCCGGCATTATATATGGTGTCGCTGGAGTAAAAGAAGGTTACCGCACTGGGCGTGGCCGTGTAGTGATGCGTGCGCGAACCCACTTTGAGGATATGGAAAAAGGCAGCCGCCAGAGCATCATCATCGACGAACTGCCTTACCAGGTGAACAAGGCTAATTTGCTGATCCGTATCGGCGAACTGGTCCGCGACAAGAAGATCGAGGGTATTTCGGATTTGCGCGACGAGTCCGATAAATCCGGTATGCGCGTGGTAATCGAGCTTCGGCGCGGAGAAGTGCCCGAAGTGGTGCTGAACAATCTGTATAAAGAAACACAGATGCAGGATACCTTCGGCATGAATATGGTGGCCCTGCTGGACGGGCAGCCACGCCTGCTGAATTTAAAGCAAATGCTGGATGCGTTCCTCCGCCACCGCCGCGAAGTGGTAACACGGCGCACTGTATTCGAACTGAAGAAGGCGCGCGAGCGTGGCCATCTACTGGAAGGCTTGGCGGTAGCGCTTTCCAACGTGGATGAAGTGATTGCTCTGATCAAGGCCGCCCCTACCCCTGCGATAGCAAAAGACGCCCTGATGTCGAAGGTATGGCGTTCCGCGCTGGTGGAGGAAATGCTCGCTCGTGCCGCGGTCGACACAAAGGCCTTCCGGCCTGATGGGCTGGCGCCTGAATTCGGGTTGACTGGAGATGGCTATCACCTGTCTGACGCACAAGCGCAAGCAATTCTGGAATTGCGGCTGCAGCGGCTGACTGGACTGGAGCAGGACAAGATCGTTGGCGAGTATAAGGAGGTAATGAACAAGATCGCCGACTTCCTGGATATTTTGTCCAAGCCGGACCGCATTACTACCATGATCACGGATGAGCTTGTTGCAATCAAGCAACAGTTTGGTGATAAACGCCGCAGCGAAATTGTCGTTAATACTCAGGATTTGAGTATGGAAGATCTGATCGCATCGGCGGATGCGGTCGTGACGCTGTCGCATAGCGGCTACATCAAATCGCAGCCGCTCGATGACTACCGCGCGCAAAAACGCGGCGGACGCGGGAAACAGGCGACCGGCACCAAAGAAGACGATTTCATCGACAATCTATTCATTGCCAACACGCATGACTATATCCTGTGTTTTTCCAGCCGCGGACGAGTGTACTGGATCAAGGTTTACTCAGTGCCCCAAGGAGGCCGTGCCTCGCGCGGCAAGCCCATCGTCAACCTGGTGCAACTGGAGGAAGGTGAGAAAATCAATGCCATTCTTCCGGTAAAAGAGTTTGACGAAAACCGTTATATATTCATGGCCACCTCCTTCGGAACGGTGAAGAAAACGCCGTTGTCGGAATTTTCTCGCCCTCGCGCCAGCGGCATTATCGCGGTAGGTCTGGATGAAGACGATTATTTGATCGGCGTCGCGCTGACTGAAGGAAAACATGATGTGATGCTGTTTTCCGACAGCGGGAAAGCGGTGCGTTTCGACGAAAATGACGTGCGCCCGATGGGCCGGGGCGCGCGTGGTGTGCGCGGGATGAAGCTGGGCAAGGGACAGAAAGTTATTTCGCTGCTGGTGGCCGAAAGCGAGGAATTGGCGGTCCTGACCGCCACAGAAAACGGCTATGGCAAGCGTACTCAGATAGGCGAATATACCCGTCACGGCCGCGGTACCCAGGGCATGATTGCGATCAAGACCAGCCAACGCAATGGCAAGGTCGTAGCGGCGAAGCTGGTCAGACAGGATGATGATGTCATGCTTATCACGACCGGAGGGGTGCTGATCCGCACGCGTGTCAAGGAAGTTCGCGAAATGAGCCGCGCTACCCAGGGCGTCACCCTGATTAACCTGGATGACGGCGAGAAGCTTGCCGGACTGGAGCGAGTGGTTGAGACCGACGAAGAATAAAGGAATTTTAATGGAACGTATATTCAACTTCAGCGCAGGCCCCGCGGTATTGCCGGCGGAGGTTCTGCAACAGGCGCGAGATGAGATGCTGGACTGGCATGGCAGCGGCATGTCAATAATGGAAATGAGCCATCGCGGCAAGGAATTCATGTCCATTGCTGCAAAGATTGAAGCTGATTTGCGCGAACTGGTGGGCATCCCTGCCAACTACAAGGTTCTTTTTCTATCCGGCGGTGCTTCCAGTCAGTTTGCCATGGTGCCAATGAATCTGCTGCGCGGCAAGAAAAGCGCCGACTACGTCAACACTGGCGAGTGGTCCAAAAAAGCGATCAAGGAAGCGAAGAGATATGGCGTCGTGAATATAGCGGCCTCATCCGAAGATGCGAATTTCACGTATGTGCCGCCGCAAGATACCTGGAATGTGGATCCGGACGCCGCCTATTTGCATTACACGCCCAATGAGACTATCGGCGGGGTGGAATTCAACTGGATTCCTGACCTGACGCAGGTAAATGGCGATGTGCCGCTGGTAGCGGACATTTCCTCCACCTTTATGTCACGCCCGCTGGATATAACCCGGTTCGGATTGATTTATGCCGGAGCACAAAAAAACATGGGCCCCGCGGGATTGACCGTAGTCATCGTGCGCGAGGACTTGCTGGGCACAACCGTGCCGGGTACCCCGGCCATGTTCGACTACAAAATACATGCTGATAATGATTCCATGTATAACACACCGCCAACCTACCCCATGTATATCGCCGGACTGGTGTTCGAGTGGTTGAAGAAAAAAGGTGGATTGACGGAAATGGAGAAAATCAACATCGCCAAGGCCAAACTATTGTATGACTTGTTCGATACGACCGATTTTTATCACTGCCCGGTCGCCCGGCCTGATCGCTCGCGCATGAACGTACCCTTCACGTTGAAAAATCCGGCGCTGGATGACGAATTTCTGAAACAGGCCAAGACACATGGCCTGATCCAATTGAAGGGGCATCGCTCAGTAGGGGGAATGCGTGCTTCGATATACAACGCCATGCCGCTTGAGGGCGTAGCGGTTCTGGTGGAATTCATGAAAGAATTTGCAAGCAATCATGCCTGAACGCGCACATAAGGTTTTCCAGATACTTACCCTCAACCAGATTTCATCGCTGGGGCTGAAACATTTTGCTGCCAGCCGCTACACGGTGGGCAACCATATAGTCGAGCCCGATGCGATCCTGGTCCGCTCACATAACATGTTGCAGATGGATGTTCCAGCCAACGTAAAAGCGATAGGCCGGGCAGGTGCAGGCACGAATAATGTTCCCGTAAAAGACATGAATCTGCGTGGTGTGCCGGTCTTCAATGCGCCTGGTGCAAATGCCAATGCGGTAAAGGAATTGGTGTTGGCTGGCTTATTGATGGCATCGCGCAACCTGATCCCGGCGATTCGCTTCACGGAGGGCTTGCAGGGCGACAACGCCACCTTGCACAAATTAGCCGAAGACGGCAAGAAGCACTTCGCGGGAATTGAGCTGCCGGGGCGTACGCTGGGCATTATCGGCCTGGGCGCGGTAGGAAGGCTGGTAGCCGATGCAGCCATTGGGCTTGGTATGAAAGTAATAGGCTACGACCCGGAAATTACCGTGGATGCGGCCTGGAATCTGTCCGCACAAGTCAAAAAAGCTGGAAGCATCGAAGACCTGCTGCACCACAGCGATTTTATAACCTTACATATCCCATTACTGGATACAACACGCGGCCTGATTAATCACGACCTTGTGCAAAGCATGAAGAAAGGCGCGATTCTGCTGAATTTCTCCCGCGACGGCATCGTCGATGAGAATGCAGTATTGACGGGAATTGAGTCCGGCAAGATAAAATACTATGTTTGCGACTTTCCCAGCCAGATATTCCAGGATCACCCGGCGGTAATTACGTTGCCGCATCTGGGTGCATCGACGCTGGAAGCGGAAGAGAATTGCGCGGTAATGGTGGCGAACCAGGTAATAGATTATCTTGAAAATGGCAACATCGCGAATGCGGTCAATTTCCCCAATATAACGATGGAACGGGGATCTCCTTACCGCCTGGCGGTAGCCAATTCCAATGTGCCTAATATGCTGGGACAGATCTCCACCAACATGGCCAAGGCAGGTCTCAATATTCACAATATGGGCAATAAATCCCGTGGCGAAATAGCCTATACGCTGGTCGATGTAGACAGTCCCGTACCGCAAAAAACAATAGACGAGATCGCGGCAATCCACGGCGTATTAATGGTGCGCTATTTGCCGATACTGGCTGAATAGCTACAGACGGAAGAAACTCATCCGTGAATCTAGAATCCGGCGGTTGCCCGCTCATCCCTCAGTTTAGCGCCATGATCCATGAAGACACTTTGCGCCACTCAGCCTTCACCTTTATGGTGAGCTCGCCACAACTACCGGATTTAGGGTGATGGCTCTCCAACTCAAAGAGCTGCGCGACAGGATCGATGTGATCGACAGCGAGCTGCTCAAATTGATCAGCGCGCGCGCCGGTCTTGCGCGGGAGATCGGGCAAATCAAGAACGGCATGGCATATCGCCCGGAACGCGAAGCCCAGGTGCTGGCACGGCTGTGCGAATTGAATACCGGGCCACTGGCGAACGAGCATATCGTACGACTGTTTACTGAAATCATGTCGCTGTGCCGATCCATGGAAGAACCCTTGACAGTAGCCTATCTGGGTCCGCAAGGGACCTTTTCGGAAGAAGCGGCGTTGAAGCGCTTTGGCGGTGTCGTGACGACCCTGGCATGCAGTTCGATAGATGATGTGTTCCGTAAAGTGGAAGCGGGTGTGGCCGGATATGGAGTTGTACCGGTAGA
>JBDTKY010000019.1:0-6892 GCA_039935055.1 Nitrosospira sp.
GGGAATTCGTCACTTGTGTGTAACCGTTTGAAAAGTCCAAAGATTCGCTCCTTATATTCGGGATCGATGCCGATACCGTTGTCCCGGACCGAGAATTGCCAGTGTCCGTTCTGCTGTTTAGCTGACAAGTATACAAGAGGACGTTCTCTACCGCGATATTTGAGGGCATTGCCGATAATATTTTGAAAAATCTGCTGCAAATGAATGCCGTGTACTTGAACAGCCGGGAGCGTGTCCGATATGATCTGTGCATCGCTCGTGCTGATGGCATTGGCAAGATTCGATAGCGCTACCTTCAGTGCCGCGTTTGCATCGGTCTTTTCAAGCGGTGCATCGAGCCTGGTTACCTGCGTATAGGCAAGCAGGTCGCGGACGAGCATCTCCACGCGCGACGCACCGCTTTTTAGATACTCAAGAAAATCACGCGCCTCCCCGTCCAGTTTGCCGGCGTGGCGCCTGACCAGGAGCTCGCTATAGATGCCGACGCTTCGTAACGGCTCCTGAAGGTCATGGCTGGCGGAATAAGCGAACTGCTCAAGGTCTGCATTTGCGCGCCGGAGCGCCTGCTCGGTTTGCAGATGCGCCGTGATGTCCGTATTTGTTCCGAACCAGCGAACAATCCTGTTTTCTGCGTTCCGGATGGGCAGCGCGCGGGAAAGGAACCAGCGATACGCTCCGTCCTTTCCCCGGAGCGGAAACGTGTCCTCCCAGATTTCCCCGGTTTCAACGCAATGGCTGACATGCTTGACGACCCGCGCCAGATGTTTCGGGTGGTGAACCGCCCGCCAGCCCCACCTTTGCATCGCGTCAAGCGTGGTGCCCGTATAGTCATACCAGCGCTGGTTATACCAGAAAATCCGGCCTGACTTATTTGCCATCCAGGCGAGCTGGGAAATATTGTCGGCGAGGGTGCGAAACTCTTCTTCGCTCTTGCGAAGCGCCTCTTCGGCCTGCCTTTGCCTGGTCACGTCTCGTGACACAACGACGATGCCTGCAGGCCTTCCGGTTTCATCGCGAAGCGGTGCCTTGATCGACTGAAAAAAATGCATCCTACCGGAGGGGTCGGGATACTGCTCTCCGGCCGACATCACTTTTCCCGTGCGCATCACCTCGCGATCCACGGCCATAATGGGCTCCGCGATCTCGGGGCTGGTCACTTCACAATCCGTGCGTCCAACAAGCTCGGCGACAGGGCGGCCAATCATTTGCGCTGCCGCTTCATTCAAGGCCAAGTAGCGTCCCTCGGGATCTTTGGCGGCAATTATGTCAGGGCTGCTGTCGAGAATGGCCGTGAGCAATGTATTGGCGCGGTCGCGCTCCATCTCGGCATTCTTGCGCTCGGTAATGTCAATGTTCATTCCGACCCAGCCGGTGATTTGCCCGTCAGCGGCTTCGAGCGGCACAGCTCGAACTGCGGTCCATCGCCACTCGCCGCTAACGTGCCAGAGGCGGTATTCGCTGGAGAAGGGCTTCCTCCTCGCCACTACCTTGCGCCACCAGGTGACAGTGCGCGTCCGGTCATCCGGATGAATGCAGTCAAGCCAGCCAGATCCTTTCCATTGCTCGTAGGTTTGCCCGGTGAAGGTACGCCAGGAAAGCGAATCTTCAACCACTGTGCCCGCCGGGTCCGTGGTCCACACAATCTGGGCCGATGCTTCAACGAGTGCACGAAACCGGGCTTCACTTTCATGGAGCGCTTCCGCTGCCCGCTTGCGCTCCGTGATGTCCAGCACAATGCCGTTGAGGGATTCGGTCCGTCCATCCGTGCCCACCTTCGTGCGGCCCCGCGAGATTGCCCAGCGCTGTGCCCCATCCGCACTACAGACGCGGTACTCGACTGAATACAGTCCTCCCTGAGAGAGCACTTCCGCAAGATTCGTCCGGACAATCGCGCGGTCATCAGGATGGATACGATCGATATAGATCTCCGCAGAGGCGCCCGCGGTGGCTTTCGCCTCGTCTATGCCGAACAGGAAGGCGACATTGCGGTCTGCAATAACGTAATCAGCCTGCACATCCCATGTCCAGACGCCGATCTCGGCAGCAGAGAGTCCCGCATCCTGATGGAGGCTGGTCTTTTGGAGTTCTCTCTCCGTTTCCTTGCGCTCGGTGATATTGAGGAAATAGGTTAAAAGTCCGCCATCCTGGGTGGGGTAGGCATGAACAGCATACCAACGCTGCTCACACTTGACATCAAACTCCACTGGTACGCGGTCACGGACCGCCCGGAGATACTCCTTTTCGAGGATAGCGCCTCCGGTGCCAGGAAATAATTCCCAATGGTTCCTGCCGAGGATCTCACTGCGAGGCGAACCAATCATCTGTTCGGCTGCCGCGTTGACGTAGGTGTAGCGCAACTCACGGTCAAGGATGCAAAACCCATCGGCGATGCTTTCAAGAATACCTGTCGACTGAGCGCTCAGGACGGATTCCTCAGGATGATTCATGCCGCCTTTCGTTGGAACTGGAAACAAATTTTTTTGCGAATTTCACGGGTGGCGTCAGCGGATCTGTGCCAGGCTTGGCGGTGGGCAGTCACTTCGCAGGCTAGGCTGCAAGAAGCCATTCAAGGGTGAAGGAAGGGTGACGGAAGGGCGACGGAAGGGCAAAGGCTTCCTGATGCAGGGCAGTGCTCCCGAGTCCTCCCTAATCGCCCGGACTCCAAGCCCGCTGCTACATTCCTGCGCGCATACCCAGACAGCTACATCCAGTATTCAACTCAGTCATCCTAGCGTTATTAGTGCAGCGCTATCCGTGCGTCGCAGTAATAGTGCAGTATTTCCTGATAGGCGTCAAAATTTTTTGCGAGCTTGCTTCTAAAGCATCGGGTCCCGTCATAGCGTCTCGCCAACGACAGACATTGTTGTAATTTGAGACGATTCAAGTTATCCGGTCGCCTGGATTCCATGAATGGAAATTGCCGGCTGATGACCGGACAGGGCAGCTATTCCTTGTTTCCATCAAAGTTCGTTCGCCGGAACAGGGGGAACCCGCTATCTCCACGGAGTGCGAAATAATCGATAGTGCACGATCATAATAACGGATCGTAATGCGTTGATATAACCTGTCACGATCGCATACCGGAATAGTGTCAGCTGAAGCCTGGGATACCTGGTTGCCAACTGTGCCATTGTCTGATGAGGTGCTATTATCTATCTTGAAGGCATTCGATCGGAATAGCGGCAAGAAGTAAATAAGGGGGCAGAACTTTCCTGTAGCGAGTGTACAAAAATCTGTTTCATCAGGCGGCCCCTACCAGGTAACTCGGGGGAAGAAGTGACAACAAGGAACATTAGGGGGGACGAGACATGGCAAAGACTGTCGAGTTTGTATCCGAGATGGAGGACCTGTCGAGCGAGAAGGGTTATCAATTTACATTCAATTGCGACAAATGCCACAGGGGCTACACGTCCAGTTACCAGGCGACACCGCTAGGCATTGCCGCAGATCTTCTGGGCACCGCCAGCGGCGTGTTCGAGAGCTTCGGGTCAATTTTTGGAAAGAGCAAGGAGGCCGCCAAAGGGGTACAGGAAGCATTAGGCGGTAAAATACACAGCGATGCCTACACCGAGGCTGTGGACGAGGTTAAGCCCCAGTTCAGGCATTGTCCCCGCTGCGGTCATTGGGTGTGTATGGCTGCCTGCTGGAACGTGAACGCAGGTCTGTGCGACGAATGCGCACCCAACATCAAGGAAGAACTCGTTTTCAAACAGACCCACCTTACGGTCGAACAACTCGGGCAAAGATTGAGCGAGCAGGATCTTACCAAAGACATGGATGTGACGACGCTAGCTCAAGTCGTCACGTGTGCGAAATGCAGGGCATACATCACTGCGGGAGCGAAGTTCTGTAGCAGTTGCGGTGAACCTGTCCGGAGCGCCAAGGGGGTTTTTTGCTCGGAATGTGGCGTCAAGCTAAGCGGTGGAAAATTCTGCCCTTCATGCGGCAAGCCGGTACAGTGATCGGTGTCAACAAGGCCGATGCCGGCCGTGCTATCAGTGCGCTGCCCGAAATTATTTCGGGCACCCTTAGTCGAACCGGCTAAGCGTCATGGGGCCTGCGTAAATCGAACTCTGATTGACGCAGCCAGTATTTCAGACCGCAGGTAAGCAAACAGAACGTATACATTGAAAGCTTCAATGGCTGCTTTCGAGATGAGCGTTTGAATGGTCAGAGGTGGCTGATGCAAGAACGTGGATCTCGGCCTGGTGGCGCGATTCGCACAATCTATTTGCTATCAAGGCCGAAAACCGCGAGACATCGGCGTTCGTTGCATCTAAATTAGCCATCATGAATATCGATTCGATTACTTGCTATCGCGCGTTGCTGGCACATGATGCCCGTTTCGATGGGCAGTTCTTTACCTGCGTGAAAACAACTGGAATCTACTGTCGGCCCATTTGCCCGGTACGGCCTCCAAAATTCGAAAATTGCATATTTGTTCCAACAACTGCGGCTGCACAGAACGCAGGTTTTCGCCCGTGCCTGCGCTGTCGACCTGAATACTCACCAGAAGTCGATGAGTTGCGGGGAACACCATCAGTTATATCCCGGGCACTTTCGTTGATCGAAGAAGGGGCACTAGATGAGGCAAGCGTCGGATCTTTCGCGGCACGGCTGGGTGTCGGCGAGCGGCAACTGCGCCGATTATTCCAGCGACATTTTGGAGCAAACCCAATTACGGTCGCTCAAACTCGACGTTTGCTACTTGCAAAGCGGCTGATTCATGAAACCGATCTTCCGTTAATCGAAATTTCCCATGCCAGTGGTTTTTTGAGCCTGCGCCGATTCAACGAAACATTTCTACGATTTTTTAAATGTCCTCCCAGCGCATTCAGACAAGATGGGTTAATTCAAAGTACGACTTCAGGGATTTCGCTGCTGTTGTCCTACCGAGCGCCTTACGATTGGGCTGCCATGATGGCTTTTCTGGCTGCCCGCGCAATTCCTGGCATCGAGTTTGTGACCGGTGACGAATACAAAAGGGTCATCGCATTCCAGGACGAGATCGGCTCCATAGCCGTGTCACATGTTCCAGAGAAGTCGGCGCTGCGCGCGACGATATGCTTTCCAATACTTTCCTTGTTGCCCACGATCATTATGCGCATCCGCCGGATTTTCGATCTCGGTGCCAATCCGCTGGTTATAGCCGATGCGTTGGGGAGAGATCCACTCTTGTCCCGCCTTGTTGAAGCCCATCCCGGTTTACGGGTACCGGGCGCATGGGACGGCTTTGAAATTGCCGTACGCGCAATACTCGGTCAGCAAATCACGGTCGCTGCTGCCACGCGCCTCGCCGGCAAGCTCGTCAAACAATTAGGGCAGCCCATCGCCAGTGATCTGGGCGTTGACGGATTGACGCATGCCTTTCCGCGACCGGATTGCTTCGATCGTGACGTGATCGCGTCCGTTGGAATGCCGTTGCAGCGTGCCGCCGCTCTATCAGCGCTCGCTGAGGCCGTGCTCGCCGATCCGCAACTTTTCGAAGTTCGTCGTGATCTTGTAGAAGCGGTAACCGCATTCTGCCGGTTGCCGGGCGTCGGTGATTGGACAGCCCAGTACATTGCGATGCGTGCTTTGCGTGAGAGCGATGCTTTTCCCGCAGGAGATATTGCCCTGCAGCGTGTACTTGCAGAAGATGGGATCCGGCCTACCGCCAAGAGTCTAACGGCTCGGGCTGAAAGCTGGCGGCCGTGGCGAGCTTACGCCGCACTCTATCTATGGACTGCTGACCCGATAGGAACGAATAAACCCCTAAAACAGGAGAATCACAATGCGCTTATGGCTTGAACGGAGATCTTCCCCTCTCGGCACTGTCTTGATTGTCACAGACGACAGGTCATCGCTCCGCGCGCTTGATTTCGTCGACTACGAACAACGGCTGCACAGATTACTGCGAATACATTACCGGACCTATGAACTCACAGATGGACTAGCCCCCAAATCAATTACACAAACTCTTGACGCTTATTTCGCGGGTGATTTTGAGGTGTTATTGGACGTTCCAGTAGCGACTGGTGGTACGGATTTTCAGCGCGAGGTTTGGCAGGCACTGCGCCGGATTTCTGCAGGTAAAACGATAAGCTATGGGCAACTTGCTACATCCCTCGGCCGCCCGAATGCCGGCCGTGCAGTGGGTCTTGCGGTTGGTGGGAATCCGGTTGCGATCGTCGTGCCCTGTCACCGCGTAATCGGTGCGAATGGAACGCTCACTGGCTATGGCGGCGGATTGTATCGTAAGCGCTGGCTTCTCGATCATGAGCACCAAGGTCACCGGTTGCCTTCGACCCAGCTTGCCAGAACGAATGTATCCTCGATAAACCCCGCGAGGGGCGCGGCAACTGATGCGAAGGCAACTAGAAGATCAGAATCAATTACACCGCCTAAATGTAGCCTTGGAGCAGGATAGAGGTTGGTTCGAGCGGTTATGCGATCCCGGTCTGTGCTGATATAAGACATTTAGGTTTTGTTGCAAAAACTAAACTACCACCTACTGAAAGTAGGTGGGTTAGCGCAGCTTGGAAGCAGCCGACTAAAGTCGTCTAATCGCACCAAGCTAAACGCGCATGAGTCAACACATTTAAAGTCAAAGTCACCGTCTAAAGACGGTGGTTTTAACCAAATTTATTGAAATAAAAAAGCGTGGGGCACTCTGATGTTTTTTCAGGGTAAGTCATCAATGTCAGATTTCAAATAGCGTTATTTCCGCGGAAAGATAATTCTGAGTTGTGCCGGTTGTCGTTCGTGCGCAGCTCGAAGTTTCTCGTTCCCTAGTCTTACTGTGTCACAAAACATGTTATTATTAACGTAGCGTGTTTTGAGGGAGAACGCAATGGGATTACCCGAGGAGTTCAATCGATATATTGCCCATCTATGTCAGGGGCTTGGCCAT
>JBDTKY010000020.1:0-18261 GCA_039935055.1 Nitrosospira sp.
TGCAACGCATCCGCCGCCGCGCCGTGGAGATAAACCGCCAGCAATAGTGCGTTTTCCGAACTTAATCCCTGTGCCAGTAAAGCGCCCATGACTCCGGACAATATATCGCCTGTACCCGCGGTGCTTAAACCCGGATTTCCGCTGGTGTTGATGTGGCGTTTGCCATCGGGCGCAGCGCAAATGCTGCCCGCTCCTTTCAACACAACGCAGCAATTGAAAATTCCCGCCAGATTCGCCGCGGCCGCCATACGGTCATTTTGAATCGATGAAGTATCCGAGTTCAGCAATCGAGCGGCTTCGGCGGGATGAGGTGTGAGAATAGAAGGGACCTTACGCTCGCGCCATCGTACCCGTAACAGGTTGGCAACGCTGGAATATGTGGCAATGAGATTCAACGCATCGGCATCCAGCACCAGCGGAAGATCGGATTCCAGCGCGCAGCCTAGCCAGAAACAAGCATCGGTTCCTGTTCCCAGCCCTGGACCCACAACCATGCAATCCAGGTAGTCGAGTTTGAACAGTTCGTGAACCGGGCGCAGCATCAATTCAGGCTGCGTGCTGTCCACACCAGACGCGCCGGGTACGTGAGAGGCAACCAAACCAAGATAAACGCGGCCAGCGCCCAGTTTCAACGCTGCTGTGCCCGCCAGCAATGCGGCGCCAACCATCCCTTCCGCTCCACCTATTATGCCGATGCTGCCGAACATGCCTTTGTGACTGTTGGCGGGCCGAGGCGGTGGCAATAATTTCTGTGCGTAAGTCCAATCCATCACCCATGTGCCGGGCTCTTTCAAAGAAGGCACATCAAGACCGAGATCGCGCAAGAAAATTTCTCCGCAATATTCCGGACCATAATGCGTAAGGAGACCGGGCTTGAGACCGATGAATGTGACCGTCACGGCAGCGCGGATAGCCGCGCCGCGCACCTGACCGGTATCGCTGCCAAGGCCGCTGGGAATATCGAGTGCAAGCACGGGCAGATTCATGAGGTTGATGGCATTGACCAGAGCGAGGTATTTACCTTGCAGATATCGCCCTTCCCGGTAATCGAGACCAATGCCGAACAATCCGTCTATCACTGCGTCCCACTTTTCGCCTTTCGGGATCTCGGCAGATATTTCTCCTCCCGCATTGAGCCACGCATCCAGCATTCGCTGGGCATCGTTCGACAGAGTCGAGCGCTCGCCGGTGAATACCAGCGTGACTTTGAACCACCAGGCTTGTAAGTGACGCGCGACCACGAAAGCGTCGCCGCCGTTATTACCTGGGCCTGCCAGCACCAGCACTTTAGTTCTATCGTGGGTCAGCAACTTGTCGCGTGCAACTTCGGCGGCGGACAAGCCGGCTTTTTCCATCAAGGCCGGTGGATCAGGCAATGCAGCCGCGAGTTGCTCGATTTTACGAATCTCGGCAGTGGTATAAACGGCGTTGAATTTTTTACTCATGCTATCGCTTATCAAAGCTCATCGGGCTGCGGGCAGCCTGTCTTCTCGTGTAAAATCGCGTTTTCAGCTTATTTGAATTATTTCACCAGATGCTTCGACTTCGTGGTGGCAGTGCTCTTTCTCCATTCCGCCTGGAAAAATTGGCGCGCGCACTTAAAATTGCCGCTCCGCAAGTTTCCCACATTTACGCAGAATATTGGCACTTTTGCGCGCTTAGACGCGATCTACCGCAAAACGAAATCACCATTCTCGAAAGACTTCTCAAGTACGCGCCGGAGGAAGCCTCATTGAAAGGGGTTGCCGGGCAACACGCGGAATGTCCCGCAGGTGAGCTGCTGTTGGTGCTGCCCCGTCCCGGTACGATATCTCCATGGTCGACTAAAGCCACCGATATCGCGCGTCATTGCGGATTGGAAGCGGTGGATCGGCTAGAGCGCGGTGTGGCTTTTTATATTCGGACGAAAGAGGAGTCTTCTGCAAAATACTCGTCTCCTTGCAGGATTGCACTGCTTGCGCTGATACACGACCGTATGACCGAAGCCATATTTGGCTCATTCGACGACGCGGAAAAGCTGTTCAGACATTTTGGGCCTGCACCGCTTAATATAGTGGATGTATCGGCGGGCGGGAACGATGCGCTGCAAAACGCCAATAATGAAATGGGATTGGCGTTGTCGCCTGATGAAATTGACTATCTCGCAGCCTATTTCATGCGGATTGGGCGCAATCCCACCGATGTGGAATTGATGATGTTCGCCCAGGCTAATTCGGAACATTGCCGTCACAAGATTTTCAATGCAGAGTGGGTCATAGACGGCGAGCCCCGGACGAAATCGCTGTTTTCGATGATACGCAATACTCACCACCAGAATCCGCAAGGCACGGTAGTTGCCTATGCAGATAATTCTTCCGTTATCGAGGGAGCGAAAATCGCCCGCTTCTATCCCGGCAAGGAGAACGTTTACGACTATGGCGAGGAACAAACGCATATCCTGATGAAAGTGGAAACCCACAATCATCCGACCGCGATTTCGCCTTATCCGGGTGCCGCGACCGGTGTAGGCGGGGAAATTCGAGACGAAGGGGCTACCGGCCGTGGCGCCAAACCCATGGCTGGACTTAGCGGTTTCTCGGTTTCCAATTTGAGTATCCCCGGATTTATTCAGCCATGGGAAGTGTATCAGCAATCGGAGAAAGGTCATGCTTATGGCAAACCATCGCGTATCGCATCGGCTCTGCAAATCATGCTGGAAGGCCCTGTTGGTGGTGCGGCGTTCAACAACGAGTTCGGACGGCCCAATCTGGCAGGGTATTTCCGGACTTTTGAGGAGTTTGTTGCGGGTGAAATGCGCGGTTATCATAAACCCATCATGCTGGCTGGAGGCATAGGTCATATTGCCGAACGCCATGTATTCAAGAAAGAGTTTCCAGCCGGGACGCTGCTGATTCAATTAGGCGGACCGGGGATGTTGATCGGTCTCGGCGGTGGCGCAGCTTCCAGCATGGATACCGGGATGAATGCGGAGAGTCTCGATTTCGATTCGGTGCAGCGCGGCAACGCGGAAATGGAGCGGCGCGCGCAAGAAGTCGTTGACTATTGCTGGCAGATGGAAAGGCGAGGCGAACCTAATCCGATTCTTTCGATACACGACGTTGGCGCGGGCGGCTTATCGAACGCGCTGCCTGAACTGTTGCATGGTTCCGGACGTGGAGGGTGTTTCAATTTGCGCGATATTCCCTCGGAAGAGCCAGGCATGTCGCCGATGCAGATCTGGAGCAACGAGGCACAAGAGCGATATGTGCTTGCAATCAGTCCGGAATCGATGGAGCTGTTCCAGGCCATTTGTCAGCGTGAGCGCTGCCCGTTTGCGATGGTAGGCATAGCGGCGGCGCAACAGCAGCTTATCGTGACTGATTCCATATTTGGCAATCGACCGGTTGATATGGATCTCTCGGTACTGCTGGGCAAGCCGCCAAAAATGATCCGTGATGTAGCGCATATCAAGAAAATGCCGATGCCTTTCGACACGGGAGGATTGAATCTGCGAGAGGCGGCATATCGGGTGCTTCGGTTGCCTGCGGTGGCGGATAAGACCTTTCTTATAAGCATCGGCGACCGTACCGTAGGCGGCATGACCGCGCGCGACCAGATGATAGGGCCGTGGCAGGTCCCCGTAGCGGACGTGGCGGTGACACTGATGGGATACCAGACGTATCTGGGTAAAGCCTTCGCTGTGGGTGAGCGTACGCCAGTCGCATTGATTGATCCAGCCGCTTCAGCACGCATGGCGGTAGGCGAAGCCATCACCAACATCGCGGCTGCGCTGATTGGAGATATTGGAGAGATCAAACTCTCCGCCAATTGGATGGCTGCAGCAGGCCACCCGGGTGAAGATGCAGCCCTGTTTGATGCTGTGCACGCGGTAGGCATGGAATTGTGTCCCCGGCTGGGCATCAGCATCCCGGTGGGCAAGGATTCCATGTCAATGAAGACCGTATGGCAATCAGAGCCCGGCGGCAGCGGGGCGGGAATCAGGAAAGAAGTAACGGCACCGCTGTCGCTGATTGTTTCCGCCTTTGCAAGAGTTGCGGACACCCGCAACACGCTGACGCCGCAATTGCGCACGGATTGCGGTAAGACAGAACTCATTTTGATCGACGTGGGCGCAGGCAAGAGCCGCCTGGGTGGTTCGGCCCTGGCGCAGGTTTACAAGCAAGTGGGTAATATCGCGCCGGACATACCCGGTCTGGACGGAGCGGAGAAACTGAGGAGTTTTTTTGCCGCCATACAACGCTTGAATCGTGAAAATAAAATCCTCGCATACCATGACCGCTCCGATGGAGGTATGTTTGCGACATTATGTGAGATGGCTTTTGCGGGCCACGCGGGTATAACCATTAACCTTGATCAGCTATGTTTTGATACGCTCGCGAACGACGTCGATGGTCTCGAATTACGGCCAGAAGCGCTAGGCGGGAGATTTCTGGAGCGCATCCTGTCCGTTTTGTTCAATGAGGAATTGGGGGCAGTGATCCAGATAAAAGCGGAACACCACCGTGATGTGATGGATATCTTGTCGCAAGAGGGTTTGCGCGACATGAGTTTTGTCATCGGTGATCTCAACGGCAAGGATGAAATTCAGTTTCTGCGCAACAACAAACCGGTATTCGCTGAGAAGCGCATTGACTTGCACCGCGCCTGGTCGGAGACAACGTATCAGATGCAGAAGCTGCGCGACAATCCGGAATGTGCACAACAGGAATACGATCGCATTCTCGATATCTCAGACCCCGGTCTTCATGCGCAACTGAGCTTTGATGTGGATGAAGATATTTCTGCACCATACATTCATACTGGCGTCAGGCCCCGAATCGCCATTTTGCGCGAGCAAGGCGTGAACGGTCACGTGGAAATGGCTGCTGCTTTTGATCGAGCGGGATTCGCCGCGACCGATGTGCATATGAGCGATATTGTTGCGGGACTCGTTTCTCTCCGAGACTACAAGGGGTTCGCTGCGTGCGGTGGATTTTCCTATGGGGACGTTCTGGGAGCGGGGGAAGGCTGGGCCAAATCGATCCTGTTCAACCATCGCGCACGCGATGAGTTTGGGGCGTTCTTCCTGCATTCTGATACCTTTGCGCTGGGTATCTGCAACGGTTGCCAGATGATGAGCAATCTGCATGAAATCATTCCTGGCACTGAAGATTGGCCGCATTTTGTGCGCAATAGATCTGAGCAGTTCGAGGCGCGCTTCATTATGGCGGAAATTCCGGAAAGTCCGTCACTGTTTTTTGCCGGCATGGCTGGAAGCCGAATGCCCGTTGTCGTTTCGCACGGCGAAGGGTATGCTGAATTTAACGACGAGAACAAGGTCTCAGTTATTTCATCCCTGGTTGCGTTACGTTTTGTCGATAATCGGGGCAAGCCTACAGAGATTTATCCGTTCAATCCCAGCGGCTCTCCCCAGGGCATTGCAGGCATGACCACTCCAGACGGACGTTTCAGCATACTTATGCCGCATCCAGAGCGCGGATTTCGTGCCGCCCAGCATTCATGGCATCCCGGTTGGCATGATGATGCACCGTGGATGCGGATGTTCAGAAATGCGCGAAAATGGGTGGGATGACGAAGTGTAGGCACAGCAGGTTTCAGCTGGCTCCGCAGACTGACAGGATACAGATGAGAGAAATTCGATAATTTACGATGAGGAGCATCCGGCTTGACTATTTTTCAAAGTATTTTGACTTTGTATAAAGGAGGATTCCTCGCTATCATTTTGCTTGCCCTCGGTGCCGCGATGAGTACCGCATCGGCGCAAACAAAAACGGGTAGCAAGGAAAATACGGATTGTGTGCCCATTGGAAGCTGGATTGCGCCCGGCGGCGGGAAGATATCTGGTCCAGACGTTATTGCCCGTGCTGCAAAGCGTTCGGTAGTGTTGCTGGGTGAAATGCACGATAACCTTGAGCATCACCAATGGCAATTGCAGGTGCTGGCTGCGCTGCATGCGGCGCGTCCCGACATGGTAATCGGTTTTGAGATGTTTCCGCGCCGGGTGCAGAAAGTGCTTGATCAATGGGTGGCCGGTGAACTTTCGGAAGCGCAGTTTCTCGCTGCCTCGGACTGGAACACTGTCTGGAGCACGGACGCGAAACTTTACTTGCCCCTGTTCCATTTTGCACGGATGAACCGGCTGCCGATGGTGGCGCTGAATATAGACGCGCGCTTGAGGCGAGCCACTTCGGCGAAGGGTTTCGATGGTGTTCCAGAGAATGAGCGTGAAGGCGTAACGCCACCCGCTGCGGCAAGTGCCGCCTATCTCGATTACCTCTTGCCGATCTACAGTGAACATGAACGCAGCGGCAAGAAGAAGGGTGAAGCCAGCCGTGATGACCCGGATTTTCGTCGCTTCGTGGAGAGCCAGCAGCTCTGGGATGGGGCGATGGCGCAAGCCATACATTCGGCGCTGGGCCGGCCGGGACATCCTCTTGTAGTCGGAATCATGGGTTCGGGGCATATCAAGTATGGGTATGGAGTTCCCCACCAGTTGAAAGATCTCCGCGTTACCGAGGTCGCCACGCTATTACCATGGAATAGTGGCACTCATTGCGGACAGATTGTTGGGGGGCTGGCCGATGCGGTATTCGGTGTCGCGCCGTCATCATTTGCCGCGCATGAGCCGCCGCGGCAACGCCTTGGTATCCGGTTCGAAGTGGCGCAGGATGGCGGTGCTCGCGTGCTGCAGGTAGAAAAGGGTAGTATCGCCGAAACATCCGGTATTCGAGACAGCGATGTGATTACCGAAGCCGCAAGTGTCGCGATCAAGCAAATCAACGATATTGTGGATATAGTCAATCGCCAGGCCCCGGGAACGTGGCTGCCGCTCAAGCTGAAGCGCGGTGGGGAAACGATCGAAGTTGTCGCCAGGTTTCCGGCGGTGCCGAAATGAGACACATGATGAGGGTAATACGCGTCCAGGATGTATGCATAGGTATTGCCGGGATTCTGTTCTCGTTTCTTGTTTCAAACGGCGCAATCTCCGCGGAGGCAGGTACCGCGGAGATTGACTATGATATTACCGTGCGGATTGATCCCGTTGCCCGTACCATCGAGGGGCGTAGCGTCATTACAGCAAGGACATCGGAAGAGTTGACCCTGATGCTGGGCCGCCGTTTCGAAACAATGCACGCACGTGTTGATGATGCACCGCTTGGACCATCGGCGAGTACCGCCAAGATGCGTGCCTGGCGGATTTCTGGCGGTCAGCCCGGACCGCGGCGTATCGTGATTCATTGGCGCGGCGAACTTTCAGCGCTCGATACTTCGCTTGATCATCCGCAGACGCTGGGCAGGGACGAACCCGCAAGCAGTAGTGCTGGCACCTTTTTGCCTGATTCGAGCGGCTGGTATCCATACATAGCTGGAAAACTTGCAAGTTACCGCATGAATATTGAACTTCCCAGTGGTCAGCGCGGCATTGTTCCGGGCCGCCTTGTCGACGAATCAGAGTCGGATGAGGGTTATCGTGCAAGTTTTGAGTTCCTCTCGCCGACCGGCGGTATCGATCTCATGGCTGGCCCATACAAGGTGGAAACAAGTTCCATGCGCGGCGCGGGCGGCAAGCCGATCCAATTGCGAACCTATTTTCATCCGCAGATTGCGGATCTTGCACCCGCATACCTCAACTCGGTAAAGAACTATATCGAACTCTACGAATCATGGATCGGGGAGTATCCGTTTACGGAGTTCAGCGTTGTATCGAGTCCGACACCGACGGGCTTTGGCATGCCGACGCTTACTTATCTCGGAATCGAAGTGCTGCAGCTGCCGTTCATCCGTTCTACCTCACTGGGCCATGAGGTGCTGCATAACTGGTGGGGAAACGGTGTATACCCCGATTACGCGCATGGCAACTGGTCCGAGGGGTTGACCACGTTCATGGCAGACTACGCGTACAAAGAGCGTGAAGGCCACGATGCTGCGCGAGAAATGCGGCGTGGCTGGCTGCGCGATTTCGCTGCACTGTCACCCGGGCAGGATGCGCCGCTTACCACTTTTACCTCGCGTACGCATGGGGCTTCGCAAATCGTCGGCTACAATAAGGCAGCGATGGTGTTCTTGATGCTGCGTGATTTGCTGGGACGCGAGACCTTCGATCGCGCGCTCCAGGCATTTTGGCGCGAGCAGCGTTTCCGCATTGCCTCGTGGGCAGATTTGCAGCGCTCATTCCAGGCTGCGTCCGGACGGGACTTGCATATGTTTTTCGACCAATGGCTTACGCGCGCGGGGGCGCCTGTTGTGCGCATTGCGGAAGCGGGGCGAACGAGGTCAGGTTCCGGTTATAGAGTTACAGTCACGCTTGAGCAGGCGCCGCCCACATACCGGTTGCGCGTGCCAGTCGCAATCCGCACCGAAGGAGGCGAGGAGTTGCACACGCTCGATCTGGAGAGCGACCGCCAGACATTTACATTTGACATGGGCGCCCGCCCGTTGGAAGTGAGTCTTGATCCAGATCTGCGATTGTTCCGGCGCCTGATGTCCGATGAGGCTCCGCCAATTTTGCGCCAGGTCATGGTTGACCGGACAACGGCAACTGTGCTTCTTCCGGAAGGTGGCGAAGCGCGTAGCGCCGCGGAGACACTTGCTGGCAAACTTCAGAATCGTGCCCTGAAATTGGTTTCAGTAACGGATGACCTGCCGCCCGTGCCGGTATTGGTGATTGGTTTGCAAGAGCAAGTCGATGCGTGGCTCGCGCGACATCAATTGCCTGGACGGCCTGATATCATGCAGGGCAAAGGCTCGGCACAGGTCTGGACGGTAAGACGTGCCGACGGAACAATGCTTGCGGCGGTGTCCGCACGGGATGCCGCCTCGCTTCACGCGTTGATAAGACCGTTACCGCACTATGGCCGTCAGAGTTATGTCATCTTTGATGGCGCAAAGGCGATCCGCCGCGGTGCGTGGCCGACGCGTGTGCAGGTGGTGAAGCTGGATTGAGGCGCAGTACAATTACAGAAGAGATTCTGTAATTACAGAAAGAGTACGGAGGATGACGGGAAAGCCGCTACGGAACTACTTCGAGGGATATTTAGCTGATCGAAGCCCGGACAACGGCCGGGCTTTTTGTTTTTTCCGACTTCGGAGCGGGGTTTTTTGTTAAAATACACTTTAATTTATTAATTTAGTGGAGTATTTGATGCCTGTCGAGAGAACTCTGTCTATCATCAAACCTGATGCGGTGGCAAAAAATGTAATTGGAGAAATCTATTCCCGTTTTGAAACCAACGGGTTGAAAATAATCGCGGCGCGTATGCTGCACCTTTCGCAGGCGGATGCCGAGGGTTTTTACGCAGTGCATCGCAGCCGCCCATTTTTCAACGATCTGGTGAAATTCATGATTTCCGGGCCCGTAATGGTACAGTTGCTTGAGGGCGAAGACGCGATCAGAAAGAATCGGGATCTGATGGGCGCGACTGATCCAAAAAAGGCGGAAAAAGGGACGATCCGTGCAGATTTTGCCGATAGCATAGACGCCAACGCAGTGCATGGCTCAGACGCGTCTGAAACTGCGGCGGTTGAGATTTCCTATTATTTTCCGGCACTTGACATTCATTCCAGGTAAAAATGGGTTTCGGCTCAACTTTATGAGCGTCAATCTCCTTGATTTCGATGCGAAAGCGCTTGCCGGTTTCTGTGCAGAAATTGGCGAGAAATCTTTTCGCGCCAAGCAATTGCTGCGCTGGATACACCGGTCTGGTGAGGCGGATTTTGCCGGCATGAGTGACTTGGCGAAGGAATTGCGGGATAAGCTTTCCATAACCGCCACGATTGAGCCGCCGCATGTCATCAGCGATCATACTGCCGCCGATGGCACCCGCAAGTGGCTATTGTCAGTGGACGCGGGCAATGGCATCGAGACCGTTTTCATACCCGAAACCAGCCGCGGCACGTTGTGTATTTCCAGCCAGGTTGGTTGTGCGCTGGCATGTACTTTTTGCTCTACCGGCAGGCAAGGCTTTAACCGTAATCTGACGGTAGCGGAAATTATCGGCCAGTTGTGGTGGGCGAATAAAGCGCTGGCGGAAGAGTTCGATGGGGGGGGGCGTAGCCGTGCTGTCACTAATGTAGTGATGATGGGCATGGGCGAACCGCTAGCCAATTTCGAAAATGTGGTGATGGCGCTCAATCTGATGCTGGACGACAATGCTTATGGATTATCGCGGCGGCGCGTGACGGTAAGCACTTCGGGTGTGGTTCCGGCCATGGACCGGCTGCGCGAGCGTTGTCCGGTGGCGCTTGCGGTATCGTTGCATGCGCCTAACGATACACTGCGCGACCAGTTGGTGCCCATTAACAAGAAATATCCAATCAAGGAATTGCTGGCCGCCTGCCAGCGCTATCTTCAGTCCGCCCCACGGGATTTCATCACTTTCGAATATGTCATGCTGGATGGCGTTAACGACAGCGTGGCTCATGCGCGTGAATTGGTACAACTGGTACAGGACACACCGTGTAAATTCAACCTGATCCCGTTCAATCCATTTCCTGATTCTGGGTACAGGCGCTCATCGTCCGAAGCAGTACGTCTCTTTCGAGACGTGCTAATGCAGGCTGGGCTGATAACAACGGTGCGCAAGACTCGTGGCGACGATATTGCTGCTGCCTGCGGACAACTTGCCGGAAAGGTACATGATAAGACCCGGCGAGCAAATCGCGGCGTGCTGGAAGCAGCAAGATGAAACAAAGTCCGATGAATTTTTTCACAACGTTATTGACACCATGCGGCCGTAGAAACGACTTCCAGATTCCAGGCAGGCATCGGTGCTGCGCGATGGCGGATTCGAGTAATGGACTCTACTGATAGTAACGATACCAGCCGCGGAACCGAAGCAGAAGCAGCCCAGACAGAGCAAAGCGCGGGTCAGTTATTGCGGGCGGCACGGCTGGACCGCGGCATGAGTATCGAGGATGTGGCGCGACAGCTGCGGTTATCGGTGCGACAGGTTACGGCACTGGAGGAGGATGACTACGACAAGCTCTCAAGCACCACTTTTCTGCGTGGTTTTGTACGCAATTACGCCAAGCTGTTGCAGATGGACGCGACGCGGTTATTACAACGATTGCAACAGACGCTTCCGCCACCACCTCCTCCAACTATCTCGTATCAGATCGAAGGAATTCCCTTTCCCTCTAACCAGAAACAGGGAAGGCGTGGCCTGATTATTGCCGGAGTGGTGATTCTGGCATTATTGTTGCTGATCTTTGAGATTTATGATGCCAATGACGGCAACAAAGAAAAGCAACCAGCCTTAAAAATGGAAATGAAAACCAAGGCTGAGCAAGCTGCAGTACAACCACAATTTGAATTGCCGCCCGTGCTCTCGACCAGAGACGCTGATACCGTGCCATCTGCCGAAGAAACCAAGGTGGTTCAACAAAAACATGAGATTCCGCCTCCTGCCCCGTCCCCAGCGAGACAAGTTACAGCGGCGGCCGTTAATCCCGAATCAACGAGTGCCACTACCCCAGTAGCGGCGGGTGCCGTTACCCCTGAATCAGCGGACGAGGGAGATGTTCTTCGTTTGGTGTTTGAGGGAGAATCATGGGTCGAGATCAAGGATGGCAGGGGCAAGCTGCTTCTTTCGCGAATTAACTCACGCGGTACGGAGCAAGTGTTACACGGCAAACCGCCATTCTCTCTCGCGATCGGTAATGCCACCCAGGTCAAGCTGATCTACAATAACAAGCCGATTGATCTGGTACCTCACATCAATGCTTATGGAGGGACAGCACGTCTGTCACTCAACTAAACTTCCACATATAGGATTCTCATACTTATCATGACTATGTCACAAGATATTTTTCCACCACGTCGAAATAGTGTTGGCGTTAATGTAGGTACTATCACAGTTGGCGGCGGGGCGCCGGTGGTAGTCCAATCGATGACCAACACTGATACAGAAAATGAAATTGCTACCGCGGTCCAAGTGGCTCAGCTCGCGCGTGCAGGTTCGGAACTGGTGCGTATTACCGTCAATACCGCCGCAGCCGCGAAAGCGGTTCCCGCCATCCGGGCGCGTCTCGATGATATGGATTGCCACGTACCGCTGATAGGCGATTTTCATTTCAATGGTCATAAACTGGTGACCGAGTATCCCGATTGCGCGAAGGCACTGGCCAAATACCGTATCAACCCAGGCAATGTGGGGCACGGTAGAAAACGCGACGAGCAATTCTCCATCCTGATCGAAGCGGCCTGCAAGTATGGTAAGCCGGTGCGTATCGGCGTTAACTGGGGTAGTCTTGATCCTGAACTGCTGGCACGCATAATGGATGAGAACGCGCGATCCAGTGATCCCAAGGATGCGGCACTTGTCATGCGCGAGGCATTGATTACCTCTGCACTGGAAAGCGCCGCGCGGGCAGAAGAGATTGGGTTGGGCCGCGACCGGATCATATTGTCTTGCAAGGTAAGCGGGGTGCAGGATCTGATTGCCGTTTACCGTGATCTGGCAGCACGTTGCGACTATGCCTTGCATCTTGGATTGACCGAAGCGGGCATGGGCTCGAAGGGAATCGTTGCCTCTACCGCCGCGTTATCCGTACTGCTTCTTGGAGGGATAGGCGATACCATACGCGTGTCGCTTACGCCGGAGCCAGGGGGCGACCGCACCCGTGAAGTAGTGGTGGCACAGGAAATTTTGCAAACGACGGGTTTGCGCGCATTTGTGCCACTGGTAGCGGCATGTCCAGGTTGCGGGCGTACCACCAGCACCTATTTCCAGGAATTGGCCGAAAGTATTCAGAGTTACGTGCGCAGCCAGATGCTGGTGTGGCGCGAGGAATACGATGGCGTGGAAAATATGACACTGGCGGTGATGGGCTGCGTGGTCAACGGCCCTGGCGAAAGTAAGCATGCCAATATCGGAATCAGCCTGCCCGGTTCGGGGGAGCGGCCGGTGGCGCCCGTTTATGTGGATGGGCAGAAATCCATGACCTTGAAAGGCGATAATATTGCCGGAGAGTTCCGCCAGATCGTTGATGAATATGTGCAGATGAAATATCCGAAGAAATCAGTCAATGCCTAGAACCATCCAGGCCATCCGCGGGATGAATGACATCCTGCCTGATCAGATACACCTTTGGGAATTCTTTGAGCAGACTGTGCGTGAGTGGATGGCGGCTTGCGGCTATCGTAACATCCGCATGCCGATTGTGGAGCAGACCGATTTGTTTGTGCGGTCCATCGGCTCAGTGACCGATATCGTCGAGAAAGAGATGTATTCTTTTCTGGATAATCTCAACGGCGACAGTTTGACATTACGCCCTGAAGGAACCGCTTCCTGTGTGCGCGCAGTGCTGGAACATAATCTGCTCTATACAGGCCCGCAAAGACTGTACTATTCCGGTCCGATGTTTCGCCATGAGCGCCCGCAAAAAGGGCGTTACCGGCAATTTCATCAAGTCGGTGTCGAGGCGTTGGGATATGCCGGACCGGATATCGATGCCGAGTTGATTGTCATGTGCGCAGAATTATGGAAAAAATTGGGAATTTCCGATGTGCGTCTGGAGATCGGCACGCTTGGCAGTATGGAATCCCGTGTATTACATCGGGCTCGATTGATTGGATATCTGGAACGACATCTTGGCAGGCTCGATGATGATGCTTGCAGACGATTGCACAGCAATCCATTACGAATACTCGACAGTAAGAATCCCGAAATGGCGGAGATCATTGCCGGTGCTCCACAGTTGCTGGATGACCTTGACGAGGATTCATTAATGCATTTTGAAGGATTGCAGCGAATCCTGCGTGACCAGGGGATAGACTTTGAGATCAACCCGAAACTGGTGAGAGGGTTGGATTATTACAATCGCACCGTATTCGAATGGATTACCGGCAAGCTGGGCGCACAGGGCACCGTATGTGCTGGCGGGCGCTATGATGGACTGGTGGAACAGGTTGGCGGCAAGGCCGCATCGGCGGCGCCCGCGTGTGGTTTTGCCATGGGCGTGGAGCGGCTGCTGGCCTTGATGGTGGAATGCGGCGAGAAGGTACCGCGCTCCGTACCGGATGTGTACGTGATACATCAGGGTCAGGCTGCGGATGGATTTGCCTGGAAAACCGTCAAATATTTGCGGGATGGGGGGCTTAAGGCAATCCTGCATTGCGGTGAAGGCAGCTTCAAGGTGCAAATGAAAAAGGCGGACGCCAGCGGTGCGCGTTTTGCCGTCATTATTGGTGACGACGAAGCACAGGCCAGTGAGATAAGTATCAAACCGCTACGTGAAGCGGCGGAGCAGGTGAAAGTTGGACTGACAGAAGCGGTGGAACTACTTAAGGGTGCTCTGTAATTTCGAAATTTCAAGAGAGATGCGGAAGAAATTTTAACACGCTCCATATATTTGATATGTAATGGACGCGATAACGCATGCTTAAAAGCCCATGAATCAGAAAAATTCTTATCAGGAAAGTAAAGATGGCGACCTATGATCTGGAAGAGCAGGAAAAAATAGACGGGCTAAAATCCTGGTGGGAAGCATACGGTACGCTGGTCATGGTCGTTATCGCGACTTTCATCGCAAGCATGGCCGGCGTAAAGATGTGGAATTATTATCAACAGCAACAGATAGAGCAGGCAGCGGAGCTGTATTCTTCCTTGCTACAGATCGAAGCGAATGGGAATGGGGATCCCAAGAAAATTAATGATGCCGCCCATTTGCTGATGGAGGGTTTCCCGGGCAGCGGTTACGCATCGCGTGCCGCATTGATTTCGGCGCGCGCGAGTTTCGAGGGGGGCGATGTACAAAACGCCAAAAGCCGGTTGCAGTGGACGTTGGATAATACAAAGGAAGATGAGTTGAAGGATCTTGTCCGATTGCGGCTGGCTGGCCTGCTGCTGGACGAGCGAAAATACGATGACGCCTTGAGGCTGCTGGATGCCAAACATGGCGAAACTTTTGACGGTCTTTATGCGGATCTCAAAGGTGACGTTCTAACTGCGGCAGGCAAAGTTACCGAGGCACGCGCTACTTATCAAATGGCGCTCGATAAGATGGGCAAAAAAGGCACTTATCATAATATTGTTCAAATGAAGCTCGATGCTTTGGCAGAGGCGAAATAATCGGAGTTTGCAATAGAAATAAACCAATACCGCCATATGAAGCGCATTCCCCTGCATCGTGAATCAAGCTACGATCTTTGCGTTGCGCTTCGTGATCATTCCGATTTTACCAGTCACGCGCTTCACGGAGGATTTATTCAGAGATTCTCTAGGATTACTCAGCGGCATATTTTGCTGTTGGCGTCGCTATTGGTTTTTTCTGGGTGCGCGAGTGTTGTTGATATGACCCGTGATTTGGCGCGCGACTTATCGGACATTGATGTGGCGGGCATAAGTGGTGGACTCATCGGTGGCGAGACTATCCAGCTGAGTCTGGAACAGATCGCCCAATTAGCGGCAGTTCCGCGTGCGCAGCCGATATGGCGGAACGGTATTGAAGAAAGTACGGCGACGGTGCTTTCGCCCGTATTCGAGGATGGCGCAGTTTATGCGGCGGGTATTAGCGGACGTCTTGTGCGCTTTGATCCCGCTACAGGCAGACAAACTGGAAATGTGGATACCCGGCATCAATTGTCGGGCGGTGTGGGTTCGGGCAACGGGATGTTGTTGGTCGGAACCCTTAAAGGTGAAGTTCTGGCTTATGGCGACAAAGACGGTAAATTCTTATGGAAGGCACAGGTATCCACCGAGATTATAAGCCCACCGAAAGCGGATAGTGGCATGGTCGTGGTTCGCACGGGAGATGGCAGGATTTTTAGTTTGGATGCGGAGAGCGGCAAACGAAAGTGGATATACCAGGGCGCAACGCCAGCGCTGACTGTGCGGAGTTTCGCGGGCGTGTTAATCTCACGGGGGATGGTGTTCGCAGGATTCGCGGGCGGAAAGCTGGTGGCGATAAACTTGTCCAACGGCAGCGTGGGTTGGGAAGCAGTTGTATCGCGACCTCGCGGAGCTACGGAACTGGAAAGGATGACGGACGTTAGCAGTTTGCCTGTAGCGGATGAACATCAAGTATGCGCTGTAGCCTATCAGGGACGAGTTGCGTGCTTCGAAATTGTAAGCGGCAATCAGATTTGGGCGCGAGATACCTCCAGCAATGCCGGTCTTGCCATGGATGACAATTATGTGTATGTGAGCGAAGATAAAGGTGCGATAACGGCTTACGATAAAAGGGATGGCGCCAGCATCTGGAAACAGGAACTGCTCAGTGGAATTCGAATATCTCCACCATTCGTGCAGGGTACGCATGTGATAGTGGGTGATTCTCAAGGCAACGTGAATTTCCTCAGGAACGATACCGGCTCTATCGTCGCCCGCTTCGCTGCCGATGGCGCGATTGTTGCCCGCCCCGCATCTTTACCCAATGGTTTCGTCATACAAACCATGAAAGGCAACCTTTACGCATTCAGCATCTAGCTGGCAAAACCGGGTAAATCTACTTCTTACTCCAGACCGCGTAAACTATTCTCTTCTTCCGCTTTTCGGGCAGAAGGATTTGCTGTTCTCTGGATAAAAACTGAAATCATGAAACCCACTCTCGTATTAGTCGGGCGACCCAATGTCGGTAAATCAACGCTTTTTAACCGCTTGACCCGCAGTCGTGACGCCATAGTTGCGGATATTCCAGGGTTGACGCGAGATCGCCATTACGGCCATGGCAGGCTTGGCGACAAGCCTTATCTGGTGGTAGATACCGGTGGCTTCGAACCGATGGTGAAGGAAGGTATTTTACATGAGATGGCCAAACAGACTCGACAAGCAGTGGACGAAGCGGATAGGGTACTGTTCATCGTCGATGGCAGAAACGGTTTGGCGCCACACGACAAGGTAATCGCAGAGCAGCTGCGTAAAACCGGCCGCAGAATCATGCTGGTGGTAAACAAAACCGAGGGCATGGCGTCATCCGTTATCACCGCCGAATTTCAAGAACTGGGCCTGGGCGAACCTTGTGCGATCTCCGCCGCGCACGGCGACAATGTGAGCGAGCTGGTGGAGCTGGCGTTGGCGGATTTTCCCCTGCCGCAAGAAGAGGAAAAGGCGGATAGACATCCAAAAATTGCTATCGTGGGGCGCCCCAATGTTGGCAAATCCACGCTCGTAAATACGTTGCTGGGTGAGGAGCGCGTAATCGCGTTTGATCAGCCGGGGACAACCCGCGACAGTATTTATATTGGTTTTCATCGCAATGGCCGCCCGTATACGCTGATCGATACCGCTGGTTTGCGCCGTCGCGGCAAGGTATTTGAGACGGTGGAAAAATTCTCGATGGTAAAGACCCTGCAGTCGGTGGAAGACGCCAATGTAGTAGTATTGGTACTGGACGCGAGAAACGAAATTTCCGACCAGGATGCGCATATTGCCGGGTTCATTCTAGAAACAGGGCGTGCACTGGTGGTGGCGGTTAACAAGTGGGATGGTCTGGACGACTATCAGCGCGATACCATTAAGAACGATATTGCCCGGAAACTTTCTTTCTTACTGAATTTCGCGAAACTTCACTATATCTCGGCGTTGCGAGGTAGCGGCATGAAAGGACTGCTTCCGTCGATTGATGCAGCGTATGCAGCCGCTATGGCAAATCTATCCACTCCCAAACTTACCCGCACCCTGTTGGCGGCGGTAGAGAAACAGCAGCCGCCGCGTGCCGGCTTATCACGGCCCAAATTGCGCTACGCCCATCAGGGTGGCTCCAACCCACCGCTGATCGTGATCCACGGCAGCGCTCTTGATAAGGTTCCCGAAACCTATCAGCGTTATCTTGAAAACACGTTCCGCCAAGCCTTCCAGTTGGAAGGTACACCATTGCGAGTTATGTTCAAGTCAGGTCGCAATCCCTACGCCGGAAAAAGTCCAACACCTCTCAGTGAAGCGGAAGCAAAACGCGCTCACCGCCGCCGCATGGTTGGCAGAAAGAAATATGGCTGATCGTAGGAACGGGCCTCAGGAAACTGAACCCGTCTGGCTTCCGCTCACGGGGGGTGGCAGCATGATCTGAAACGCTTCTGAAAAAATCCCAAACGTGCCAGCAACGCATCCCAAGGAGAACCCATTCAGGGATACGCTAACTAATGCAATACTCTGGGCACACTCAAGATAAATTCGGGAATGGTTGCATCGAAGCGAAGGCCGTCTTCAGCCACCATTTGGTAGCTGCCCTTCATTGATCCGACCGGCGTGGAAATGGCGGTACCGCTCGTATATTCGAAGCTGTCGCCGGGTTTTAGCAGCGGCTGTTCACCTACGACTCCCA
>JBDTKY010000021.1:0-4970 GCA_039935055.1 Nitrosospira sp.
TTTAGGCAAAGAATTTCCTCCAAGCGCCGTAGTCAAGGAAATCGTAGGAGAGGACAGCAATGGTCAGCGCATAGATAATTTTTTGATCAAGCGTCTAAAAGGCGTGCCTAAAAGCCATATCTACCAGTTATTGCGGAGTGGGCAGGTGCGGCTTAATAGTAAACGCGTTGACGCAAATCACAAGCTCCAGTTGGGCGACATGGTGCGCATTCCGCCGATGAGAATGGCTGAAAACAGTACTCAGGTACGAGAAAAAAATGTCCCGTCCCCATCCACCCCTTTTGAAATTTTATTTCAGGATGAAACACTTCTGGTTATCAACAAGCCTGCTGGCGTTGCGGTGCATGGCGGGAGCGGTGTGAGTTTTGGTGTCATTGAGCAACTGCGTGCCCAGCATCCCGACTGGAAATTCCTGGAGCTGGTTCATCGCCTTGACAGGGAGACGTCCGGGATTCTTTTTCTCGCCAAAAGCCGTGGGGGACTCATTGAACTGCACCGGCAAATCCGAGCGGGGCTGATGGAAAAGCGTTACCTGGCGTTGGTGAAAGGCAAGTGGTGCAACCCGAGGCAAAGCGTAAAGCTGCCTCTCAACAAGTATGTTACGGCTGCTGGGGAGCGTCGTGTGGCCGTAACTACGGACAAGGGAGGAAACAAAGTCCCAATGACGGCTCATACAGTATTTACCCTGAAAAAATCCTGGCAGGGCTTCAGCTTGCTGGAAGCGGAACTAAAAACCGGGCGTACTCATCAAATTCGCGTACATCTTGCTCATCTTGGCTTTCCCATCGCTGGTGATGACAAGTATGGGGATTTTGCCTTGAACAAGGGTCTGGCCAGGATCGGCCCGAAACCAAGATTGGGACGCATGTTTTTACATGCTTTCGTAGCCGAGGTAACCCATCCTGTAACGGGTGAGATCTTGCGTCTGGAGGCGCCGCTGCCCGAGGATTTGCAGGAATTCCTGATGGGACTTGATATCGATGGGAGTGGGTAGCAGGATTATTTTATCGATGTCGGAAACTGTCGATGCGGGGGCATTCGGGCGATTCCGGCAGCGGCGCGCATTGCTATCGCACAGGGGCCGGATAAAAAATGAATTCGATGATTCGGGGTTATACTTGGTGCTCTCCATTGCTTGAGGTGATTTTGGCGATGGAGAGAAGCTTTTGTCCGGTGATCCATGCAAGAAAAGAAGCTTGCAGCATTGAAAAATAGATAACGAGACAGCAGTATTTTTTCGAGCCGCATTCATGCGGTCTGCTGCTTACCTTAGTTGAGGGACTGAAATAATCATGGTTGATTCAGAAAATCGCAACGAAACCTGGGAGAAGACTGTGCTTGAGAAACTGGCGCTCTCTTCTGTTCAGGAACAACGCCGGGCACGTCGCTGGGGCATATTTTTCAAGTCACTCACCTTTATCTATTTGTTTGCTTTTATGTTTTTTGGATTGGGATGGTTTGGCGGCAATGAAATATCCATGTCCGGCAAACATACTGCCTTGGTCGAACTGCGAGGCGTAATCTCTTCCGACAGCGTTAGCAGTGCTGATAATGTAAATGCCGGCTTGCAGCATGCGTTCAAGGACGAGAAAACGCGCGGTGTGATTCTGCGTATTAATAGTCCCGGCGGAAGCCCGGTGCAGGCAGGGTATATCAATGATGAGATCCGCCGTTTGCGAGCAGAGCATCCCCAAATCCCCCTCTATGCCGTGGTCGAGGACATTTGCGCTTCGGGTGGCTATTATGTCGCAGTTGCTGCCGACAAGATTTATGTGGATAAGGCCAGCGTGGTTGGTTCCATAGGCGTGCTGATGAATGGATTCGGATTCACCGGCGCGATGGAAAAGCTCGGCATCGAGCGGCGATTAATCACGGCAGGGAAAAATAAGGGTTTTCTTGATCCTTTCTCTCCTCCCAATACCGAGCAGGAGAAATACGCCAAGGAAATGCTGAGCGACGTCCACGAGCAGTTTATTCAGGTGGTGCGGCAAGGCAGGGGAAAACGTCTGAAAGAGGCGCCGGAAATGTTCAGTGGTGTTGTCTGGACCGGTCAGAAAAGTATAGATCTGGGACTTGCAGATGCCATGGGCAACGCCGAGTATGTGGCGCGCGAGATTATCAAGGCTGAACGCATCGTGGATTACACTACCCGGGAAGGAGTTGCCGAGCGCTTCGCCAGACGCTTCGGTGCGGTGATGGCAGACACGCTGATTAGCGCAGGAAATGGATGGGGAATGCAGTAGTAAATATCGATTACTTGTATTTGGGGGTTTTGAATAAGTCTCCGGGTTTGCCGGTAGCCCAGTCCCATGCAGTAATAAAAATCGAGGTTCGCTGCGTTACGCTCGTTGGCATTGCAGATCAGGCTACGGCCTTCGCCGTGCACCTTTTGTCCTGATTTTACTTGCGCCGGGTGCCACGGAAGACTTGTTCGAAGGCTCCAGGTTACCCTGCAACAAAAAAATGGCAGGTTTATCATTGAGTTCAGGTAAGGAATGTTTCCATTCCCTGACTGTTCTGGTTGAGATATATTCACTAGCCAGCGTGAGATTGCAGGCGATGCAGAGAACGGTGACATCGTGGCAGGTAAAAACAAGAGACTCCAGCAGCTTCTGATTGCGGTACGGCGTCTCGATAAATATCTGAGTTTGATCGCGGGCTATCGAGTCTCTTTCCAGTTCAACGATTTTACTGACACGTTCGTTTTTTTCTGCTGGAAGATAACCGTGAAAGACGAAGCGCTGACCATTCAATCCCGATGCCATTAGCGCCAGCAGTATGGAAGATGGTCCCACAAATGGCACCACCCGAAGATTCTTTTGATGAGCAAGGCGCACCAATCCCGCCCCGGGATCAGCTACAGCGGGGTAACCGGCATCAGATAATAACCCGACATCATTTCCCGCAAGCAACGGTGCAAGCAGGTTCGCAAATTCCTTCAGTGGGGTGTGTTCATTCAACACTTGCATGCTGATTTCCTGTAGCGGCAGGATGCAGCCAATCTGTTTCAGGAATTGCCTGGCGGTTTTTGGGTGCTCGACAATATAGTGACCAATCCCTGCTGCGCATTGCCTGACGGCAGCAGGGATTGTCCAAGCAATATCATCTGCGCCAAGCGGAGTAGGAATGAGATAGAGCGTACCTGGATTCACACTATCTCCACACCTTCCCATGTCAGCATTTCCACCAGCGCGATCAGCGGCAAACCGATCAGCGCACTGGGGTCGTCGCTCACCATATGTTCAATTAATACAATGCCCAGTCCTTCGGACTTGGCGCTTCCAGCGCAGTGGTACGGCTGTTCTTTATCGAGATAGTTTTCGATTTGCTGGTCGCTCAATTTGCGGAATTTGACCCGAGAGGAGACGAGTCGCGTCCGCATACTGCTTTTGGGGCCATTGAAAAGACCCAGAGCGGTATGAAACACGACTTCTTTTCCACGAATGAATTGTAATTGCCGGGTGGCATTTATGCGGTTCAATGGCTTGCCAAGCTGGATGCCTTCCAGCACCGCCACCTGATCAGCGCCAATAGTTAGAGCATCCGGATAAGTCACTGCAACCGTGCGGGCCTTTACGGCAGCCAGCCGAAGGGCAGTGGCTTCAGGTATCTCATCAGCCAGGGGAGTTTCATCGATTTCCGGGGAAAAGACTTCAAACGGAATTTGCAGGCGCTGGAGTAGTTCGCGGCGATAAATGGAGCTGGATCCCAGTACAAGCCGTTGAGCAGTTTTTTGTGTTTTCAAAGTTTGCTTCAGATGGTTTTTGACACTCAGTGGCAAAAAATATATTATGCGCGCCGTATGAGTGCCTCCGCTCCGTAGGGGGGAGCCTCTGAAATTCTAATCCTAAATGCGTCGATTTATCAATCGCGAATGCGAAAGAAATATTGAAGGCCGTATGCAATGATGGATGAACGATAAATTCCTCAAGTAATGCTAAACGTAATGCGAAGAGGGTAACCGACGCCGCCGTCAGGCGAATGCTCGCGATTTGATTTTTAAAGGCCTTTATGCCTGCACGGCTCGCCATAGATGTTCTTGATTTTGCCCGTAATGCGATGTCGCATCATGGTAAAATTGCGCTTTCGGAGCTTGAGCGTTTGCAGGATTATCTGGCTGATAACTGTGGCGAGCTGAAGTACACAATTCGTGGTGCTGTGGACAGGAACGGCAAGCCGATTTTGCGAATCGTTATCCGGGGATCAATAAATCTCCAGTGCCAGCGTTGTCTCGGCGAACTCGGGCATGTGCTGGATGTGCAGAAAGATCTGTTATTGGCAAGGGATGAGCATGAGCTCTCCCGTCTTGATGAAGATGAATCAGCGGATGGTGTTCTGGCGATACCTGATATGGATGTCATGGCGCTGATTGAGGATGAAATAATTCTTAGCCTGCCGGTTTCGCCGCGTCACGGAGAGAGCGAATGTTCGATTGGTACAATGGATTGGAGTGACGCGGGCGAGAAACCTCTTTTTACCGCGCTCGCACAACTGAAAAAGCTGCATTGATATTTATTTAAGGAGCTAAGCACCATGGCAGTCCAGCAAAACAAGAAATCCCCATCTAAACGCGGCATGCATCGCTCGCATGATTTTTTGACCCCTTCGCCGTTGACGGTGGATTCCAACACCGGCGAAGTACATCTGCGTCACCACATCAGCCCCAACGGTTATTACCGCGGCAAGAAAATCGTCAAGACAAAGGAAGATTAAATTTCGCCCCCTCATTCTGGGGACATCGAAATTTCGAGCTTATCCCGGCCTTATCTCGGGCTTAGGGCGAAAAAATTGGATATTACCGTAGCCATAGACTGCATGGGTGGCGATCACGGCCCTCATGTGACCGTTCCCGCAGTTGTCGATTATCTCCATCGCAATCCTGGAACCGACATTGTTCTGGTGGGATTGTCCGACGCTATCGAATCAGAGTTGCGGGCCATCAAGTTTGCTCCCAGTCCGCGGCTGAGGGT
>JBDTKY010000022.1:0-12438 GCA_039935055.1 Nitrosospira sp.
CTTTTACTCGGTTGCTAGTTATCATGAGTGGAATGAGTCACCGCTTAGGCGCGCTTCCTGTGGAGTGTGCTTGCAGCTGCTGACGCAGAACCGGTTTTTGATTGACGATTCGTAAGATGCTCCAGGCGACGAATAAGCTGCTCTCGCAGGGTATGCAAGTTTTCGTACTCGGGACAGTTGTATCCTGCCAAATCGAAATGCAGCCCTGTGCCAGCCTTGCGGAACAGAATCACGCGGCGTTTTAGAGCATGCGCGTAACCGATTTCATAATAGACGTTGGGTCGTTCATCTGTCAGGTCCGCGAAGAGAAACTCAGCTGTCTCGATCTCGCCAAGGATACGAGCTGTTATCAGATCCTCGTGCTCGATATCATCAGCTCGAACGGCTCCGACATCGAACTCCTTAAAGACCTGCTTAACAGTATTGGCTACGTCGGTGAGTTCTGGTCGAGCCTTGTCCATAGACATCATGATGAACGCCGTACCGGGACGGTACCGCGCTGGCGCTGGGGAAACAGCATCTTTGCCAACTGGTCCGAGTCCACGCGATGCAGCCACTAGGTCGAGAATGTCGCGGATCTTCGCTGCCCATTCAGCGAAGATCCGACTCGCTGTGTCAGGTGGGCTGGGGACGTCGTCGGACTGCCCTGCTGGCTGGACCCCTAGGACTCTGTCCTCATCGTGGAGCACCTGCATGGTCCACGAACTGAACTCCCGAAGGAAAAGCGCCGCACGCATGATCTTTGTACCCGTCATCACATCTCGCTGATCCGCCTCCGATGCCAATAATGCATTCCGCACTGCGTCGGCAATTTGCCCCGCCAGCGTGAGAAGGTGTTCTGCTATGTTTTTGGCCTCCTCGCACCCCTCAGGAGGCAATTTCCCCCAGAAATAGTCGCGCTCAGGGCTATCCCAGCTCTCTGGACGCGGGACTTCCACGAGAACTGCACGAGCTCGGCCGAAATACGCTTCTGCATGCCTTCCCAATGCGTCAAGCGAGTCGACGAGTGTTTGTTGACCCAGCTCATCAACCATGATCATTCCTTCTCGACATCCAACAGCTATTAGCCAAATGTCCGCATCCAAAAATTATTTAGTGATACTGCGACGCATGATGCCACTATATTTTATTAATGTGGAGCGATTTAATGCAAAATATGCGCATATGATCGCCAATAGTGCTCGGAGTTGAAAGTCCACTTTTGCCACGTTCCAGATATTTCCATATTTACATATCTACCCGGACATTCTCGACATCCTTCATATTCTCTACATTTTCCGTACAGTTATTGACAGGACTCCAAGGATCCAGAACCAGTCTGATGTAATGTGATTATTGCCGCGCTTTCATTCGCAGGCTCCTTAAGTTCCACCGGCCTCTTCATCTTATTCGTATCGCATTTGTGCTGAATAGTCCACTGATGAATACGGGTAGGGAATACAACCTTTTCCCATGTTATACCGATGATTTCGTTTCCTTTAGGTTTCCTGTAACGGTTATATTCCTGCCCCAGCTCGTTGGTTGCGGTGCAGTTTCCGAGAATAGTGCGGTTACGGCGGTTTTGTTTCTGCCGCCTTTGCAGGGTTTCATCGCTGACGTATTTACCCTTGCGGCTATGGACCAGGCTTAAGCGGATGGCGCCATGTTCGAAGTGCCGCACATGAATCGTACGCAATGCCCGACGCCACCAATATATCTGCCAGACGCGCCAGAATTCCCGTGTCCGTAGCTCCTGTACCGGTTACAGGCAAGAAAAGACTGGGTTTTCCCGTTACCCTTACAGGAAAAGGATTGGATTTCCCCGTTACTGTTACAGGAAACGAGGGATTGGATTCTTCTGTTACCGTTACAGGAGCCTGTCTGTCTGTAACGGACCTGCCTATAGGACTCTGCCCACCGTTTTTTCCTGTAACGGTAACAGGCTTGTCTTCCGATGAACTTGCTCAAGATGCCGATTCCTTTCCCTCGGATACGGTTACAGGAAATAGCCGGGCCTTTGGCTTTATTGCGGATGCTGTTGCCGAGAAAGACGGTGATGCGGTTACGCTTACAGATGGGGATATCTTTTACTGGCTTTGTTTGTCCCTGGCGGGATAACACCATATTTCGTGTGAGCGATATGGCAGAGAGCTCGCGCTGCAATAGCAGGATTCTTGAACAGACGTTGTAGACGGGTAAATTGATCTGCCAGCTTGCGGGCAAAGGCGTTGATTTCCTCATCGCTTGCACCCAGGCTTAATGTCTTACTGGTGAGCTGGTTGCTGATCTCATGCAGAAACGCTTCGGCTTTGTCTTCGCCATGAGCGTCATACAGACGCACATATTCTTCATGCATGGGTATGGCCAAACAATCGGGATGACGGCTGAGAAGGTCGGAACTGAATGTTTCCTTCTCTTCCTCCTGTTCCGGGAAATAAATATTGCCGTTAGGGCATAAGCCCCTTCCGGCACGACGGGCGCCCATAACTCGGCTGCTGTCATTTCTGGCCCATGTCGCTGGTGGATTTACGCATGCAGGACTCGATGTATTTCTCCAAGTCTTGCAAGCGGTAGCGCACAGCGCGGGAGCCGATCTTGATAAAGCGTACGCGGGCACCGGCCCAACGGTCCCGTTCCAGAAAGGCAATGCTAACGCCTAAAACATTTGCGGCTTGTGGTGTTGTAAGAAGTTTGTCGTACATGGTCTGTTTCCTCGTATGGTTGTAAATCGAGGAAACAGCTTGACGGATTTGGCGTTATCAAAAAATTACCGCCAAGCGTAGAAATGATATTTCTTGGGCAAACGTATATTTTTCTGCCGTGTCGTTGCTAGGTTTCAGATTTTTTGGGACGGCCTCTTTTTCCTTTTACTTTGGACGGTGCTACTTCGCTCAGCCAGTCACGTAAAGTGTGGATACCGCCATAGAGCTTACCGTTGCCGTAGCGTTGAACGCTTCATGCTTGCACATATCCGCAATGGTCATTTGCGGATAAATGTCCCAAAGTGTGCGAACGATAGCCTGACAGACTGGCTTGTCCATTTGATTGGGGCGGAGTTTTATTTCAAGTTCCGAACCAGCTATTTCTTGGGTAATGGGAAGGCTCTCTTCGCTAGAACTGTCTAACTGCCACCCGCTGTAACGATATTTGTCTGGCTTCCAGTCATTCGAAAACCAGAAACCGGGTAAGACCCATCCTTTTTCCAGGCACCACTTGCCAAAAGGTTGCTGCTCGATAAATACCGATTCCAATAGCGGTTTATTGAAAATCTTGTTCCGAGAGCAGTCGAAGAGCCCCTCTTCAATTTCCTCATGCTTATATCGACGTTGTGTTGGCTCATGGTAAGCCCCTTTGTTTTCCACGCCATTGCAATTGACAATCATCAAGCCATCGTAATGATTGGCACCCGCCAGTGAACGCAAGGTATCTTGCACGGCAAGGGGCAGCTTTTGGGAATTGGTGGACTCGGGATCAAGGTTGTGCCAGCGGTGCGCGATTTCCCAAATGCTAAAGCGTTTTACAGTGTTCAACATAACTTGCGTTGTTAAGAATTGGCTCCCATCGATTTAATAAGATAATTGGTTATGCATAATGGAATAGGCGACGCGTATCAAAAGGAATCAATTCCCGAACACTTTGTTCAAATTTCTCGCTAATCTATTGGGTAGCTAGTATTTGAAATTCCGTAGCATTGACAATGGGACGCACGTGTCGGTTCTCGCGCCGCATTTCCACAATCCCATAATGAGACATGGTTTTCAGAGTGCGCGAAAGATTGCTGGGCTTTCGCCCGGTAATCGCTGCAAGACCGGTAATTGATTCAGGCTGAGATTCGTGAATGATCGCGAGCAAGGCACGGTTATCGTCACTCAGGACTTCGGCGAGGGATTTCATTGAGGTAAACCATATCTTCGGTTCACCAGCCTTAGGCTTGTACACACCTTTCGCTATTGCCAGCATGCGTTCACGGATTTTCTCTTGTGGCATGATGCCAATCACAATTCTTTTCATATCTTCATTTCCTTCAGTATACGATCCACTTCTTCGAAGAAATCGGCAAGCAGTTGGTAAGCATCCTTGAATTCATAAGGGACTCCCTTATCCGAAATGTGGCGATGCTTATGGTCATACGCTAGCCGCTGCCCCGCATACTTGAATTTCTTCGGCGGCTTTATGGCATGGCTGTTGTCGTATCCCATGATTCGTTTTCCATAGGGCTCATGAAGCGTGAGCGAATAGCGGATACTATGCGGAATTTCCGGGGTTGCCACGACCCGCCATGCCTCGACCTTGATCCAGTATCCCAAGTCTTGATCGACGATATAGCCGTTAAGATCAAGCAGGGCTTCAAGTCCCGTATCAGACCGCATGATTTAATAATATCATCAGATGATATTCATTGCATCAGATGAATTGACTCCCATGCATTTCAACAAATAACCGCTGATTTTTTGCATAGGCTCCCTTAGACGTTCCACGTCGTTTACGATATAGCCCGCCGTCACGTCATTGCTCATTTTGTGGTTCACCAGACGCTTTAGGGCGTAAGCCGAGATGTCGATACTCTCGGCAACTGTTATATAGCTGCGGCGCAGATCGTGCAGCGTAAACGACACCCCGGATGCTTCACTCACTTTCTGAACTTGATGACGAGGCTCGATCAAATATCCGGCCTTTCCGTTTCCGGCAAAAACATAATCAGAATCTGCCATAGCTTTTCTGTTCTCCAAGAGACTGTAAAGAAAATCCGTAAGCGGCAATGTGAGTGGTTCCCGATTCTTGGTATCCCTGATTGTAAACGACCGGCCACGCAAATCGATATCGGACCATTTCAAGGTTGCAGCTTCTTGGCGGCGTAGCCCTGTAAACAACAGGAAGAGTAGATAATCGGCGACTAGCGCGGACTGTTTAGACGTTATGTCATTCTTGAGCAACATTACCCCCTGATACCACGGCGCGAGCTGGTGCGACTTAATAACTGTCTGGCGGCGTTCTACCCGATACCATGCGCGAGTCTGGGTAAGACGCACGACGGGGTTTTCACGCAAAATGGCATTGCCGTTGCCATCTTCGTACTGTGCAATCGAGAAATTGAACAATGCGCGCAAAAACCGCATGGCTAAATTGGCATAGGCTTCGCCATGTTCCGCGCCAATCTTGGTATGACGCTTGGCAACCATCTCTTTACCGATATCAACCAGAGCTTTATTTTGCCACTCAGGAAAAGCAACTTTCATTAATCGCTGGTAATCGTAAAGCGTGCGAGGCTTGAGACTCTTTCTGGCAAGCAGGAAATCATTGAAAGCTTGTTGCAAGGTGGTTGCTTGCAGCTCTTTTTGCTTTTTCTCGGCAGTAGGATTACGCCCAGTAGCGATATGGCCCAAGAGCTTATGAGCTTCTTTTCTAGCTTGCTCTACAGTCAGCTCAGGATAACGGCCAAGAGTGAGCCGTTTTACTTTGCCGTCGATGCGTTTTTCCAAAATGAACGACTTGGCACCAGAGGTGGTAATGCGGACCGCAAAACCTTTGAGTTCTGAGTCACGGGTAAAGGCTTGCCCTGCTGCTGGAGTGTGCAACCTATCCACAACAGATTTTGTTATTCTAACGGGGAGTGCTGAGATTGGTGTAGACATGACTTCCTTTCATGTAGACACAGTGTAGACAGGAAGTGTCAAACTGTAAGCGGAAGTTTAAAACAATGTAAATGAAAACAGTTACATTAATGCTTATGCAGGAATATTAAAACAGGGTCAAACAGCCTGCTTTAGAATTCGTAATCAGTAGGTCGGGGGTTCGACTCCTCTCAACAGCACCAATGAGTTAACAACTTAGGATGGTTGGGTTATTTTGATGTCATTACAGGGGTTATAGGGAGCTTACTTGTTTATTTTTAGGCGGCCGGAAGAGTTGTTCCCGAAATACGATGTTAGATGCGATAAATAACGCCAAATAAACACCCCGGAGCTGAAGAAGGATGTCTAGGCATGTGAACGCGAATGTGTGGTTGACTCAGCCCTTCATGCGGCTGATTTTCGCTACCTCCGGAATACGCCTCAAACCGCGTATAACTTGTGCAAGATGATAGCGGTTGCGGACCTGTAACATGAAATTCATGGTTGTATAGGCACCTTCTCCTTCCATGGCAACATTGTCAATGTTGGAGCCTGCCCCGGCGATTGCCGCCGCTACCCTTGCCAATACGCCGCGCTCATTGGCGACCATTGTTTTGATGCTAACCTCGAAATGCCGCGTGATACCTTTACCCCATGCAACATCCAGCCAGTTATCCGAATTCCCACGGTTTTTGGAGATTGCCGGGCAATCATGGGTATGAATCACTAATCCCTGATCTTTTTTGATGAAGCCGACGATGGGATCCCCCGGAATCGGTCGGCAACATTTGGCAAATTGTACCGCCATGCCTTCGGTGCCAAGGATAGTGATGACGTCGCTAACCCCATTTGTCCCGAAAGCAGACTCTCCGGGTGATGCCAGCCGCCTTGCTATTACCGCCGGAAGGTGCTTGCCTAATCCCATATCTGCAAGCAAATCTTTTTTCGATTTGGCGCCGCTCTCGCGCGCCAGTTTCTCCCACTGCGCCGCGCTTATCATTTGCGGATCGATCTTGAGCGACATCAAAGCCTGATGCAGCAAGCGCTCCCCCAGTCTGGCCGACTCTTCATATTGCATGGTCTTGAGAAAACGACGGATGTGCGAGCGCGCCTTGCCGGTAACTACGTAATTAAGCCAGGCAGGGTTGGGTTTTGCCTGTGACGCGGTAACAATCTCCACACGATCGCCACTCCTGAGGCTGGTACGCAAAGGTGCATTCTCACCGTTTATTTTTGCAGCCACACAACAGTCACCAATGTCTGTATGAACCGCATAGGCGAAATCCACGGCTGTAGCATCCCTAGGCAGGGCCAATATCTTGCCTTGGGGCGTAAATACATAGACTTCCCCAGGAAACAGATCAACTTTGAGATGTTCCAGAAATTCCAGGGAATCGGTGGAGTCACTCAGGGTCTCCAACAGACTCTGCAGCCACTGATGGGTTTTCATGTGCAAATCGTTAATATCAGCATCGGTACTCTTATAGAGCCAGTGCGAGGCGACGCCAGCCTCGGCGATTCGATGCATGTCGGCGGTGCGAATCTGCACTTCGATGGGGGTGCCATAAGGTCCCCACAACGTATTGTGCAATGACTGGTAACCGTTTGCCTTGGGAATGGCGATATAGTCCTTGAATTTTCCAGGAATAGGGTTGTATAGACTATGCAATGCGCCCAGCGTTATGTAGCACGAAGGCACATCCTTGACGATAACGCGGAAACCGTAAATGTCGAGTACCTCGGAAAACGTGAGATGCTTCTCGGCCATTTTTTTGTAGATGCTGTAAAGCTGTTTTTCACGTCCAGTTACTTCCGCATCCAGTTCCGCCGCCTGCAGACGCTGTTTGATGGAGTCCAGGATTTTAGTCACCACTTCCCGTCGATTTCCGCGCGCCGCTTTGGTGGCATTGCTTAGAACCCGGTAACGTGTTGGAAAAAGATAATGGAAACTGAGTTCCTGCAATTCCTGGTAGATATTGTTGAGTCCCAGCCGATTGGCGATGGGCGCATAGATTTCCATGGTTTCACGGGCAATGCGACGTCGTTTCTCGGGCCGCATCGCCTCCAGCGTACGCATGTTGTGCAATCGGTCCGCCAATTTGATAAGTATGACGCGCACATCTCGCGCCATTGCCAATAACATCTTGCGAAAATTCTCCGCCTGAGCGTCCGCGTGCGTCTGGAACTCGATCTTGTCGAGCTTTGAAACGCCATCTACCAGTTCCGCGACCGGCTTGCCAAACCTATTACTTATCTCGGTCTTGGAGACGTGAGTATCTTCCATCACATCGTGCAACAGCGCGGCAGTTAGCGTCTGTGGGTCCAGACGTAATTTTCCGAGTATGCTGGCTACTGCCAGCGGATGAGAAATGTAAGGTTCGCCGGATTTTCGGAATTGCCCGGAATGGGCACTTTGGCTGAAAAGGTAAGCATTCTGAAGCTCAGAAATATCTTCCGGCTTGAGGTAGCCGGATAATTCGCTAAATAGGAAATCCGCCTCGGGTAAGGTAGCAGAGGAATCCGGCAGACCTCGTGCTCGCATGGTAGTTTCCTTCATTCTCTGTGATAAGTCCTGCTGCATGGACTCCTCAGGATGACAATACCCTCATGACAGGCTATAAATCCAGATTTTCAATATCCTGGCTGCCAAATAAGTTCAATTGGAATTCTTTAATCTCTATGGGTTCAATTCCCCGCCCCTTGGAGCGAACGCTGGCTGAAAGCCAGCGTATTGTAAGAGCGTAATTAATATTCCACTGCTTGCGGCGAGGTGCTTGATTTAAAGTTAAGATAGGAATGATTTAAGTAAATTAAAGGGTGCCCATTGTGAGGATTTCGACGCCGACCTTCCCCTGAGCCAGTTCGCGTAACGCGATTACGGTAGGCTTATCCCGTGCGGGCTCCACCATGGGAGAGCCACCAATTGAGAGCTGCCTTGCTCGAATGGTTGCGACCAAGGTCATATCGAAACGATTAGGAATTCTTTTCAAACAATCGTCAACGGTAATTCGTGCCATATGTTACTCCCAATATAATGTGCTAGAAACAGCGTATAAGAAGTCTAATGAAATAACGGTAACTGGTGTAAAAAACTTACATAAAAGGTAAGCGTATCGAAATTCATCAAGGTGTGCAGCGAATACTCGAATAATTGCCAATTTAAGGAACAAGCATTTTCCCAAGTTGGTTCACCAGATCATGATGACGAGCAATTTGTTTTGTCATTCTCAAACGCTCGGCGTGTACGATGCACGCCAAATCTTGCAATGCCTTATCCAGCTTTTCATTGATAATAACATAATCATATTCACCCACATGGCCCATCTCCTCACGAGCAGCGGCCAGACGCCGCGTGATTGCTTCAGAACTATCCTGGCCCCGGCGTCTTAAGCGTGTTTCCAGTACTTCCAGTGAGGGTGGCAGAACGAAAATTCCCACTACATTGGGAAAGATTCTACGTACCTGATGAGCGCCCCGGCTATCAATTTCCAGTAGGATATCGTGCCCTAACGCTATGGTTTCGTTTATCCATTTTTGCGAAGTGCCATAGAAATTTCCATATAGCTGCGCGCTTTCCAGAAATTCACCCTGTTCTCGCCTCTTTTCAAAGATTTCGCGGCTCACGAAATGGTAATCACGCCCGTCCACTTCTTCGAGACGCGCTGGCCGGGATGTATATGAAATAGACAGATGGAGATCGATATCGGTTTTAAGCAACGCCTTGACCAAGCTGGTTTTTCCAGCGCCTGATGGAGCGCTGACGATAAATAAATTACCCGATGTCATTTTGTATCAGCTTTTTCCATGTGTATCAGCTATGGTCTGGTTCAGTCTAGTGGGAATGAACCCAGCGCACAATATCCTGAACCGTCATAACGCCAGGCTGCCGCGCAACCTCACGCCCATTCCGGAATAGCGCTAAAGTAGGGATACTGCGGATGTTATATTGCGTACCTAATACCGGCTCGGCCTCGGTGTTCACCTTGGCCAGACGAACGTGCGGCTCCAGTATACCCGCTGCCTGGGCGAAGGCCGGCGCCATAATCTTGCAGGGCCCGCACCAGGGCGCCCAGAAATCTACCAGTATTGGGATGTCGTTACGGTCGAGGTGTTTGGTGAAGGTGACGGCGGTTAGCTCCACCGGCTGGCTTGTGAACAATGGCTGGTGGCATTGTCCGCAATTGGGTTGCTGGCCGAGCCGTGCTGTGGGCACGCGGTTGACCGCACGGCAGTTGGGGCAGACAAGATGCAAGAGGTCGCTCATGAGAATTTCACTGTCTGATGGGCAGGAAAATATTCTACTCCATCTTTTATTCTTTCGAGCACTATGCTCAATTAACCTCGATAAGACAAAATCTTAGATGTCCTTGCTTTTCCGATATATGCCTCTAAGCCATTTTCGGTTTGCCTCTGGTATGCGTCGGACAAAAGCATGGTAAGCGTAAAGTCTGCGGTGCTTCCGCTTTTATGTGGTCAAGACGGATAAAATATCCGGTTTAGGTTCATCGGTTTATGCGGTTGAAGACCTTTTGGGTCGTATGTGTCTATAATCACAAAGCTCATATTCTGAACCTGGACTACGAAATGCATAACCACTGTAATTGGCTTGCACTTTTATCGCATACATGCCACTAGAGGGTAATCCACGGCATCTTGCGGTTGGTGTAAGTCGCCGGGAGGTCTGGTCGTGGGCGATGTTCGATTTCGCCAATTCCGGCTACACCACAGTTGTCATCACCGCAATTTTCAATGCTTATTTTGTTGGGGTCGTAACAAACAACCAAGAATGGGGAACATTTGCCTGGACGGCAGCGCTGGGGGTTTCTTATGCTCTTATTATTCTGACCGGGCCTGCGTTGGGAGCATATGCGGACGCGTATGCAGCGAAGAAACGGCTGCTGTTTCTCACTACTATTGGCTGTATCGTTTTCACTGCAATGCTTTCTTTTGTCGGTCCGGGAGATTTATGGTTAGCCGTGATACTCATCATTTTTGCAAATTTTTTCTTTGGTTCCGGCGAAAATTTGATTGCTGCGTTTCTGCCAGAAATTGCGCGAAGCGACGCACTGGGGAAAGTGTCCGGCTGGGGCTGGAGCCTCGGCTATATCGGCGGCCTGGTGAGCTTGGGTTGTTCCCTCGCGTATGTAACATGGGCGCAAGGACAGGGAGAGCAGGCTGATCAATTTGTGCCGGTAACCATGCTGATAACCGCGGCGTTGTTTGCCGTATCCAGCATTCCCACCTTTCTTTATCTGAAGGAACGCGCGGTACCGCAACAACATCTTGCCGGGCGTAGTGTGGTTTGCGAAGCTTTCGCCCGACTGGGAGATACGCTCAGCCATATACGCGATTACCGCGATTTGGGGCGATTTCTCGCATGCCTTGTATTTTATCAGGCGGGAATCCAGGCGGTAATTACGCTGGCGGCGATCTATGCTCAGCAGGTAATGGGCTTTAATACGCGCGACACCATGCTTTTGATTCTGGTGGTCAATATCACCGCAGCGGCGGGCGCATTTGCGTTTGGCAGTCTGCAGGATAAGCTGGGCCATATTCTTACCATCGCACTGACCCTTGTTGGTTGGATCATCATGGTTCTGGTTGCGTGGATGGCGGATAGCAGTGCAACTTTCTGGCTGGCCGCCAACATCGCTGGCCTGTGTCTTGGCGCCTCTCAGTCAGCGGGAAGGGCATTGGTGGGATACTTTAGTCCCAGCTCCCGACGCGCGGAATTTTTTGGGCTATGGGGATTCGCAGTAAAGCTGTCGTCAATACTTGGTCCGGTAACGTACGGATTGGTAACCTGGATTTCCAGCGGTGATCATCGCCTCGCGATGCTGATCACGGGTATTTACTTTATCATTGGGCTGATAATACTGATGAGCGTAGACGTACAGCGAGGCAGACACGCTGCGTTGCGCGGCGAATCGATTTCCGGTAAGTGAACTACAATCGATTCTTACCTTGCCCGTCTGCTACTCTTTCAGTCTATAGTGTCCTCCTGAGCACAGCTATCTTCAATGATTCATGTGGTGGTGATGTCCGTCATGCTCGCCCGCTGATTCTTTGTTGCCTGAAGATTTCTTTGTAGACTTTACCTTCGATTTCGGCTTGAGTGGCGTAAAACGTGCAGACTGCGCCTGTTGGTCCGGTAGCTTGAGGAATACGATAATCACGGTCTCCGGGGTTACGGAATAATCTCCAGTTCCCTTTAGCGTATTGTCTCCCGCCGGTTCCAGTTTGATGGAGATTTTGGGTTTGGCTTTCCCGACTTGAAAAGCGGCCTTGCCGACGCCACCTTCGCTGCTGATCTTGCGATCCGAGTGATCCGTCACGTAGAGCATAATTTCCTTCTCCTTGGTGACGAGCTCCAGATGATAGGGCCCCGCCATGCGCATCTGACCACCATGAGGTGCGTCATTTGAATCGAAATAGTCTTCGGTATGCGCACCAGCGGGTAATGACGCGGCCAGCGCAGCACTAATCAGAACGGTGGCCATCGATTTATTCATTTTTAACTCTCCTTGAACTAACTGTTGAATTAATATTAATACGGCAACGTTTCATCTACTGCGGCTACTTTTTCTGTATTTTTCTCTTTTTATTTCTCAATGCACATGATCGCCTGGAGGGGGCAGGATTTCCTTTTCGCGGTTGAGCTGTGCGAGCTGCTGCATCAGGCTGTTGGTATCGTTCCATCCCGGGCCATCGGCTTCAGGGATCCAGCGCGCGCGCAGATAGCCGTAGCGGTCGACCAGGAACTCCATGTGAGGGGGAAGCGTACCTGCGCCCAGCAGATCGGGCTTATTGAGCGTTCTGCGGAACAGGGTATAGCTGCGCACGATCT
>JBDTKY010000023.1:0-6022 GCA_039935055.1 Nitrosospira sp.
GGTGGAGGCGATACGATTCAAGAACAAGGCCCCGCGCCTGCACCCCCTCCCGGCGATAAGCGCGCAGCCTTTGTCTCAACAGTACTGGCTGACACCGAGGATGTATGGACCGCGGTAATGCAACGGAATAGCGGTTCTTACCCTGCGCCCAAGCTTGTATTGTTTCGCGGAGCTATCCTGACATCCTGTGGGCAGGGAAGCGCCGCGATGGGTCCATTCTATTGTCCCGGCGACCAGCGAATCTACATTGACCTCAACTTTTTTGACACAATGGCGAACAGGCTCGGGGCAACAGGCGACTTCGCACAGGCTTATGTAATCGCGCATGAGGTAGGGCACCATGTTCAAAACCTCCTTGGCATTTCCGCGGAGGCGAACCGAACCCGCAGCCACAAGTCGCGAACTCAGGCAAATTCATTGCCGGTTCGCGTTGAGTTACAAGCCGATTGTTTTGCGGGGGTCTGGACGCATCATTCACAGAAATCCAAGGGGTGGCTGGAACAAGGAGATATTGAGGAGGCCTTGAACGCTGCCGCGCAGATCGGCGATGACACATTACAACGCAAAACCGAGGGCGTGGTTGTGCCCGAGAGCTTCACGCATGGCACGAGTGAACAACGTGTGCGCTGGTTCACGCATGGGCTTCAAACCGGCAATATTGCTCAATGTAATACGTTGGAAACGACACAGCTGTAATGATGCCAGCAGCCTCATCATGCGGTAGCAGATTTGCCCTGCGTTAAAATTCATTCGCCGAAAAACTCCACGGAGAGAACAATCATGAAAGTATCCAACCTCAAAGACGAACTGCTCGACTACTGGGTAGCAAAAGCGAACGATACGGCAGAAGTACATGTAATGGACGGGCATTGTCTCATCAATCATATCCGCTGGGAGCCATCGTTAGACTGGTCTCAGGGCGGACCGATCATAGAAAAGGAGGGAATAAACCTGAGTCATAGCCTGGAAGCGGGTTCAGAGCACTGCACAGCATATATGCGATCAGGAAGGCATTGGCAAAAAGGATTAACCCCCCTGATTGCCGCCATGCGCTGCTATGTCGACTCCAAGTTTGGCGAAGAAGTTGAGGATTAAGGATCTTCTGAGTAAATCAGGAGTACAACAGCGGCATTGTGAGATGGATCCGTAGACCTGGGAGGTGAAGATGCGAATGGCCGTGCTCTTCGTCACGAGCCTGACAAAGCAGACTGCCCGCAAATCACCCTTCCTGTTCACGTTGCCCAGCTCATCTCAACACCGGTCTCCCTGCAAAACTGAAACAAATATAATAACCTGTTCGAGCAGGCCTCGCGCTCATACATGCATAAAGCGATAACACATGGCCAAGACGAAGCTTAAAGAAGATTCTCGCGACACGATGCCCGCCACACGCATTCTCGCCGCGCAAGCGTTCTCGCGCGCGGCGGGTGCACCACTCGTACATGGCAATAGTATCCGCCTCCTCAAGGACGGCAGCGCAAATTATCCAGCATGGCTTGATGCGATTTATTCATCAAAGAAAACCATTCATTTCGAAAATTATATTATCCGCGACGATGATATCGGCCAGAAGTTTGCCGATGCATTCATTGCCAAGGCAAAAGAGGGAGTCCGTGTCAGGGTGCTTTACGACTGGATGGGCGCCCTGACCGAAACATCCGGCCGCTTCTGGCAGCAGCTGCGCGATGGTGACGTTGAGGTCCGATGCTTCAATCCACCGCGCTTCGATAGCCCGTTGGGCTGGCTAAGCCGGCTTCATCGCAAATCGCTTTGCGTGGATAATCGTGTCGCATTTGTCAGCGGCTTATGTATCGGTCAGATGTGGGTAGGCCGTCCCGAACGCGATATTCCGCCATGGCGCGATACGGGCGTCGAGGTGCGCGGGCCTGTCATAGCCGATGTGGCGCAGGCCTTTTCGCATGCATGGGCTGAGGCTGGCCCAGAGTTGCCGGCGGACGAACTGCCGAACCGGAACTTGATCCCCGTAGCGGGCTCGGTCGATTTGAGAATACTGGGCAGTATAGCCACCACCGCAGGTTTGTACCGGCTTGAACAGTTGATCGCGGTACTGGCGCAAAAAACCCTCTGGCTTACCGATGCATATTTCGTCGGAACCACCAGTTATGTGCAAGCGCTTAGAGGTGCGGCAATGGATGGCGTAGATGTACGCTTGCTGGTTCCGGGATCGAGCGGCGACCTCACGTTTTTGCGGCCGATCTCGCGTGCCGGCTATCGTCCATTGCTCGAGGCGGGAGTGCGCGTATTCGAATGGAACGGATCAATGCTGCACGCCAAGACCGCCGTGGCTGATGGGCGCTGGTCGCGTGTCGGGTCGAGCAACCTCAATATAGCCAGTTGGCTCGGCAATTGGGAGCTGGATGTCGCAGTGGAAGACCTCGCCTTCGCGAATGAAATGGAGCAGATGTATCTGCAGGATCTGGATGATGCCACGGAAATCGTGCTCAGCGAAAAGAACCGTGTGCGTCCAGTGATAAAAGCCGGATCGTCCGGAGCTGAGCCCCATCCTTCTTTCAGGAACAACGCAGGCAGCGGCGGAAGCGGTAGCGCAAGCCGGCTGACGGCGGGTGCGATCCGCGTCAGCAACACCGTTGGGGCTGCCATTACCAGCCGGCTTGTCCTCGGCGCGGCCGAGGCAAAAATCATGATGTCTGGCGGAATCATATTGATAACCCTGGCTGTGCTTGCGGCACTGCAACCGTTGCTACTGGTGGTTCCTTTTGCGCTGATCGCTTCCTGGATCGGCATTGCGCTGCTGATTAAAGCCTACCATTTACGTAGAATTGGGCAAAACCGCAGGGCATCCGATACAATCAATGACAGGATCGAGCCCTCCATGCGGCACGGAGAGATGCCTCATGAATCCTTCCGTAATTCATCACAGGAACCCGTCGATGAGTCTCGTCATAAACCATTACGTGAGCCCGCCATCGAGCCGCCAGGGGAACTTCCTGAAGAGCTACTGCCTAAACCCATGCGTGAGCCATCCTCTGAAACACCTCACAGTGTGGCCAAGCCGTGAAGCGTGGGTTCAGGTTAGCATAAACCGGGATGGCGTTTTGAACGAACGGTCGAAGCAGATGAGTCAAATAGAAAAATACATTGCCAATTTCAGGAGAATCCCATGAATATATTTCATCGCGATACCGGCGCGGCAACTCAGCCCGCTACCGCCGCTTCTGCCCGAAAAACGGTCCAGAGTCCGCTTACCCTGATCATGACCATTCGCTCGCCGGAGGATTTTCAGGCACTCAATGCGCGCATACTCGAAATTCAAGCCGCCCCGCCGGAAAAAAATCTCATCTGGATTGCCCTCGACAAACTCAGGATCGTGCATTTCGCACGTTTTGTGTTCCTCGAAAATAACACCAAACTCGCCATTATCACGACATACGATGGGTCGTTTGAAGATTACCTCAATGAGTTCATCGACGAAATCGGCGATATTTTCAATGCACTTCTCCAACACATGGACGGCGCGCCACCATTGCCCATTCAACAGAATCGCAGCGCCTTCGGGGACTATGTCAAAGCCAACGACCTGAGTGGGATTGAGCCCTTCTACAGCGCCTATTCACAGGCTACGGTACTGGACATTCAGGCAGCGCTTAGCGAAGTCTGATCGCATCCGCCTGAACAAGAATCTGGATTTATCCTATGCCTGAACTTCCGTTCGCCGACATCCAGGGTTTCATCCTCCGCACTTACGCGATGCCGGCATTGCGTGTGATTGCGTTAAGGATTGCACAACCGGAGGCTGCCAGGCAATTTCTTGGCGAACTGGTTAACGGCAGTGGGAATGGCAGCAGCGACAGCCATCCTCAGCTCGCCACCGCCTCTGATTGGACAGTGAAACCGCAATATTGCCTGAACGTCGGGCTTACCTATGCAGGCCTGGCTGCCCTTGAAGTACCGGCTGTCTCGCTTGACTCTTTTCCGGGGGAATTTGCAGCAGGCGCTGTTGCTCGCGCCGAGCGGGTGGGGGACACAGGCGAAAGCAGTCCCGAACATTGGAAAGGAGAGCTCGCCAGCCCTGATCTGCATATCTTGCTGTTTCTTTTTGCTGAAACGGAGGATGCCCTGAAGCAGGTTACCGGGGAGCTCCGGGCAGGCTATTCCGGCCGCCATGCAATGACGGAACTTTCCGTGCACGAAGCCCGGAGTCTGCCTGGCAGCGTAGCGCACTTTGGCTACCGGGATGGCTTCGCACAACCGGCTATCGAGGGCGGACTTTCACCACTCATGCCGGACGTACTGCCGAAAGCACCAGCCGGCGAATTCCTGCTTGGCTATCCCAGCCAATACGAGGATTTTACTTACCCGATGCCTACCCCTGCAGCACTGGGTCAAAATGGCAGCTTCGTGGCGTTCCGCATCCTCGCCCAGGATTGTCATGGTTTCGAGCGATTTCTGACGGAAGCAGCTGGTCAAACGGGACTCGACCGGGAGCTGATAGCTGCCAAGCTTTGCGGGCGCTGGCGAAATGGCGTTCCCCTTTCTCTTTCGCCAGATTCGGCTGACGAGCTCATCCCTCTTCAGCAACGCAACAGCTTTGACTATATGCCAAGTAACAACGTACCTGATGCGTTCGACGATAGCCGAGGATACCGGTGTCCCCTGGGATCGCATATCCGGCGTATGAATCCGCGCAGTTCGATTGTGGCCGGAAACAGCGGCCTCAAGCACCGCATTGTCCGTCGCGGCCTGCCGTACGGCCCTCCCTATGATCCCGCCAAGCCCGAGGATGGAATTGAACGAGGATTGCTGGGCTTGTTTATCGGCGTAAGCCTCAGGGATCAATTCGAGTTTTTAATGTCCGATTGGGCAAACAAGGGAACCTTCGCGCCCGGGCTACGCGATACCATGGACCCGGTTATCGGGGATAACCCAGCATCGGGTGCAACGTTTCTTATCCCGATCGAAGGCCGGAAACACCCCATCGAACTCAGCGGATTATCCCGATTCGTCACCTGCCGGGGAGCAGCCTATTGTTTTCTTCCCAGCGTCACCGCAATCCGCTATATTTCTGCTTTACCGAGCACATCTTGCGTACCAGGTGTTATCGGCGATATTCCGAGTATTCCGCGGCAACATCCCGGATAATTCATCCATATCGCAGGTGATTCATCCGGTAATTTTGGAATGCCGCGCAATGGGGCACTTGGCTGAGCCTAGCCAATCTGGAGAAACTTAAATGACACCAATCCGACTGGCGCTAACGGCGCTAACCGCTACATTGATCTGTTTCCCACTCTGCACAATAGCGAGAGCCGAGCTTGTCGGCGAGGTGGATACTGCTTTCCGGTGGCTGGGAAAAGATGACCGGGTTGTCATTGAAGCATATGACGATCCCAAGGTCCACGGCATAACCTGCTATGTCTCCCGCGCGAGAACGGGTGGCATAAAAGGTACGGTGGGTCTGGCGGAAGACAGGGCGGAGGCCTCCATAGCCTGCCGCCAGGTGGCTGAATCACTCCACTTTTCGGAGAAACTCCCACGGCAAGAGGATGTATTTACTGAGCGCATGTCTATTTTATTCAAGCGCCTGCATATCGTCCGCGTTGTCGACTCCAGACGCAACACGCTTATTTACCTCACTTATTCCGACAAGCTGATAGAAGGAAGCCCGCAAAACAGTGTTACCGCCGTCCCCGTGGCACGGGGAAATGCTATCCCGGTCAAATAAACAAATAAATAAATAGCGGGTAGCAACAAAATTTGGGCTCTGTTGCAAAAAATAAGAAGCGTGGTGCACTCTGAACCACCCCGGATTTTGATGAAGCTGCTTGGTTTAAGTAAGATTCAGAGCCATGCCGGATACATCGAATCATGGTTGAAAATACTGAAGAAGGAAAAACGCACTATCCATACTGTCGCCAGCCAACCGAGCATGGCACATCGTTACGTTATGTCGCTGACGCAAGAAGTGATCGCGTCGCGAAAAAGCTTCACGATTTTCTCAAAGACGATCATTTGCACGAAGGATAAATGCGTCGTTCAAGTG
>JBDTKY010000024.1:0-6534 GCA_039935055.1 Nitrosospira sp.
CGCAAGCGTCAGAGAACCGAATTGCAACAAACCGGATATGCCACTACCAAACGCGATCGCGACCGTCCCCAGGTAGGGTATGAAATGAAATATTCCGGCAGCCACTCCCCAGACCCCCGCATATTCCAATCCAAGCATTTCGAACGCAATCCAGGTAAGCACTGCAACCAGGGCATTGGATACCAGCATAACCAGCAGATAGCGCTGAATTTGGTCATCCACTTCTTCAAGGATGCGCACTGCCTCCTTCTTTCGGGTTAGGGACGGCCCCACCAGTTGCACTAGCTTGCGGCGAAAATGTGTGCCGGCGGCGAGCACAAAATAGGTAAGCAACACGACTACCGGCGCTTGCGCAGCAAACGAGAGCAGCAGGGCGGACTGCGCAATCATGAAGTCGCGCAGCCATGTGCTGGTTTCCGGTTGGCGAATCACGACCACAGGTTTTTTTGAGGATTTCAGTCCTGCATCAACAGCCACGCCTTGGAGCTCATCGGCGGCTTCCTGAACCTGCTTTAATGCGGGGGGGCCATGGGTAGAAAAACTGTCCACATTCTGCCGCAGCTTGCGCGCTGCATCGGGTAGCTTTTCGAGGATTGCCGAGGTGTCGCCGCTCAAGGAGAGCGTCATCCAGGCTCCGCCACCGATGAGTGCTGCCAGAACGAGTGCGGCTCCAACCGCCCGAGGAATACGATAGCGCTCAAGCCAGTCCACCACCGGCCCTAACGTATAACTTACGATAATGCCAAATAACAAGGGAACAAAGAATGCGCGCGCCAGATAGAGCGCAGCAACGATTGCAATCACTGCAATTATCCAGGATGACATGGCGTTACCGGGATTAGGCAGGCGCGCGGATGTCGTGGTTTCCCCGTCACTTCGCTGAACGGCAATCTCTGGAGCCGATGCCTTTATTTCCCCTTCAGAGTTTTCTCGCGATGCATTCATTCCTGCTTCTTCAAAGGTATGGTCACGTTCATGGGTCTTTAAATGGCCCGCAGTTTCATCAACGGTAGTTTTTCAAAATAACAAGTTGCTTATTGCTTTTTATCTTGCGCCGCTTTCCTGGAGGAAGGTTGCGGATTCTTGAGCGAGGCGATTAATGCGTTGCAATCATTATCTTCGCCGGGTCCTGTTTCGATCAATGGTATAAGTGACGCAAGGGGCGTGGCTAAAACACCCAGCAGCACGGAGGCACCGATGCGTATCGCGAGCATCTTATCCGGAATTATCCTGGGCTTCTTGAAGGTGCCGGAAATGTGTACGGGTGTGCGCAAGCTCAATATACTCAGGTCTTTGGGCTGAGGACTCAGCTTCATCTTGATGGTTTCATCAACCAGCCTGATGTACCCTTCGCCGACAATATTGGTTTCCTTGGTGTCAATAATAAAGGCATCGCTGTTCATCAAACCTTTCTGCACATCGAAGTCTATGACAGCGCAGCGAATGGGCACATTCTTGTCTCCTGTAAACAGGAGCTTGATGAGTTCTCCCCCATCCAGATCTACCGCTGCAAGTACCATTTCGCTCATTTCGCCAGCGGACATAACCAATCCGACACGCCCATCAGACGATGCTAAAAGTGCTCCCACGGATTTCCCCTCACCCTTCAACTGGGTTAGACCGCCTATCAAGCCTTTGCTGGCCTGCATGGTTTCACTCTTGGGAAACAGCTTGGATAACCGTAGTTTTCTAAATTCAACCCTAGTTTCCGCCGCTGGAATTTCTTTGCGTGCGTCTACCGTCACGTTGGTAATGATATTTCCACCGGCCACGGCGAAATTGACCGGCTTCATCGTCAATAGCCCGTCATCAATTTTTACATTGGCTTCTAGATGTTCAATCGGAAGGTTCTTGTTACGGATAGTTTGGCCTGTGAACCTGACGTCTGCATCCATTGCCCGCAGTCTGTCCACCTTGAATTCCTGATCGGGTAGCAAGCGATCGCTTTGTGCCTCCATCGAGGCTTTCTTTTCCTGCTTCTCCGCAGAACTATCCTCAGGTTTCGGGCCCCGTCTCGCACCCATGACGCCATTCAAATCTTTCAGATCCAGTACCTTTGATACGACATCCGCCCGTAGCATGGGCCGCTTGCCAACGGTATCAAATATAACGTCGCCACCCAGATCGCTATTACCCACCTTACCTGCAAATTCCTTAAAATTCCATTGCGTTTTCTGATGCATGAGTCTTCCCGCTATGTGATACGGTGGAGAGGGGAAAATGGCAATTCCTATGATCGGGTAGAGTGCCGATAAGTCATCGCCTTGTATCTCGAGTTTCAAATCCATTGCGGCCAATTTATCAAGTCCAGTTATGGTTCCGTCAAACACAGCATGAGTAGTTCCAATCCGGACGTTGCCTTTGATAGGATAGGGACGGTTTTTATCCGTCAAGGATATGAGCTCGCCACCGTGGATTCGGGAAGTGAATTTCAATCCCGAAAATTTCCCTTCGGCCGACACATTGATGGGCGTTTCTCGCGAATCAATGGATACCGAATCGCTGAAGATTTTCACGGTGATGTCGGTTTCGGACTTCGGATCGCGAAAAACAAGTTTACCTTGATCAATATTGAGCTTTCCGATTTTTGGCAATTCCGTTTCTTTGTCCGTTTTTTTAAGCTCCCAGTTGCGTCTTCCGTCTTCGTTTTTTTCCAGCAGGATTTTCGGCTGGGATATCGAGATTTCAGGCAGGACAATATCTCCCTTAAGAAGATCCAATAGGCTAATACGGAACGCAATTTTATTGATGCCGAGCATCGGTTGCTCAGTGCCCCAATCGGCATTGGCAAGCGAGAGTCCTTCGGCGCTGATGCGCGGGTTGAGAGACAGGCTGATGTCGAGATTACCTTTTATCAAGAATTCTCGACCGGTTTTTTCGGTGACTTGCCGTTCTACATATGGCTTTAGCATGTTCCAATCGAATGAGAGTATCGCTATTAGAACGAGTGCAAATATAACACCGAAAACAAATAAGATTTTTTGGGAACGGGTTCTAATGAACATTAATTTATTATTTATATAATACGTTTAGTAACGAAGACGTGGCATTAAATTCATACGCGTAGCTTGACCTTTTATACTTCCGGACTCGGTACGGTAGGGCACACACTTCCATGACGTTTATGTCTGGCGTCGGAGAAGAATCCCGATGCCCGCAGCCCAATCATCAGCTCAATCTTCCAAAATTTAACAATGAGGGGCGATTGACCTGGCAGCAGTCGAAACGTTCTGTGATGAGTTGTGTCCTCCAATCTGGATATAAACCTAAATCCGGAAGTTGACCGCTCATTTCTTAAATTAACAGCATGATCTACAAAGATTTTCTGCATTACTTGACCTTCATCTTTTGGGTGGGTCCGCTACGAGACGGATTGCACGGATTTTGCGGCACATGGCCGCGTTGTAACTACTTGAACAGGAACAGTATTGGATCAGGTTTTGTTATTTGCTACAACGTCGACAGCCGCCGAAATCGTTAACACCAATCGTCGAGGCACATGGACGAGACGGGCGATCTTCGAAGAATGCCAGCGGTGGTTACAGTTTGAAGGAGACCGGGAATCATTTCAGATTGCATCACTCTCGTGTGAGTTGTATCGTGAAACAGCAACGGCTGAGACCTGACCCTATGTGTTGTCGTGTGTGTTGTCGCAGGAGAAAAATGGATACGAAATCTAAGCACTGCGGAGCGGAAAGATGTGTTCAGTTTGGGATAATTCATCATGGGAAAAAACGCCATGTCCACAAACGGGTTGATGCATGCCTTGATGACGGATGTTTATTTATCCGGACGACGAACCGGTTCGCACTCGATCTGACCAGTTGATGAAACCGGATCATGCAAGCGCAAAACTCCAACCATAGGGTACGCTATTTTCTTAGCTGCTCGATATTGCTGCTATTAATGCAAAACTGCGTAGCCTGGGCGGAAAATGGCGAGTTCAAGGACCGGTGCAACAGGCTGGTTGAAACGGCCACGGTAGCGGTTACATTCGTGGACATCGGCACTTCAGAAAATAGCTCGCACACGGTAAAATCGCTTAAGTCGCTATCAGGCAAGACTGGCGACCTGCATCACAACGTGTATGGCCTGACGCATGCCGAGCCAACATTCAGCTATGAAATCAGGTCGAAGTGGCGGATCAGCCCTACTGGAAAGACATGCATGGTGCCTGATGTCTCGGTAAAAATAGGATTTTCATCCATGCGGATATATCTTGCCAGGGAACTTCAGGATAGTTGCAGAAAAAACATTGTGCGTGAACATGAGCTGGAGCATGTGTCGGCCTGGAAGTCGCACTTTCGTATTGGCACAAAATTGCTGGAGGAGCCATTACGGCTGGCTTTTTCTCAACCCCGTTATTATGCATCCACAACTCAGGCGGAAGCCGACTTGCGGCCTTGGGTGGAAGAGGTGCTGAAGCCTCTACAACAACGATTGATGAAGAGTGTCATATCGGCGCAACACGCGATTGACTCACCGATATCCTATAATTATGTAAAAAACCGTCTGCGCAATTGCCCGCCCACAACCAATGGACAGTTTTAAGGCATGAGCTTGCGGTGGTCATCGAGGCGATTGGCTCTGAACGCATAACCTGTCAGGAGAGCAAGATCAGTTAGCTAAATCTGAATTCGAACAGTTTAAGTCACATATTGCGGCTCTTTTTAATCAGCTCATATGCAGCTTGTACTTCCTGAGTTTGTGCTGTGGCCATGGAAATCATATCTTCCGGTACACCTTGGCCCATTAATTTGTCGGGGTGATACTGGCTCATCAGTTTTCGATAAGCGCGTTTGACTTCCTGATCGCTACTTTCTTTCGTCACACCCAATGCCTTGTAAGCATCTTCCAGAGCGGTGGCGGAGGTTGTCTGCCCGCCAGCAAAGTGCGACTGGCCCAAAACCATATCCAACATTTGCTTGAATGCAGACTGATCGTAGCCCAGATGAAGAGCGAAACCTTTTAACAAAGCCTCCTCAGCCGCATCCAACCGCCCATCCGATATCGCCATGACAATCAGGTAGATCAGCAACATCTGCTTCAGGCTGTTCGTATGCCCGCAAACCGCCATGAATTCTCTCAGCTTGAGCTCGGCATCAAAATCCTGCGATGTTCCTTGCTTGAATAGGGCTATGGCCAGTTGCCGGTGCGCCGAAGACATCCCCAGTTTCTGGATGAAGTCTTCAACATGATTAATCTCGCCCTGGGAAATATGTCCATCCGCTTTGGCAAGCTTTCCCATTAAAATGAAAACAGTCTCAATGAAAACTGTCTGGCGATGAGCGTTAGTGAGCGGATTAATCGCACCCGCCCCGTAAGCTCTGTAACGGTCGATAAAACTTCCAACGATATATCCGATGAACGAGCCGAAAATACCCAGAAGGTAGTAACCTAATAAAGCTCCAATTATTTTAAACAAAGGAATTCCTGAAATTAGTATGAAAACGTGTAGTCATAGAATTGGATAATTATTACTGAAATCCGGATTTTTTAGTTATAAAACGTCAAAATACATTCATAAAGACCGGCTCAGCACCCTCGGAAACTGAGCGGGATAACGTCTACGCTAGCAGCCTGCCGGACTTGAAGAATCGAAGCGAAAAAGCGACTAAGTGAGGATAGATTTTGACGATTTTGAAGGCCAATAGTTGTTCTATTGGTCGAAAAAGCAGCGAAATATAGACCAGCCAGACGCTTTTTCGCTTCGATTCTTCAAGTCCGACAGGCTGCTAGTCCCGGTAATTTGCTGATGCGGATCTTATGGATAGGGAGTCAAGCCCTCAAGGCACCTGCCTGCGGGAATCCTTGAATAAGCCGTCGGCGGGAGCGCGTTGCTGACAAACTGAGGGATATTTTCAGAGATCCTTTAGTGCGATTGGATCCATTTCTCGAGAGCGCTCAGAACGCCACGCAGTATTTTTACTTCTTCTTTTTCCAGTCGCGCGCGGGCAAATAACCGGCGCAGCCGCTGCATAAATCGCTTCGGTTCCTGAGGATCGAGAAAACCGCAACTGATCGCTACCCGTTCAAGATGACGATGAAGTAGTTCAACATCATTGAACTCCGCCGGCATGCCAGCCGTGCGCGGAAGGGATTCAAGCTCCGGCAGCGCCATGCGCAATTCATACGCCATTATCTGTACGGCGCTGGCGAGATTGAGAGATGAGTAGTCCGGATTGGCCGGAATATGCACCACAACCTGACATTTGCTTACTTCCGTAGCGGTAAGGCCGGACATTTCCGTGCCAAAAACCAGCGCAACCGGATATTGACGCGCGTGATTGAGCAACTCCAATGCTCCCTGACGCGCATCAAAAACTTCATGCGAAAGATCGCGTGGACGAGCGGTAATTGCCGCCGCCAGAAACGTGCCGCTCAAAGCCTCGTCAAGACTTGCGCAGACTCTGGCATTGTTCAGTATATCCCATGCGCCGGCGGCGCGCGTTTCCGCTTCCTTGTCGGGAAATGATCTAGGATTCACCAGGTAGAGCGAACCCAGGCCCATCGTTTTCATTGCCCGCGCCGCTG
>JBDTKY010000025.1:0-14377 GCA_039935055.1 Nitrosospira sp.
CCGTGCCTTGAATTCGTAGAAACGGGTTTACACGGTTGATCCACAGGATTGTGGCACAAGCTGATGCAGCGATATAATTCGTCACCGCACGCGCTTGTGCTTGCGGCAGAGCCCCTTCCTTGAGGAAAGGGCTCGTTGTTTTCATTAATACCGTTCGGATTCCGCCTTGTCGGTTGCGTAGGAATGAATGGTGTAACGAATGCTGCGGCCTTCTACTTCCTGCCGCACCAGGCCAAAGCCTGGTTCTGTCTTCGGACGGTTGACAATGTACGACATGGTCGGACTTTCCACACCGCGCGTGGAGTCGAATGCCGTCACCCGGATATAATGATTCGGGTACGTTTTGCGGCAATCATTGATCTCCGTCAGGATACCGGCAGGGTCCTTCAAGTCAAACATCGGGTTGCCGAACATTTCCCAATAAGTATTGCGGGGATGTGGATCATCGGTGTACTCAATACCTATCGCCCAGCTGTTTTTCAGCGCATATTTGATTTGCGCCGAGATTTGCTTATCCGTCAACGGAGGCAGGAACGAGAACTGACCTTGCGTGACACGATTTCCTACATTGGTCATCATAATTATTTTCTCCTGTGTATGGTTAGACGCTGGCTGTGGTTGAGGGCACGAAATCGGCAGTGTCGGTGGATTCGTAATTGAAGGTGATATCCTTCCACGTATCCAGTGCTTGCTTGAGCGGCGTGCACCACTTGGCAGCTGCCTGGAGAATCTGGGGACCTTCTTTTACATAGTCGCGACCTTCGTTGCGTGCCAGTATCATGGCTTCCAGCGCAACGCGATTGGCAACTGCGCCGGCCTGTATGCCCATCGGGTGACCGATGGTGCCGCCACCAAACTGCAGTATCACATCTTCGCCGAGATAATCCAGCAATTGGTGCATCTGGCCGGCGTGAATGCCACCTGAAGCAACCGGCATAACCTTGTTCAGCGAGGCCCAGTCTTGATCGAAGAACAGACCATGTTCGAGACTTTTCGAAGTACGTGTGTCGCGCAGGGTATCGTAAAAGCCCTTTATCATGAGCGGATCGCCCTCAAGCTTGCCAACGACCGTGCCGGCGTGAATGTGATCCACACCTGCCATCCGCATCCATTTGCATATCACACGGAAGTTCATGCCATGATTTTTTTGGCGAGAATAAGTTGAGTTGCCGGCGCGGTGCAAATGCAGAATCATGTCGTTCTTGCGCGACCATTTGGCCATCGACTGAATCGCAGTGTAGCCGATCACCAGGTCGATCATGATGACGACGGAGCCAAGTGATTTAGCGAATTCAGCGCGCTCGTACATGTCTTCCATGGTACCTGCGGTGACGTTCAGGTAATGGCCCTTGACTTCACCGGTGGCGGCGGAAGCCTTGTTAACCGCCTCCATACAGTAGAGAAAACGGTCGCGCCAGTGCATAAAGGGCTGCGAATTGATGTTCTCATCGTCTTTCATGAAGTCGAGACCACCCTTGAGGCCTTCGTACACCACGCGTCCGTAGTTGCGGCCGGAGAGCCCTAGTTTCGGCTTAGTGGTGGCGCCCAGCAACGGCCGGCCGAATTTGTCGAGACGTTCACGCTCCACTACAATACCTGTGGCAGGACCCTGGAAAGTCTTCAGGTAAGCGACGGGAATGCGCATGTCTTCCAGACGCAGCGCTTTCACGGCTTTGAAACCAAATACGTTTCCGATGATTGAGGCGGTCAGGTTGGCGATGGAGCCTCCCTCGAACAAGTCCAGGTCATAGGCGATGTAGGCGAAATACTGTGCCTCGTTCTTGGTACCCGGACCGGTATTGGGCACCAGTTCAGAACGATAAGCCTTGGCACGGTAGAGTTCGCAGGCGGTCAGCCGGTCGGTCCATACCACGGTCCAGGTTGCGGTGGAAGATTCACCCGCGACGGCAGCGGCAGCTTCCTCATGATCCACTCCTTCCTGGGGCGTTATACGAAATAGTGCAATGACATCCGTATCCTTGGGTACATAATCAGAATCCCAGTAACCCATTTTTTTGTACGGCATTACGCCGGACTTATAGCGCGCCGCGCCTTTTAGTTCTTCACTCATGTTAATTCTCCTCGAATGGTAGATAAAAGTACTACGAATGAATTGTAATCGGATTTATCATAAACAACAGTCACATGTTTTGATTGTTATGATAATATTTTACTTATAGAGAATTATTCAAAACCTATCTGGGCAGGAATAGATTATGCTGCATCTAACTCTCAGGCAGTTAAAAGTTTTCGAATCGGTTGCCCGGAACCTGAGTTTCTCGCGCGCCGCGGAAGATCTCTACCTGACTCAACCTGCGGTTTCCATGCAAATCAAGCAGTTGGAAGGGAATATCGGTCTACCGTTATTTGAACAGATGGGCAAGAAAATTTATCTGACCGATTGCGGACGCGAACTTTATCATTACAGTCGCGCCATCTCCCAGCAATTGGCTGATATGGAGCTTGCTCTGGATGAATTGAAAGGTCTCGAACGAGGTAAGCTCAATATTTCGGTGGTGAGCACCGCCAATTATTTTGCCCCAAACCTGCTGGCCAAATTTTGTCAGCGTTATAGTGGCATTACCGTCAGCCTTAATGTTTCCAATCGGGAAACGGTGCTGAAGCAACTATCCGACAACGTGATCGATCTTGCCATCATGGGACAGCCCCCGGACGGTCTGGACATCGCCACTGAATCTTTTATGGAAAACCCGCTCGTGGTTATTGCTCCGCCAAATCATCCTTTATGCAAGGTTGGCCGGATTCCCGTTAAAAGGCTGGAGCAGGAAACGTTCCTGGTGCGCGAGCCAGGCTCCGGTACTCGTGGTGCGATGGAGCGTTTTTTTGCGGCACACCATATTTCTCTCAATCGCGGCATGGAAACGGATACCAGCGAGGCAATCAAACAGGCGGTGCAGGCGGGAATGGGGCTCGGCATCATGTCACTGCATACCGCTGAGCTGGAACTGGAAACGAAGCGGCTCAAAATTCTGGATGTGCAGGACTTTCCCATTATGCGTCACTGGCATGTGGTTCACCGTAAAAACAAGCGTCTTTCGAGCGTTGCACAGGCATTCAGAAAATTCTTGCTGAAGGAAGCGCCTGGATTGATGCCAGGAATATAGGAGTGAAAGACCGGAGAAGCGTTTTTTTTATTTCTTCTTCTCCCACATCAGGATTTCTCTTTTGTAGAAGAGGGGCCGTTGGCCGCGATCTGTTGGGTTTCAGCCGCTGAATGCTTGCCTCGTCGAGTGATCTTTCCAATAACGGTAAAAAAAAGAGGCACAAAAAAAATGGCTAGAAACGTGGCGGCCAACATTCCCCCAAACACTCCCGTCCCGATGGAATTCCGGCTTGCCGCACCCGCTCCCGAAGCCACCACAAGCGGAAACACACCCAGAATAAAGGCCATCGACGTCATGATGATAGGCCGGAAACGAAGGCGCGCCGCTTCGAGCGCGGCGTCGACCAACGGCACGCCTTCAGCGTAGCGTTGGTTCGCAAATTCGACAATCAGGATCGCATTTTTTGCTGTCAGACCGATCAACGTTATCAACCCGATCTGAAAGTAGATGTCATTCGTTAGCCCGCGAGCCCATATGGCCAGTAGTGCGCCCAGAACCCCAAAAGGTATCGCAAGAATGACTGCGAAGGGAACAGACCAGCTTTCGTACAATGCGGCCAGTACCAGAAAGACCATGAGCAGAGAGAAGGCAAACACCATGACGGATTGTCCTCCAGCCTTCTGCTCCTGAAATGATATTCCGCTCCAGTCGATGGTATAACCGCGAGGTGTCAGAATTTCATTCGCTGCATGTTGTAGCGCTTCCAGCGCCTGTCCTGAGCTGTATCCTGGCGCGGCACCTCCCAACACGAGTGCGGTATTGAATCCGTTGAAATGCGTAACCGGGTCCGGGCCACTGCTGAATTCGGTGGACACGACCGAGTCCAGTGGAATCATGGTGTATTCCGCACCATTCTGAGCGCGCACATATACCTTGCTGATGTCATCAGGGCGGGAGCGATACTCTGGTAGAGCTTCGGTTTGCACCCGGTAGACGCGACCGAATTTCACAAAGTCGTTTATATACAGATTCCCAAAATAAGCTTGCATGGTATCGAAAACTTCAGAAATGGGCACTCCCAGTGCTTTAGCCCGCTCGCGGTCGATCTGGGCATATAGCCGGGGAGTGCTTACACGAAAATTTGTATTGGCAGCCGCGATCGCCGGGTATTCCACAGCCTTGGCTACAAATTCCTGAGCGATGGCGGCAAACTCGGTAAAATCTCCGCCGCTGGGATCCTGCAATTGAAGCGAGAAACCCCCGGTGGAGCCGAGGCCCGGGATAGAGGGTGCATTAAATGCAAGAATCAAGGCCTCAGGGATTTTGGCAAATTCCGTGAGAGCAGCCGCAATCAGACTCGGAACCTGGTCGCTGGCATCTGTGCGTGTATCCCAATGTTGCAGCGGCACGAACATCGTTGCTTGATTCGTTCCCCGTGTGCCGAACACAAAATTCTGACCCGCCAGAACATCCGTCGAATGGACCGCCGGATTTGCCCCGAAATAGTTTTCTATTTTTTTCAGGACCTCGATTGTCCGTGTCTTGGAGGCGCCTTCCGGCAGTTGGACGATCGTAATAAAATAGCCTTGATCTTCTTCCGGGAGGAAACTGCCCGGAATGGTTTTGAATAGCCCAAGGATGACGATTACCAGAGCCACAAAGACGGCCAGGGCAATCACGGATCGCTTCAGGATAGTCCTCACGTTTCCAACATAGCGACTCTGGATCCAATCAAACGACCGGTTAAACATATCCCAGAATTTATTGGACGAGCCATGTTTTGGTTTGAGAACCAGCGCGCAGAGCGCGGGACTGAGGGTAAGCGCCACGAACCCTGAAATGGCCACGGACAGGGCGATAGTAATCGCAAACTGTTTATACAGTTCACCGGTAATTCCGCCTAAAAAAGCAACCGGTACAAACACGGCAGCCAGCACAAGGACAATCGCAACCACCGGCCCCGTTACCTCATCCATGGCTTTTTTCGCTGCATCCCTGGGGGAGAGTCCGCCCTTGGTCATGTGCCGCTCGACATTCTCGACCACAACGATCGCGTCATCCACCACAATGCCAATGGCCAGGACCATGCCGAACAGGGTTAGTGTATTAATTGAAAACCCCAACGCTTCCATGCCTGCCAGGGTTCCAATGAGAGAAATGGGGATGGCGACGGCCGGGATGAGCGTTGCACGCCAGCTCTGAAGAAAAAGAAAGACTACCAGGATGACCAGGAGTGTGGCTTCAATAAGGGTTTTCACTACTTCCTTGATGGAGACATCAATGAATGTGGTCGTGTCATAGGGGATATCATAGGACACACCTGCCGGAAAATTTTTGGCCAGTTTTTCCATCTCCTGGCGGACTTGTTTGACGGTCTCGAGCGCATTGGCGCCCGGAGAGAGAAAGGTCAACAGGAAACCATTCGGCTTTCCATTCCACCGTCCTTCCAGGTCATAGGATTGAGCGCCCAGTTCCACCCGGGCGATATCGCGCATCCGGACCATGGAGCCATCCGGATAAGCTCGAACGATCATGTCTTCGAATTCCTTGACCTCGCTCATTCGGCCGCGCGTAATCACCGGGATGGTGAGTTCGGTACCTTTGGGTGTGGGCTCGCGACCTATCCTCCCGGCTGGAAAATCCCGATTTTGCTCGCGAACCACAGCCGCTATTTCGGTCGGTGTGATGTCGAGTTGCGCCATGCGGACGGGGTTGAGGATCAACCGCATCGAATAATTTTGCGCGCCGAAGATGATGGCGTCGCCGACCCCCGGGATCCTTTTGACGTTATCGAGAACCCGAAGCAGGGCATAGTTTGAAAGAAAAACCGTTTCATGCCTGGGATCGGTCGAGCTCAGCATGATAACCGCCAGTAAATCCGGCGACGTCTTCTTTACGGTTACACCCTGGCGAATGACTTCATCGGGCAACTGGGGCTCGGCAAGGCGTTGCCTGTTCTGCGTCTGGACCTGTGCGATATCCACATCAGTCCCGATCTCGAACGTGAGCCTCATCGTCATATGCCCATCATTCGTACTTGTGGAGTCGTAGTACAGGAGATTATCGATCCCGGGGAGTTGCACCTCGATCGGACGCGCTACAGCTTCAGCGACAATTTCTGCGCTTGCGCCAGGGTAATCCGCATCAATCTGCACCATGGGCGGCGTGATTTGCGGAAATTGCGCTATCGGCAGCTTTTGCAAAGACACTAGGCCTAACACCACAATAATGATAGACAGGACGGATGCAAAAATTGGACGGTCAATAAAAAAATGGGAGCTCATGGTGCGCTCTGCGCGGTTTTTTCCTCCGGAGGGCTATTTTGAATAGTCTTTTCATCCTTGTATGGAATGGCGGTCACTTGAGCGCCTGGCCGAACCCGATGAAACCCTTCCACCACCACCCGCTCCCCTGGCTCAAGGCCGTCGTCAATCAACCACTCGTTTTCATACCATAAGCTGGCTTGAACCGGGCGAAGCTCCGCTTTGTCGCCCTCGCTTATTACATAGACAAACGATCCCGTAGGCATTTGTTGAACGGCCCGCTGCGGGATGAGGATCGCATCGGGCCGGATATACCCCCTGAGACGAATTTTGACGAACTGCCCAGGATAAAAATAGGACTGACCCGGCGCGAAGCCTCCTTCCGGATTAGGAAAGGTAAACCGCGTCTGTAGCATACCTGTCTCGGATCGTAAGTTGACATCCGCAAAATCCAGCAGCCCTTCTTGGGGATATACACTTCCGTCCGAAAACGTCATCACGCCGCGTAGCTGAAAAATATCCGGTCTCTCGACTCTGCGCTCAGCGAGATCGCGACGCCGCCGGAGCAGATAGCTTTCCGGGACGCTCACATTTACGTACATGGGATCCAACTGATCGATCGTCGTCAAGAGGGTTGTCTGTGCGGAGACCAGTCTTCCTTCGTAGAACTGGCTGCGGCCGACCCGGCCACTTACGGGAGCGGTGATCAGCGTGTTATCCAGGTCAAATTTCGTTTTGACCAGATCGCTTTGCGCGCCTTCCAGCGCGGCCTTGGCTGACAATGTCTCGGCGACGGCGTCGTCCAGATTCTTGCGGCTGACGGCCTGGGCAGCAAGCAAGGGTCTTATTCGCGCCAGATCCTGTTCCGCCTGCATCAACCGGGCCTGGGACTGCGCTACTCTGGCTTCGGTATTAAGATAGGCAGCACTGAAGGGAGTGGGATTGATCAGATATAATTTATCCCCCTTACTGATATTGCGGCCTTCCGTAAAAAAGACTTTCTGAATAATCCCCGTCACCTGCGGCCGAATCTCTACGGGGCGGAAAGCTTCCGTTCGTCCAATGAACTCCGGCTCGTCCGGGACCGTCCTGGGAGTGACGGTGATCACTTCCACCTGGGGGGCAAGCGGCATTGCCGGAGGTGCTTTCTCTGAGCAACCAGCAAAGAGGATCAAGAGCAGCCCGATATTCAGGCGAGCGATAGTGGTTCCATCTCGAGTGGCTAATTTAACCATGGGCTGTCAGGTTCATATGCTTGGGTCTCGGGTTACCCTGAGGGAGACGGGCGTATTGACGAAAAATTACGACAATCAGAATCCCCCTAGCTCAAGTTTTTGGGTGACCGGATGTCAAGGGCGCAACATCGCAGGAAGCCATGGCTGAATGCAAAGAGCCTTTTTGATATCATGCTCGGCGGCAATCAGCCTGGGAACCATCCACCGCCCAATGCTTTGTAGAGCTGAACGACAGACACCAGATGGAAGCGGTGTGTTGCCGTAAGAGCAAATTCGGCATCGAACAAATTCCTTTTGGCAAGGAGCACATCCACGTAGCTCGTAATACCGCCCTTGTAGCGGAGATCGGAGATGTTCAAAGCCGAGCGTAAGGAGTGGACCTGCACCTCCTGCGACTTTCGTTGATCCTGAACTGTGCGAACAGCCACTAGTGCATCTTCAACCTCCTTGAATGCGACGAGAATGGTTTGCTCGTATTTGGCTAAAACTTGCCTCGCCTGGGCTTCCACAGCCCGCTGTTCAAAGCCCAGGCTTTGAGCATTTAGCAGCGGCCCTGCCAATCCGAGCCCACCCGCGCCAAATTCGCTTCCGGAGAGCAGCAGCTTCGATAGCGCCGGACTGGCCACCCCCAGGAAACCGGTGATGGAAAGCTTTGGAAACCGCGCGGCCTTGGTCATGCCGATTCTTGCCGTGGCTGCAGCCAGCGTTTGTTCGGCTTGCAGGATATCCGGACGCCGCTGCAACAATTCCGAAGGAAGGCCTGCCGGTACTTCGGGCGGCATCAACTGATCCGTCAGCAGACGGCCGCGCACGATCGGCAGCGGATTTTTCCCTACCAATACGCTCAATTCATTCTCTTTTTGAACCATTTGCCGTTCCAGTTCCGCAACCCGGGTTGCCGCGTTGGCCCGCTCTGCATTGAATTGATCCAGATCGAGCCGGGAAATCAATCCTCCCCGCAATTGCGCCTGGGCAATGGCAACCGATTCTTCCCAGGATGCCAGCGCATTTCGGGCAATATTCAGCTGCATGTCAAACTGCAAAAGGTCGAAATACGACTGAGCCACCGAACTCACTAACGTAAGCACTACCGCCCTGCGGTTCTCCTCGCGTGCCATCAGATCGGCAAAGGCAGCCTCATTGGAACGTCGGAGCCTGCCCCAGATATCCAGCTCCCAGCTCAGGTTTGCCTGTCCAAAATAACTGTATGGGGTCGGAAATCCGGGAATAAGAAACCCGCCGAGGGTACCCATTGCCGGGGCATTGGCGCTCAAATCAAATTTGGGAAGAAAATCCATGCGTGCTATGGACAAGCGAGCCTGGAGCTCTTCAACGCTTGCCACCGCTTGCCTGAGATCCTTATTCTCTATCAACGCCTGGTTAATGAGCCGTTGCAGTTCCTCGTCGTGAAGGAGTTCCCACCAGGGAAGATTGGCAATGGACTGCCCTTCCGTTTGCGTCATGCGGAATTTTTCCGCGGTTTCGATAGGAGGCCGGGAATAGTCGGGTCCCATGGCGCAGGATGCGATCAGCAGAGACGGGAGTAATAACAACACCCGAATTCCCCAGCTAGAATTTACTCTTGATGAAAACGGCGTCATCAGTTGGGGGAGATTGACAGGAGGCTTGCCGGCTAGATCAGTCAATTTAAAACCTGCAAGCAAAGCAGCCGCTACCGCCAAACGAAATCGCTTAAAATAGGGTGTCATATTGTTTCCTTTTGTACACCTTCGACGACCGGCTTACCCGCATGCTTACCGGTAAGCCAGGTAAAGAATAATGGAATAAATATGGTGGCGACAAACGTGGCGAGCAGCATGCCTCCAAATACCCCCGTACCCATGGATTGCCGGGCTGCGGCTCCCGCTCCAGTAGCGATTACCAGCGGGACGATGCCCAGCACAAAGGCCATGGAGGTCATGACGATTGGGCGAAAGCGCAATCGCGCGGCCTCAACCGCAGCCTGCGCAACCGGCATTCCTTCCTCCATCTTCTGGCTGGCGAATTCAACGATCAGAATAGCATTCTTCGCCGCCAGGCCTATCAGGGTAATCAATCCAACCTGGAAATAAATATCGTTGGGCATGCCACGCGCCAAAATAGCAAGCAGTGCGCCTGTCAGCGCGAATGGTACAGCCATAATGACAGCCAGCGGCAGTGCCCAGGTCTCGAACTGCGCGGCCAGGATGAGAAAAACCATAATAATCGCAAAACTGAAGGCAAAAATTGCCGCCGAACCGGTACGTTTTTCCTGGTAGGCTTGCCCTGTCCAGTCAATCTGATAATTGTTCGGCAAATTCTTTGCCGCTATCTCTTCCACGAGCTTAATAGCATCACCCGAGCTTACACCAGGAGCGCCACTTCCAAATATCTTTGCGGACAGCAGGCCATTGTACCGTTCCAATTGTTCCGCGCCAACGATGGTACTGATTTTGCTAAGCGCTGAGAGAGGTATCATCGCGCCCGATTGCGAACGTACATATATCCTGCCGAGATCTTCCTGCTTCATGCGATACTGTGGCTCGGCCTGCAGTTGCACGCGATAGGTTCGTCCCTGACGATTAAAATCATTGACATAAAACGAGCCCATAGTACTTTGCAGCGTAGCGTATATGGCTGCAATCGGTACTCCCTGTGAAATTGCTTTTGCCTCATCGACTTCGATAAAGAATTGGGGAACGGTAGGGCGGAAAAAAGTATTTATGCCGGCGAGGCGTGGCTCCTGGTTCAGTGCATCAATGAAACTATTCACAACACTGGATAAGCGCAAGGGGTTCGAATCACTCCGCGCCTGCACATAGACTTCAAAGCCGCCCGCGGTGCCCAGGCCGCGGATAGCGGGGGGATTAAAAGCTATTGCTATGCCATCGGGCTGCTGCATTCCGATACCGAACAGTTTGTTGACAATATCCTGCGCCGAGGATTCGCGCTCGGACCAGTCCTTGAATGCGACAAACATGGTCGCCGAGCTGGTTTTGTTACCGCCGCCAATCAAATCAAAACCATTCACCACAAACTGGTGGGCGACGGCCGGATCTTCCGCAATCGCGGCGCGCACAGCTTCGGCAGTTTTAGTGGTTCGAGCCAGCGTTGCGCCATCAGGCAGAATTGTTGCGGCCACCACGTAGCCCTGATCTTCAGGTGGTACAAAACTTCCGGGAACTGTTTCGACCAGATAGATTGCAACGGCGATGATACCGGTAAATACAAGTGCGCCAGTAATTTTGTGCCGTAAGGTAGCGCCAACCGTGTTGGTGTAGAAATGGGTCAATCGCTTGAATCCACCGTTGAAAGCGCGAAAGAAAGCAGATTCGCCATGAGTATGTTTCAGCAGGATCGCGCATAATGCGGGCGTAAGCGTCAGCGCCACCACGCCTGAAATTACCACGGCAACAGCTACTGTCACAGCGAATTGACGGTATAGTTCGCCGGCGATGCCTCCCATAAAAGCCACAGGTACGAATACCGCGCACAGCACCAGCACAATAGCCACCACGGCGCTTGAAACCTGTTCCATTGATTTAATGGCGGCTTTCAGTGGCGACAGTTTTTCTTCGTCCATTAAACGCTCGATGTTCTCCAGAACGACAATGGCATCATCCACCACGATGCCGATTGAAAGTACCATGGCAAAAAGCGTGAGCGTGTTGATCGAGAATCCGAATAGCCATAGCCCCGCGAAACTGCCCACCAGCGAAATAGGCACGGCGATAAGTGGAATCAGCGTGGCGCGCCAGCTTTGCAGAAAAAGGTATACAACCAGTATGACGAGAACCATCGCCTCGCCAAGTGTTTTGACGACTTCCCACATCGAGGCTTTAACGAATAAACTGGTATCGTAAGGCACGACGTAATCCATTCCCTCCGGAAATTGTTTCTTCAGCTCATCCATTTTGGCCTTCAGTGCGTTGGCCGTATCTAGGGCATTGGCACCGGGCTGCAGAAAGATAGGAATGCCCGCGCCGGGCTGGCCATTCAGTGTAGTACGCACATCGTAGCTTTGCGCGCCTAGTTCGATCCGGGCAACATCCTTGAGATGAAGAACGCCGCGGGAGCCATCGGCACGCAAGATAATATTGCCGAATTGCTCGGGTTCCAGCAACCGGCCCTTGGCATTAACTGTATAAATCAGTTGTTGATCCGCAGACGCGGGTTCCTGGCCTATCTTGCCCGCAGCGTATTGTGCATTCTGCGACTGGATAGCCGTAGTAATATCTGTTGTAGTGATTCCCAGTTGCGCCATGCGATCAGGGCGCAGCCAGATACGCATGGAATAATCCTGTCCCCCGAAAACTATCGCGTCACCCACGCCTTTGGTGCGTTTTAGTTCGTCGAGTATATTGAGCGTGGCGTAATTGCTTAGATACAACGAGTCATACTTGCCCTTCTCCTTAGAGATCAGCATGAAGACAAGCAGAATGTCATTAGAACGTTTTTGTATTATCAGGCCAGTGCGCCGAACTTCATCGGGTAAGCGTGGCAGGGCGATATTCACGCGATTACTTACGTTAAAGGTTGCCTGATCGACATCTGTACCGACATCAAAAGTCGCCGTGATTGTCAGCGTACCGCTCGAGTCAGCACTAGAGCTGAAATACAATAGATTGTCCACCCCGCTTAACTGCTCTTCAATCGGTGCTGCGACCGTTTTGGATAGGGTATCCGCACTCGCGCCAGGAAAAGTCGCGGTGATCAAAACGGTGGGTGGTGCAATTTGCGGATACTGTGCAATGGGTAGTTGCATGGCGGCGGCCAAACCTGCCAGTACAATGATAATGGATAATACAGAGGCAAAAATTGGCCGTAGAATGAAGAATCTGCTCATGGTGATCCCCTCTTTTGCCTATGCAGACTTGTCAGGGTTCTTAGCAGACTCTGCAGGCGCTCCTCCCGGAGCCTGAGGAATGCCGGGTGTACCTGGACGAAGTTCATGCGGCGCCACAGATATGCCTGGACGAAGTTTTATAATATTGTCGACAATGACCTTGTCACCTGCTTTAAGCCCTTCGCGGATTACCCATTCCTTGCCCATCCAGTGACCCGCTAAAACCGGTTGCACAATGGCTTCATTTTTTTCATTAACAATATAAACAATATTCCCCAAATCAGATGTCTGTACCGCAACCTGAGGCACAAGAAAAACACCACTGCGTTCACCTGTGACTACGCGCGCACGAACGAATTGTCCCGGCAGCAAGCGTTGATCGGTGTTATCGAAGGTGGCGCGCAATTGCTGCGTGCCGAGTGTTGGATCGATTTGACTGGCGGCAAAATTCAGCTTACCTTTTTTTTCATATTCTGTGCCGTCCGGCAGTACCAACGTGACCTGCCGAACATTTTGTTCATGCAAGGGACCGCCAAGCTGCGCCAGTTCGTTGTCCGAAAAACTGAAGCGTACCCATATGGGTGATATCTGAACAATTGTTGTCAGGAGGCTTGTGTTTGCTTCCACTAATGTTCCTTCGGAGAACTGAAAACGGCCTGACACGCCACTCACCGGTGCTGGCACGGACGTATAGGAAAGGTTGAGTTCAGCGTCTCGTACCCGAGCTTCAGCCTGCTGCAATGTGGCGCGTGCAATTGCATTATCCGAGACTGAATTGTCGTATTCACGCTGACTGATAGCCTGCGTATCGAGCATTTCGCGTAACCGGTTTTCTTCGCGCCGGGTTTGTTCCAAACGGGCTTTTTGTTCGGCGAGTTGTGCGCTTGCTTGTGCCAGAGCGATTTGATAGGGTACGGGGTCAATCAGGAACATGGGTTGACCAGCCTTTACCGTGGCGCCTTCCTCATACAGGCGTTTGAGTAAAATGCCGCCCACTCTAGGCCGTATTTCGACTTCTTTGGCGCCTTCGGTTTGTGCAACGGCTTCGGCGCTGATCGGCACGCTGGTCGGCTGTACTTCAATCACACTGACAGCAAGCGCGGGGGGAGCCTCGGGTGCCTGGGTGTTTTTACCGCATGCGACCAACGCAACGCTCATCACCAGGGCAAGGGTTTTCGCATAGATATCTGCTTGTAAGCCTAGAACTTTATTCTTGGAATTGGCAATTGCCATTTTTAACTCCATACCGGGAAAGCAAATCTGTCCTAATAAATAACTTGCATACATTCTTGTATGTATGTAAATTATATACTAACGAATAGGGATGTAAATAGTGAATCGATGTAAATTGTCACAGGAGAACACACTCAAAATGGTCAGGAAAACCAAGGAGAATGCGGAACTAACCCGGCAACACCTCATCCAGGCGGCACGTCAGGTGTTCCTGGCACGCGGCGTCAGCCGTACCACGATGGAGCATATCGCCAGCCAGGCCGGCGTTACGCGCGGAGCAGTGTATTGGCACTTCAATAATAAAATCGATCTGTTTCAGGCCATGCGTGAACAGGTTTTTTTGCCACTCATAGATCGCATGGATGATACGTTGCTGAATGAAAGCGCCGAAGATCCGCTTACATGCATAGAAAATTTTTTATGTGACACCATTCAGATGCTAACCGATAGCATCGAAACGCGCGAGATTTACGAAATCATGATGATCAAGTGCGAGTATGTAGACGAATTCGCCACCGTTCTGCAGCAAATTTTATCGAATTGTTCCGGCATCCTCCAAAAACTGCAATTGGTTTACGAACGTGCGAAAGCTCAAGGGCAACTGCATCTTTCCCATGATGCCCCTCAGCTGGCAATGGATACGCATCTGTTCTTTATTGGCCTGCTGCATATGTGGGTGAAAGATACCGATGGTAACCGGTTTCGTTATCAGGCAATTGAATTGATCAAAGCCCATATGAAGCTTCGCCAACGCTA
>JBDTKY010000026.1:0-11963 GCA_039935055.1 Nitrosospira sp.
AGCAAAAACCGGAAGACTGCCAGATCAACAACTGGCCGTTCAAGTCGGAGACACCCTTCATCGCTCAGAATACCTCATCAGTCATGGCTTTCAGCGATTCGATCCTTCTTTTAACCGGACACTACTGGAGTATGATGAAAAAAAGAGCGCCGGTAATGGCGTGCATCAATTCGTCCGGTCCAGTTTAATCTCTGTGGCTGTGGGTTCAATTCCCCGCCCCTTGGGGCGAACGCTGGCTGAAAGTCAGGGTATTAATTGCGGTAACTCAAGTGGCGCGCCCAACACGATTCGAACGTGTGACCCCCGCCTTCGGAGGGCGGTACTCTATCCAGCTGAGCTATGGGCGCAAATGAAGCGAGTGGAGTGTAAGCTTTATTTTTGTTGGTCAGACGAGTAGGATAGCTTTTTTTAAAACTTCCGTCCAACGTAAACGCATTTACGCTTTTGCTTCTATAGGCATCAACCTATACAATAACCATTTTTTCCTTGGGGGGTTATTGTGAGCGGTACTGAAGATGAAGAGCATTCCTCGGCCATCAAGACGCCGAAACAATTGATTACGGTTCTTCTAGCTGCTTTCATATTCCCAATCGCAATTATTCTGCTCTTGGCGGAGTTTGTCACCGGGGATATCCCGGTAGATCTGAATAATCCCATTTTCTCGAATGAATCCGTGGCTAAGCGCTTGAAACCAGTTGGAACGCTGGTATTTGCGAGCGACTCCCTGCAGGTTGACGAGAAACCGGAGGGAACCGCCCAGACAACGAGTCCCATGGCCACTCCGGTAGCGGCCGCCGATAGCGGAGACAAAATCAAGACTACCTATACAGCAAGTTGTGCAGCGTGTCACACAACCGGTGCGGCAGGTGCGCCCAAACTCGGCGATAAATCAACATGGGCTCCGCGTATCAAGAGCGGTATCGACACACTTTACAATAGTGCGATCAAGGGCAAGAACGCGATGCCTGCCAAAGGCGGAAACGCCATCCTGTCCGATGCCGATGTGAAGGCGGTGGTGGATTACATGGTGAGTCAGGCTAAATGATTTTCTGAGGACTGTAAGCACGACGAGATAACGGGCGATAGGGAGATCCATATCGCCCTTATTTTTTGTGGAACGCAGGCGCCAAATAGAAAGGCCGCACGAGTCCTCGGCGATTTAATAATTTTTCAAAAAATATGGCTACTTTCGCAATCGGTGATTTGCAAGGTTGTTACAAGAAATTCAGACAGCTTCTTGATCTGATCCATTTCGATCCTGCAAAAGACAAGTTGTGGCTGGTGGGTGATATCGTTAACCGCGGCCCGGACTCACTGTCCGTATTGCGTTTTGTCAGAGAGCTGCACGATGCGGCAGTCATGGTGCTAGGTAATCATGATCTGCATCTGCTCATGGTGGCCGAAGGGTGTGCCAGACTGCATCGGAACGATACTTTACAGGACGTACTTGATGCGCCCGATAGAGACGAATTGCTTCATTGGTTGCGACATCAGCAGATGCTGCATGTGGATGGCCCCTACGTCATGGTGCATGCGGGCTTGTTACCGTCCTGGAGCGTGCCGCAAGCCACGTTGCTTGCGCAGACAGTCGAAGTTGCGCTGCGCAGCGATGATTTCCATAATTTCTGCGCTCATATGTATGGCAACCAGCCCGATCAATGGGATGGCGCTCTCAAAGGTGACGCCCGCCTGCGAGTGATCATCAATGCGATGACACGCATGCGCGTGTGCACTCCTAAAGGAAAAATGGATTTCGCTCACAAGGGGTTAGCGCAGGATATTCCAGTCGGCTATCTGCCGTGGTTCGAGACGCCGAATCGGGCCAGCCAGGAGGCCACTATCATTTGTGGCCACTGGTCGGCACTGGGTTTGCAAATTAAAGACAACCTGATAGCGCTGGATACAGGTTGTTTGTGGGGAGGAAGCCTCACGGCTGTTCGTCTGGAAGATCGAAAGGTTTTCCAGGTGTCTTGTGCGGCACGGGGAGGGACAAAGCGCTGGCAATAGCCTGTTCGGCATAACGTGCCAGTTCTCGCCGGTTTTTCCCGCTACTATTGATAGGGTGGGCGAAGATTAATTCGACCTCAATCCATGGTTGCCGCAATATTCGCTGCAGTGATTCCAGCATCGAGATATTAACGTATGCTGCTGACTTACTGATCACTCCTGTAGTATCGATGTAACGTATCGCTACCGGACATAATATCGCCACGACCGTTACCGCCGGTTGCAATAACGACGCATGAAAATGCCGAAGCATGGTGCCGTCGCTGGTAGTACCTTCCGGAAATACTGCAACCCGATCTCCTATGGTCAATGCATTGCCGATGTCCTGATTTATCCGGGCGGTATCGCTGCGCTTTGCGCGTTCGATGAACAATGTCCCCGCATTCCGGCTCAACCAGCCCAGTAACGGCCATCCACGAATCTCGGATTTGGCGACGAAACGAGCGGGGCATACCGCATTGAGAGAATATACATCCAGCCAGGAAACATGATTGGCCGCCAGCATCACCTGTTGCATTTTGGCGACAGGCGCGATGCCACTATAGCGCAACCTGATGCATAGAATCGCAAGAAGGCCTGCTGACCAGTTTTGCGCCATGCGCCATTGCGCTGACTGATTCAGATGCGGATATATCGCGGATTGGGCCAAGCCGGAAATGATATGCAGCAACAAGCGAATGGAACGAAAAATTTGTGTTAGCCGACTGGTATTAGCATTTGACATGACGCTATTATCGCATCAATAGCAGCGGGTGCTCGCAAGCTTTACTTCACGCACACTTTCCATCATGCTGGTCCGTATGCTTTGTTCTTGCCGAGTCAATGCCATGGGGAGTAGCGCTACCCGATAATCCTACTGCTCAGCCGCTTAAAACGGCCACCGGGGAGATATCAACGTTATTGCAGGAAATATTCGTCCGTTTCATTGCATTCATCATTTATAGAAGAATGCGACTGCCGAAAAGTTCAAAATACCGTTGATCAATTGCGTTCCGGCTTAAACTATGATTCTGTCCACCACGTTGGGAAATTTTTAGCGCACCCATAACTGCCCCAAGTTGCCCGGCACTCTTCCAATCCATTTCGTTAGCGATTCCGTAGAGCAACCCCGCACGGAAGGCATCCCCGCACCCCGTCGGATCTACCACTTTATCAGCTTTAACGCTTGGAATTTCAACCTGTTGACCATCAGAATAAATTATAGACCCCTGAGAGCCTTTTGTGACAATCAATCCCTTTACGAGTTTTGCCAGCGCTTCCAGCGTCCGCCCTGTGCGCTCCTGCATCAACTGCCCCTCGTAATCGTTGACCGCTAGGTAATCGGCTTTGCTGACAATATCCAAAAGTTCTTCGCCATTGAACATCGGAAGCCCTTGACCGGGATCGAACATGAACGGAATACCTGCTTCATGGAATTCCCGTGCATGTTGTACCATGCCATCACGCCCGTCAGGGGCGACAATGCCAAGATTCACATCTTTCGCATCGCTAACATGATTTTCATGGGAAAAGTTCATCGCCCCCGGATGAAAAGCGGTAATCTGGTTATCCGCCAGATCAGTGGTGATAAACGCTTGTGCGGTGAAGGCGTCACGTACATGGCGCAGGTGGGTTTTTGCCAAGTCCAGATCGCTCAGGCGACTGGCGTATGGCTGATAGTCATCGCCCACCGTGGCCATGATGAGCGGTTGGCCGCCTATCATCTGCAGATTGTAGGCAATATTCCCTGCGCAACCACCAAACTCACGCCGCATATCCGGAACTAGAAAAGAAACATTCAGAATATGAATCTTTTCCGGCAGGATATGATTCTTGAAGTAATCGTTAAACACCATGATGGTGTCGTAGGCGATGGAACCGCAGATGAGTGTATGCATATGCCCTGGTGTAGAGTTGCGACTGTTTATATATCCGGTTAAATCACACGGGCTTTTGAGGCTTCCAGGTTAAATCCAGCTCCCGCGCGGCCTTGACGTCGTCTAATCTGCGCACCGGGGTATTATGGGGCGCGGCTTTTACCATATCCGGCTGGGAGAATGCTTCTTCCAGAATCTCTTTCATGGATGCGACAAAAGCGTCAAGCGTTTCCTTCGACTCGGTTTCAGCAGGTTCGATCAATAAGCATTCCGGCACCAGTAGCGGAAAATAGGTAGTGGGCGCATGATATCCTTTATCCAGCAACCGTTTGGCTACATTCATCGCCGTTACTCCAGTTTTTTCCTTAAGGTCTTTCAGCGTGACGATAAATTCATGGCTGGCGCGGCGGGTAGGATAAGCGATTTCAAAACCTGCCTTGCTTAGTTCCGCCATCAAATAATTGGCGTTGAGGGTAGCGAACTCGGCCACCCGGTGCATGCCCTCGGCCCCTAGCAAACGCACATAGACATAGGCTCGAAGAAGTACGCCTGCATTACCCATATGTGCCGAGAGTCTGCCAATGGATTGCGGCATTTCCTTTTCTGTCAGCCAGCGATATGTATTTTCTTCAACTGCCACAATGGGTACTGGCATGAAGGGCAATAAACGCGGGGCAACACCCACTGGCGCTGAACCTGGACCTCCACCGCCATGTGGAGTTGAGAAAGTCTTGTGCAGATTGATGTGAATGACGTCGAACCCCATGTCACCGGGCTTCACCTTGCCAAGTATCGCATTCAGGTTAGCGCCATCGTAATACAGTAAACCGCCCGCTTGATGGACGATTTTGCTCATTTCGGCTACGTTCTTTTCAAATACGCCGAGCGTGGAAGGATTGGTTAGCATCAACCCTGCCGTCTGCGGTCCAACCGCCGCTTTTAGCGCCTCCATGTCCACATCACCTTCCTTATCGGTGGCTATTTCTACCACTTTGTAACCGCACATCACTGCCGTGGCGGGGTTGGTGCCATGAGCCGCATCGGGCACGATAATTTCAGTGCGAGCGGAGTCCCCGCGCGACTCATGATAGGCGCGTATCATCGCAATGCCGATTAATTCACCCTGTGCGCCCGCCATTGGCGTAAGACTTACGCCGGCCATTCCGGTTACATCCTTCAATATCTCCTGCAGTTCATACATACATGCAAGAAAACCTTGCCCGGTACTTTCCGGCGCCCTTGGGTGCCGTGCCAGAAATTGCGGCAGCATGGCCAGGGAATTACACGCCCGCGGATTGTATTTCATCGTGCAGGAGCCAAGTGGGTAGAACTGCGTGTCTATCGAAAAATTCCTTTGCGACAGTCGCGTGTAATGACGCACCGCATCCATTTCAGATACTTCCGGCAGCATCGGCGGTGTTTTACGCAGCAGATTCTGGGGAATGCCTGCTATTTCCGTAGCTGCCGCTGGAGATTGAGAATAATTGCGCCGCCCAGGGCGGGAGTGTTCAAATATCAACATTGATTGAAATCCGAGTCTTTGCGGTTAGTATTTATTAAAGGATCTCTTTAACAATTCAAGAATTCAAGTTTTATAAGGATTTGCGTCACGAACAGCATGCTCACCCCGCTTTGCCGCAATATTTCGTCGTTGGCAATTGAACTTGAGAACTTGCATAGAATCTTTAAAGATTCCTGAGTTATTTCAGAGCAGCCAAAGTTGCATCGTAATCCGGCTCGTCCTTTATTTCCGGCACCAGTTCAGCGTGGATCACTTTGTCGTTTTCATCCAGCACCAAAACGGCACGGGCCGTAATGCCGGCCAGCGGACTATCGGTAATGGCGACGCCGTAATTTTTCATGAACTCGGATCCCCGCATGGTGGACAGCACCACCACTTTGTCCAGTCCTTCAATGTCGCAGAAGCGGCTCATTGCAAAAGGCAAGTCTGCGGCGATTATTAATACAACGGTATTGTCCATGTTACTGGCTTTTTCGTTGAACTTACGGGTGGATATGGCGCAGACGGGGGTATCCAGGCTGGGAACGATATTAAGTACTTTTCTCTTCCCGGCAAAGTCAGCCAGTGTTACATCCTTAAGATCCTTGTTCACTAGCGAGAATGCGGGTGCCTTATCACCTACTTTTGGAAAGTTACCTTCAATTTTGATGGGATTGCCTGCAAGAGTGACCATACTGTTCTCCTTAGGTTGAGAGTAAATGCAATTGAAGATGATGAGAATAAGCTTAAATAATATTATAAATTATCAAGTATTTGTCCTAAATGCTTGGCGTAATTTTCCAAATCTGCAGATGTTTTTGTTTCCGTGGCGCATAACAGCATTGCGCTGCCAAGCTCTGGATAATATTCTTCAAGATTCAGTCCACCCAGTATTCCCCGGTCTTCAAGCATGCGTAGTACAGCTGCGGCTGGGCCAGGCAGCGAAACGATCGCTTCGTGAAACAACGATCCATTAAAAATTCTTTTTACTCCTTTCAAAGTTTCCAGTTTCTCCAGCAGTGTCAGAGTGTTTGCATGCGACTGAGCGGCGATCCGCCGCAAGCCTTCCGGTCCCGTTAGCGCCATGTAAATGGTGGCGGCGGTGACCATCAATCCCTGATTCGTACAGATGTTTGAGGTAGCTTTAGAACGTCGAATATGCTGTTCGCGGGCTTGCAGCGTGAGGACAAAACCAGGTTCCCCGTTCTGATCCGTCGTGCGGCCAATAATGCGGCCCGGCATTTGACGCACCAGCGTCTGCTTGCAGGCCATGAAACCAAAATAGGGTCCGCCGCTTGAGAGCGGAATCCCCAATGGCTGGCCTTCACCTACCGCTATATCCGCACCCTTGCTGCCCCATTCGCCGGGTGGGGTAAGCATTGCCATCGCCATGGGGTTGACCACGCCGATAGCCAATCCATTCTTGCTGTGTGCCCAATCCGTGAGGGCATCTACCTGTTCGAGTATGCCGAAGAAATTGGGCTGTGGAATGACTAGTGCCGCAAATTCCTCCTTGCAGAATTTATCCAGAGTTTCGAGCAAGGTTTGGCCAGATTCTCTGCAATAAGGTATCTCGACCACGTCAATACCTTGATTCCGGACGATCGCGCGCACCACCCTACGATAGACAGGATGGATAGTAGCCGGCATCAGAATATGGCGTGAGGATTTATGCGAGCGGACTGCCATCAATGCGGCTTCAGCCAGCGCGGAAGCGCCGTCGTACATGCTCGCATTGGACACATCCATCCCGGTCAGTGATGCCATTATGGTCTGGTATTCGTAGAGCAGTTGCAGTGTGCCTTGACTTGCCTCCGCCTGATATGGGGTGTATGAGGAATAGAACTCGCCACGGGTGGTAATCTGCCATACTGCGGCCGGAATATGGTGCTCATATGCGCCAGCACCAATGAAATTGAGATAGCGGCCGTCCACCTCGGCCCGTTCCAGCATCAGCCGTGAAATTTCCATTTCACTCAACCCGGGAGGTACTCGTTTCAAGCTGCCGCTTTTCAGAGCAGGAGGAATTTCATCGAACAGATTATCGATAGTGTCTGCACCGATGCTTGCAAGCATCGCCTGTATATCTTCTTCAGTATGGGGAATGAACGGCATGGTTTGTTCCAGGAATCATTGGCATGAGGTGGAAAACGTGAGAAGTGAAACGTGAAGCCGGAAAATATCCATACTTCAATTTCGTTTGCTCACTAATCTTCCTCGCTTTCGAGGATTTTTTGATAGCCTGCGGCATCAAGCAGATTGTTTAGATCGGCAGCATTTACTGGCTTCAGTTTGAAAAGCCATGCTGCGTAGGCATCTTCATTGATTTTTTGCGGCGATGACTCAAGATCTGTGTTGATCGCCGTTACCTCTCCCGCAATAGGTGCATACACATCAGCGGCCGCCTTGACCGACTCTACGACGGCGCATTCTTCGCTCTGATTGAGTTTACGTCCCACGTCCGGGGTTTGCACGAATACCATGTCGCCCAGCAACTCTTGAGCATGCTGAGTAATACCGACCGTTGCGGTGCCGTCATCTTCGAGTCTTACCCATTCATGGGATTTGGTATATTTTAAATTGCTTGGGACACTCATGTTTTTACTCCAGAATTAAATGACATTGCTCTGCTGTCAAAAATCAAATCAAACTTTTGCCGTTTCGCACGAACGGGTATTTCACTACTTTTGCTCGTAGCAGCCTGCCCCGCACCAATACACGCACTTCATCTCCAGCGGTTATCATCAATGGCAGACGTGCAAGCGCGATAGACTGATTAAGCGTCGGAGAAAATCCGCCGCTGGTAATCTCACCTTCGTCCTCGTCCTCGCTGTTGTCGTATTGCATAGGCATCGTAACTTTCTGGTGGCTGCGTAATACGCCACGCTCCAGTAAAATCAGGCCAATCAATTGCTTTGTCACGGGTGCTTCCAGTAGCGCTTGCTTACCGATAAAGTCGCGATCACTTTTTAGATCAACCGTCCAGGCCAAGCCGGATTCCAATGGGCTGGCAGTTTCATCCATGTCTTGGCCGTAAAGATTCATTCCAGCCTCGAGCCGTAAGGTGTCTCGTGCACCCAGTCCTGCAGGTGCCACGCCCGCGGCATGAAGCGCATGCCAGAAATCCGCCGCATCATTCGAGGGCAGCATAATTTCAAAGCCGTCTTCGCCAGTGTAGCCGGTACGGGCAATAAAATATTTATCATATGTTATCGCCTGGAACAACTTCAGATTCTCCGTTGCCGCCTGAGCCCCAGCAATAACTTGCCAAACTTTGGTGCGAGCGTTGGGTCCCTGCACCGCGATCATGGCTAGATCACGGCGGGGGATAATTTCCAGTCCTGGTGCGATCTCATCACGTTGAGCCAGCACCCACGCTATGTCCTTGTCCGCGGTACCCGCATTCACAACCATGCGGAAATGAAATTCGCTCAAAAAATAAATGATGAGATCGTCTATTACGCCGCCCTTAGGGTTGAGCATGCAGGTATAAAGCGCCTTACCGGGCTGCGTCAATTTGTCCACGGTGTTGGCAACCAGCCGCCGCAAAAAAACGCGTGCAGCCTCGCCCTTGATATCCACCGGCAACATATGGGACACGTCGAACATGCCGGCATCACTACGCACCTTATGATGTTCGTCGAGCTGCGAACCGTAATGCAGGGGCATCTCCCAACCACCGAAATCGACCATCTTGGCCTTCATGTCGTGGTGAGTTTTATTAAGAGCGGTTGTTTTCACAGATGGGTGTCCTAAAATAAAAAAGGCGAAGTCACATCGCATGACCTCACCCCTCTGTCCTTTTTACCTGAGAGATTACGGAATGTCTGTTCCGTGTGCCCCTTCGGTGGTCGAACTCAATGCCGGCGCTCTCCAGATTGCCTGTCGCAAGCGGTTCTCAAAGATCAGATCGACCTGATCTACGCCTGATCGATTCCGGGGGATTGCGCCTTCGGCGGCGACGATGAAACCGGCGCGCTCTTCCGCTTGGATATTATAAATGGCAGAAACCGAACTATACTCCAGCAACCGCGATCAAGACAAGGCAAATAGCGTGTTAAAACTGCTTTTTCCTGCGATTGGAGTTAGTTAATCAGGGAATTTTATATTTATAGGTGATATCTTATTTCAGGCGGGCGGGATTCGAATCCGGGATTTTTGTAATGCTCAGAGAAAAGACCGGTGTTTCATCGGGATGATGAAGCGATAGCGGGGAGAAAAAGGGATTAAGCGGGATTTGCTCACCATTCTCACCATCTTCTACATGTCGATACAGCTCGGTTATTTACATTCGGGTGAGAATGTGGCGCGGACTTATGAACGTGTGAGGTAACAATGTATCTTAGTCACTTTGGACTTTCTGAACAGCCATTTGCCCATATTCCTGTCACTAATTTTTTTTATGACGGGGCCAACAGAGGCGCAACGCTGGACGCACTCATTTATGTGCTTACGCATGGTGAGGGCATCGAGGGCATCATCAAGGTTATCGGAGAAGCCGGTAGCGGCAAAACTACGCTTTGCCGCTTATTGATGAAACGATTGCCCCCTCAGATAAAATCCATTTATCTCGCCAAACCAGATTTGTCGCGAGAAGAGCTTCTCCATTCAGTTGCTGGCGAGTTAAAGTCTGAACTGGCTGTAAGCCACATTCCCCACGCAGCTACCACTGTTGCGATATGCGATCTAAAAAATGCGCTGGTTGAGAGATATGCCACGGGCGGGCAAGTAATATTACTGGTGGATGAAGCTCATACCATTACGGCGGAGACACTGGAAGAGTTACGGCTGCTATATGACCTTGAATCAGTCCGCCACAAGCTGCTGCAAATTGTCCTGTTTGGTCAGACCGAACTGGAGGGCACGCTGGCTTTGCCAAAAATGCGGCAGTTCAAGAATCGTGTCACCCATCATTTTGCCATGCAACCATTCAACGCTAATGCGGTGAATGACTACCTGAAGCTCCGCATGCGTGCAGCAGGCTATCGCGGTCCAGATATTTTTTCTTCCGAAGCGGTAAGACTGATTACCATGGCTTCCGGCGGGCTTACCCAACGAATAAACATTCTTGCCGATAAATCCATGCTAGCGGCATCTACCGTCAATACTCGTGACATCGACGCGCATCATGTCAAGGCGGCCATTAAAGAATCTGGAATCAAGCGCCATCCCATCTGGCGGAATTGGTCATATTTTCTGAGCCGCCGCATCGCCGGCACGACCGCTGTACTTGCTGTCATAGCGTTTGGCGCGCTGGGCTGGCAAGCGCTGCGCTCTGCGCAAACACCTCTTGCTGCTTCGGTGCTAATGGAAATGACAACATCAGCCCCGGTCTCGGCACCCGTGTACCCCCCTGCGGCTGCAATAGTTGTTCCCAGCACCGCTCCCGCTTCGGCGTCTGTATCTAAATCTGAATCCCCCGCACCCCCCGAACCTGTGGCAGGAACGATTGTTTCCGAGCAAGGTAAGTTGGCCGCTGCAACCGAACAACACAGTATGGTCAAATTGGATATTGGCGGAGTTAAGTTGGCGGGTCATAAGTTGCTGGAGCAGAGAGTTGAGGCGACCAAACAAATTATGGCTACGATGGATAAAAGTTACTATAGCATTCAATTATTTGTCACCGATAATATCCAGCCCGACCGTATGGAACGGTTTTTGATCCGTGCCCAGAATCTGGTTAATTTATCCGGCTTGTATATGCATCCGGTGAACAACGAGGGTCAGGCTCATTTCAGAGTTACATACGGAATTTATCTTACACGCGACCAAGCCAATGCGGCGATGGATGAGCTTCCACAAAAATACAAAACTGCTTTCTCCCCGGAACTTTATACTCTGGGCGAACTGCGTTAATCCCTGGATTCGAGCTATGCCATGCTGCGGGAAGCCGTTTCCCGCAATCATCAGTTGTTTACCCTGCAACAGGGAGACCTGGCGTGGAAGGGTGGCCAGACAGTCGGGTTTGCGCGGGCGCTGGAATTGGCCAGTGGAGTAGATCGAGTAGACGGGCATCGCTGGTATCGGACAGATGAACCGGAGGAAATCCCGCTGCAGGAATTTGATGCAGTCTTGATGCGCAAGGACCCCCCGTTCGACATGGAGTATGTCTATAGCACTTACTTGCTGGAATTGGCGGAAAACTCGGGGGCGCGTGTCTTCAACAGCCCGCGGGCGGTGCGCGATCACAACGAGAAGCTCGCCATCGCCAAGTTCCCGCAATTTACCCCGCCTACACTGGTGACCCGGCAGGAATCTCTGATTCGCAATTTTCTGGCCGAACACCACGACATTGTGCTCAAGCCGCTCGACGGCATGGGAGGGGCCAGCGTATTTCGCATTCACAGTACCGATCACAACATCAGTGTGATCATAGAAACCCTCACCCATTACGGCACACGTACGATCATGGTTCAGCGGTACATTCCCGAAATCACGCAAGGCGATAAACGCATTCTGCTCATCGCTGGCGAACCAGTGCCTTACACACTTGCCCGCATTCCCAGACCGGGTGAAACACGCGGCAATCTTAACGCGGGTGCCACCGGTGTGGCGCAACCGTTAACCGGGCGTGATCGCGAAATCGCTGCAGCGCTGGG
>JBDTKY010000027.1:0-8646 GCA_039935055.1 Nitrosospira sp.
CTTCCGTCAGAATCAATGTTGCGCCATAAGCGGCGAGCAGCTTGCGACGTTCCAGGCTCATTGTTTCCGGCATGGTCAAGGTCAATGGTATGCCGCGCGCGGCAGCAACGAATGCCAGTGCAATGCCAGTATTGCCGCTGGTCGGCTCCACCAGTTCTTTTCCAGAACCGAGTAGTCCGCGGTGTACGGCGTCCTCGATCATAGCTGTGCCAATGCGGCATTTTACGGAATAAGAGGGATTGCGCCCTTCGATCTTGGCCAATACTGTCGCTGACGCATTGTCGGTGATGCGATTGAGCCGAATCAGCGGAGTATGTCCAATGGATTGTGAATTATCTTTGAACCAATGTGACATTCTGGGACTTCCCTTTAGTATGGGTGTGACGCACACAGTCATTCTTTAAGTATGCGGGATACGTGGGAATAAGCTAAACCCACTGGCACCTGAGTTCAGCATTCCCGAAAGGCATCCACCAAGACGGGCGATTTACCCGGCAACGATGTTCGGCGAGGCCAGCACCGAGCTTGGGATCTCGAAATTCACGATAGGCAAATTTCTTCCTGCGATTGAAATCCGTAACAGCGATACGATCATCCAGTATTTTGCCTCTGCCTGGTTAAGGGGTCAATATCGGCTACGAATATCTCCATGAATTCTATGAAGACTGATTAGGGTACTCATCAGCTAACCTGATTGGAAAGGGGAAAACCAGGGAAACCTTTCAGAGTTGATTATAATAACGAGTTTTTCCACTAAATTACGCCAGCTTTTCGGCAATTGCCGCCATGAATTTATCGTATTTTTTAATAAAGTATGTGTTCTAATAAAACTAGCAGTCTGTCGGACTTAAAGGAAATCGGCTGTAAAAGCGTCTGGCTGGCCTATATTTCGCCGCTTTTCCGACCAATAGAACAACTATTGGCCTTCAAAATCGTCAAAATCTATCCTCACTCAGTCGCTTTTTTGCTTCGATTCTTCAAGTCCGACAGGCTGCTACTATCCGCAAAAAAAATAGCGGATTTCAGTTGACGCATTTATCAGCCTTTGTCTTCGCTGCATCAATAGCGGACATCCGGATTACATGCAATATTTAATACGCTTCATGCAACGATATATTTAAATTCGACCAATTTTTATCTGCACAGTTCCGGCTTAATCGGGACATCAAGACAGAAATCCAAGAAGGGGCAGAGCGAGATACCGTAGAATAGGGCGTGTCATGAATTTGGCTATGATTTTAGTATCAGCGTTATCATTGTGGGATTTGCGGCACGTTACAGCAGAAGTCATAATCGGCTTTACTATTGATGGACTATCCCCGCACGTTGCGTGCGACGGCGGTGCGCTATTAGTCTTCGACTAGCCCAAGTCAAACTCGTCCCTGCGGGACTTTAATTTCAAGGTAAATGATTTTTTTTCTCGCCGGTTTTGCTCGGTATCGTCCCAGCGTTCCTGGAGCTTTGATTGAGAATGTTTGAATTTTTTTTTCGTAAAAACTTCCGCTCCTTTATCAAGCAAAGCAGAAAAGGAGGTGAATGCGTCATCATGATCATGTTTCTTCACTTTTTTCTCCTTCTAAAAGCCTGTAACAAAAGTACGTCAACAAAACCCCCTATCCTCTGTCCGTATCGAACGCCACAGAATGTTTTGCAGAAGATAATCCAACTGTAAAAAAATACTGTGCGATACCGAACTTAATCGCAGCTATTTTGGGAGCTCAGCTGATAGATTTCAAATCTTGCGGATGAGCTTGCCTGGAACTTTGCACTTCAAAAATACGCATCAATAACCCCCGAAAAATAGCTAATGACATCTTTTTAAAGAAGGTCTTTATAGAGATACATCAAAGGGTTAGTCCGTAATAATCGGCTTTGGTTCCGCTTTTTCCTGTCAATTCCTTTATCCGGCGTATCTCATTGCAGCATATAGAAGACCAACACCCTGTATGGGGAGCCAAAACCGAAAGAAAACTAAAGAATTTTCGAATAAGAGATTGCCGGGTTTGCCCGCAACGCACGCGGGAAAGAAGTTTTCCTACAGCGTCAACAGCTAGGTACAGACGCGCACGCCCCAAGATCACGCTAATCGGTCTTCTACAGCGCGTCTTTTACCTTACCGCATGAGGCTCATTTATGTTTCTTCATAACGTCTTGCGGCCGTCGGGCCGATTACTTCGCTAAGTTGTCAATGCTATCCGCAGCTTCTTTATTCGTGCAACGAGAATCGAAAAAAACGTATGGCTGGCTATGTGCAGGCGATTCGTGAATGTGCGCCTAAACAGGGTGATCTCACCGCGCTGTTCGATTTCGTTCGTTGAAGTGTGTTCATAAGCAGGGCTTCCGAACCCCAGATCGATCGAGCTAATACCACCAATGGAGATTACGTCCCGGATGAGCATCTGCTGCAAGGTGGTGCCTGGCGAAAACCGTGCGAGCGCACTGTCATGATAGAACTTGTAGATTCGATGGACAGGGCCATAACGCAAGCCCATTGAAAGCGCACAGGGCTGTTCTCCGCACTTCAGCACATAACAGAGTAGTAGTCCTTTTTCAGCCAGGGAGAAATATTCTGAATGAGTTAAATCGTGTTTTTGTTTTCTTACCCTATCCGGTGCGAGGCGGTCGAGAGCACTGAAGAACAGAGGCAGTTGTTCCGGCTTGTCGATTCTCACCAGTTCAAGGATACCGTTGCCGGCATGGCTCAACAGTTTTTCCTGGCGACGCAGGTTGTAACACCTTTTCGCCGACATTTTCTCCATATATGCGTTCTCGGTGGGTGGCACCGGAATGCGGTGACAATTGCGCACACCTTGCGGCACATGCACGAGAAATTGGCGCTGAAGCGTCGGAGAGCTTTGTATGTACTTCCACAGGAAGCTATTCGTAGGCACTTGCTGCATGCATATAACTGAACAAGATTTATATTTATTCAGTATGTTGCCGAATAATTCGTAATAAAGCTCGGGTGATTCAGGAAGCAGTGGCTCGCTGTCGAGGATCGTCACGGAAGGGAAACCTGTCTCCACCAGCAAAGCTTGGCCGACGGAATATCCGAGATGGAAAGGCATTATGCGCAGCGGAACGATGCCCACTACATCACGAGTCCCACCTGCGCGCACTGCCAGCAGACTGATATTCAGTGCGTCTTCCGTATCCTGAAGATAATGGAAAAAATCCGGACTTTGATGCGGTAAATCTGAATTGAGGCAGAACGCCAGCATGGAATCCCAAGTACGGCGGATTTCAATTAAGCGCTCGTCATTCGGAGGGAAAAACTCTATCGAGAACGCGCCAACATTTGCGGTAGTTTCAGTCATTACTCTTCCCCTATCCGGCAAACTCTTCTTCTTTTTGATAAGCTTATTGTAAATTGCTTATTTCACGTGGGTCTACCACCCCTATCCTTGTCGTCTGGTCTGGTTCAGATGATTCGGCATGCTCCCGCTATTTCGCCTTTTTAAGACTTTCCAGCATCGCTGAAGAGCTTTTTCAGTTGCTTGTGCGGGTATGCAAGCGACAAGGGTATTTGTCATACTTACTATCGCTGTGACAGCCATGAAAACATTGGTGGAGCGAACCCCTTTTTCTCATGGTCTCCTTCCTTTAAATACCAGTCAGACAGTATGGAGACCGGAATTGCTTTGATAAATAGTTCTTTAGGATTTTCATAAGTAACCCTTTGGAACTATTTTTAACCTAAATCCGGCAGTTGGATGGGGCGGAGTGCGTGGTTTTGGGGTGCAGGGCAAGGCGTAACGATGCGGAATGGTGCGACCGCGCAGGGAGGAGCAGTGCCTTCCGCAGGAAGGTGTGACCCCGCAGCGGGATGCGGGCGCCTTGAAACGTGGCGGTACTTTGCCGCCGCTGGTGTAGGCAGGCGAAGGCAGGAATATAGATTTTATTCGGGGTAATCATGCAAAATCATGATGAGGGTACAGGCGGTGCTTAACAGCAAACTCGGGGCTTATTCAAGAGCTCCTCAGCTTATAAGCTTAAACTTTCGTGGCAGGCGCTTAGATATCTTCTCTCGCGGCCAGCTGGGGCGCATCGTCCGAGATCAATTCGAACCAGAATATGCTACCCATCCCGACGGTGCTTTCCACACCGATTGAACCTCCCATAAGTTCGACCAATTGTTTCGATACCACCAGGCCGATGCCTGTGCCCTCGACAGATCCGGTCTCTTGTCCGAGCCGATTGAATTGCTGGAAAAGCTGCGCCAGCTTTTCCGGAGGCAATCCGGGTCCGGTGTCCCTGATACTGATGCGTATACGCTCGGGCGCTACTCTATTACAGCTTACTTCGACGGTACCTTCGTCACGGTTGTATTTGATTGCATTGGATAGAAGGTTGATTAGAACCTGCTTCACCCGGGTCCGGTCGGCCTTGACAAAAAAATTTGTATCTGGCGAGGGAAAGATCAGGTGGATGCCGCGCTCCTGCGCCTGTGGTTCGCTCATGGTCCGGCATTCGCACAAGATATCCGCCACACAAATCGGTTCCTCCAAAACTATAAGCCGGCCGGATTCGATGGCGGCCAGGTCGAGGATTTTGTTAATCAGCTCCAGCAGATACCATCCTGCACCGGCAACTTCTTTAATCATCGTCATCTGGGCAGGCGCCGGCGGCGGGGAGGCAGACTCCATCAACTGGGTAAAACCGAGCATGACATTGACCGGAGAACGCAACTCATGAGTCATGCTGGAAAGAAAATCCGATTTTGCAAGATTGGCTTTCTCCGCATCGGTTTTGGCTTTTGTCAGCTCCACTTCGATTAGCTTGCGCTCGACAATGTCCCGGCGCAATGATTCATTCACCTTCGCCAACTCATCAGTGCGCTTTGCCACCAGTTCTTCGAGGCGATAACGGTGTTGCCGCAATTCCTCTTCCACCCGTTTGCTTTCGTTGATGTCGACCAGGATACCCTGTAGAAATAACGAGCGCCCCGACTCATCCTGTACCACGCTTGCTTCGTCACGGTGCCATAGAACCGTTCCATCCCGGCAAAGCAGACGGTATTCGCAGCGAAGGGAAGTGCCGGTAGTGCGGCTTTTTGCACGCTCTTCGAGCGCGTAGACCCGATCCTCCGGGTGAATCCGGGCGAGATGGATTTCCGGATCGGCCAACCATTGTTCCGGGGAGAAACCGAGAGTCTTGATTTGAGAACTGACATAAAGGAACTGATTCGTCCCATCCAGTGCGACGATATAAACGATGGCAGGAATTTTTTCGACCAGCGAGCGGTATTTGGCCTCCGCCTGGAACAGTTTGTCTTCCGTCAGCTTCTTTTCCATCAGCATCCGCCGCTCGGCCAGTATGCGTTGGATGATGGCGGGCAGCAATTCAAGGTATTGCCGGTCGACATCCTTGAGCAGGTAATCCCGTGCGCCGCGCTTCATGGCCGCCACGGCGATTGTGGCGTTGTCCGCGCCTGTCAGCATCATTACGGGTGTGGAAATATTGCCTGCGTCATCGGCCAGCCTCGCCAGAAACTCCAGGCCGTTCAGGTCCGGCAGGTGGTAGTCGAGTAAAATACAGTCTGGCTTTTGCGTATGGACGAGTTGCAGTCCCTCCATGCCGGTTTCGGCTTCGGAAAGCACGAATTCATAGTCTGGAACCTGCGCAAGAGCGCGGCGGCAGGCCATGCGATCCACCATGTCGTCCTCGACGAGGAGTATGCGAATCAGCGGTTTGGCCATAGAAAAACCAGTGGGTGGGAATCCGGAAATGGTCTGTAGCCGCTCCTGTTACGGCATCTCGCTAATGGTCCAATAAGCATCAATGGAACGCATGACCTCGACAAACTGCCGATAATCGACTGGTTTGGCCATGTAGCCTGCTACCCCCATGTTGAAACTGTTTACCTTATCCTGTTGTTCCTCTGATGTCGTCAGCACCACCACCGGAATACGCTTTAATTGATCATCACGCTTCACCACATGTAGAAATTCGATGCCATTCATGATGGGCATGTTCAGGTCAAGCAGAATAATGCATGGTTTCTCGCTCGCGGGGTCTTGCAAATAATGCACTGCCTCCTCTCCATTTTCCAGATGTACAAGCGGATTTGTTACGTGAATCTCCTTCAGGGCGCGCATGACTGTCATGGTGTCCACTCGATCGTCTTCTACGAGGAGAATGGGTTTGTTGGTAATTTTCACGTTTTTTCCTTTACTTTGAGTTAGCAATTCCTGCGGTTCGGGGCAGGGTGAAGAAAAACGTACTGCCTTCACCGATTGTAGATTCGATCCAGATATGCCCGCCGTATATTTCCACGATTTTTTTCACCAGCGCCAAGCCCACACCGGTACTTTCTATCCGGTCACGCGGGGCGAGCGTCTGGAATAGCTGAAATATTTTCTCGAAATGGCGCGACTCAATGCCAGGCCCATTGTCGGTGATGCTAAGCTTCCAGTGCTCGCCCTCATCGCTACAGGCGATACGAATTTTACATTGGGGCTTATCTGCGTATTTAATGGCATTGGAAAGCAAGTTTTGAAATATCTGCTGGATGCGGGTCGGTTCCGCGATAATAACCGGCAAGGAATTCTCGACGCTGATAGTGACATTCGCCGGGGGAGAGAGGAGATCAATCACCTCCCGCACCACCTGTCCGAGGTCTACCGAGACCAGCGCCTCTCTTACGCGGCCAACCCGCGAATATTGCAAAATACCGTCGATCAAATTGCCCATGCGGTGCACCCGGTTGACCAGCAGGCGCATATGTTCTTTACCTTCGTCATTAAATTTATCCGCATAATCCGTGGAAAGCCAATCCGCCAGCGCGCCGATAGCGCGCAGCGGCGCTTTCAGGTCGTGAGATACCACATAAGCGAAACTTCTCAGTTCCTCATTGGCGCTTTCCAATTCATTCATCAAGCGGGCCTTCTGATCCTCCGCCAGTCTGCGCTCACTGATGTCACGCATGATGCCGACATACATGGGGTAATCCCCGTCATGCATCTCGACCACCGCAAGGTCCATGGGAAACGCTGTGCCATCCTTGCGCAATCCCGCCACTTCTTGAGTCACCCCGCGAGGTCTGGATTTTCCGGTATCCGGATAGCGCTTGAAATAGTCAGTATGATTGCTTTGCCCTGGTTCCGGCACAGGGAACAGCAGGCTGACATTTTGCCCGATAATCTCCTTTTCCGTATAGCCAAAAATACGTTCCCCGGCCGGATTGAAGGTTCTAATCAAGCCCTGTTCATTAACCGACGCCACCCCGTCAATCAGATTATTGAGTAACGCGCGGGTATGCGCCTCGCTCTCGCGCACCTGGCCGATGGTCTCCACCAGGCTGTCCCTCATCTCCTTCAGCGCTTGCATGAGATGGCCAATCTCATCATTGGAGCGGACTTCGATTTTCTGCGTTAAATTGCCTGCGGCAACGCCACGGGCAATCTTCACTACGTCTTCCAGCGGCTGAAAAATCCCGCGGATTAATACAAGGCTGATCAGCGCGGCCAGCACCAAAGCAATGGCTATCGACGCGATAAGAAGGTTTCGAATAGTTTCGTAGCGGCTCTGTTCCCGGTTATATTCCCGGCTAATCTCATCCAGTTGCAGCTTATAGAGCACCTTCATGCTTGCATCGACTGGCATATAGAGCGGGCGAATCTTTTCTACCAGGATGCGGTACGCTTCGCCCATTTGATTTGTGCGTAAAGCGGCTACTGCCGGATTCACGCCCTCCGCGATAAATTTATCCCGATTCTCCGCGAACACCGCGGCCAGCTTTTTTTCCTCGGGAGTATGATGGGTCGTAATGTAAGCTTGCCAGAGCCGAGCCATCTCCTCGAGATCCTCTTCAACTGCTGCAGTTCTGCTTTCAATAATCTCGGGCCTCGGCATCATCAGGGCCGACGTGATGGCGAGGCGGTTTTGCAGCAGGAGCGATTTAATATCGGCGACCTGTTTGAGTGGGATGGCGCGATCATAATAAACAGTTTTCAAGCCATTGATCGAACTACTCATACCGAACAGGCCAAGCACTTCGATTCCCAGCAGGAAGACTACCAGGAAGGAAAGAATAAAGATCAGACGCGACTTGATGGTTAGATTCTTAAACATATTGACTGGAGCTATTCAAAAATAGCGAAATCGCGCCTCTCCATTTGGTGATGCGTCAGAGTTCAATAGTACCTGTATGAGCCAGAAGTAAAAAATTTCTTTAATTTAACAAAAAACCTCACGAGTTTAAGCCGCTCTTCAACCGGCATGCAACGGTCAGAAAACACTATTGAAAAACCGGTGTCGATGTGTAAAATACCCTTGGCTTCTCGTATTTCGGTAATCCATTACCTAATCCATTACCGTCAAGATTCGCTGACATTTTTGCGGCATCGAGCAGTTCAACCCATTCGAGCAGTCCAACCCATTTAAAGGATAAGCGATGATGAAACTCAGTACCTTGCTTGCAGGATGCCTGCTCGCGGCCGTAGTTGCAATGCCGGCCGCCGCTCAAAAATCAGTTTACACAGCCGTGCTCAATGGTCCAAGCGAATCCCCGGCGAATGCTTCTCCGGGGACCGGTTCGGCGACGGTTACTATTGACTCCAATTTGAGCACGATGCGTATTCAGGAGAGTTTCAGTGGTCTCCTGGCAGGTGTCACAGCCTCACACATCCATTGCTGCACGATGAT
>JBDTKY010000028.1:0-6382 GCA_039935055.1 Nitrosospira sp.
TGGGCGAGAAGCCCTCGGTCATCTCGGCCATCGTCAAATATCATCTCACCGAGCGCGGACGCCAGGCGATTAACGATGCGATGGATGTGCATGGTGGCAAGGGTATTTGCCTGGGGCCCAGCAACTACCTGGGGCGCAGTTATCAGCATATTCCTGTCAGCATCACGGTGGAGGGCGCCAACATCCTGACCCGTAATATGATTATTTTCGGTCAGGGAGCGATACGCTGCCACCCTTATGTGCTAAAGGAGATTCGCGCAGCAAGTAACAGCAATGCTGCGCGCGCCTCGGTGGAATTTGACCACGCATTGATGGGTCACGTTGTTTTCAGTATCGGCAATGGCATGCGTTCGCTGTTACATGGACTGACCGGCGGCTATCTTGCGAGCGCTCCTGGCAGTGTTGGCCCTGAAGTGCAAGGTTACTATAGTCAGCTGACGCGTTTCTCCGCTGCTTTCGCTCTGCTCGCCGATATATCGCTCCTTGTTTTGGGCGGATCGCTGAAACGAAAGGAAAAATTGTCCGCCCGCCTTGGTGATATTCTCAGCATGCTTTATTTATGCTCGGCAACATTAAAGCGCTTTAAGGACGACGATCGCCCCGCAGCTGATTTACCGCTGCTGCACTGGTCGATACAGGATGCACTTTATCGCATGCAGCAGGCATTCGATGGTCTGCTGGATAATTTTCCTGGCCGCGCTGCCGGGGTGCACCTGCTTCGATTTCTTGTGTTTCCTCTGGGCAAGTCATTCTCGCCGCCGTCGGATGAATTAGGCCACAAGGTAGCGAAGTTGATGCTGGCACCGGGAGAGGCGCGCGACCGCCTGACTGCTGGTATTTACATCCCCGCATCCGCTGATGAACCGCTCGGCGTCCTGGAACAGGCGTTACAGTGCGCAGTCGTAAGTGAAGCGGTAGAAACCAAACTGCGTGCAGCAGTCAAAGCGGGGCGAATTCCCGCACAGCATGACGAGAAAATCGCGGCTGCACTCAAACAGAGGGTCATCACTACCACCGAATTGGAGTTAATGGGAAAAATGGATTCCTTGCGCCGCCGCGTCATCATGGTGGACGATTTTCCGCCGGACTTTGGCAGAAGGTTACAAGCTGAACCGGCAAAGGTGACACATGATGTAGAGCCGTCAGAGGCTGAATTCATCGCTATTGAGCCCGATAAAAGTACACGGGGTTAGAGATAATCATGCATATCAGTCAACATGACCCAGCTGACATTATCCGGGTAGAAACAGCCGGAACGCTTGATGGCCTATTCCGCGAGCGAGTACGCCGCTCGCCCCAGATGGTAGCTTACCGGGATTACGACCGGTCCAGCGGCAAATGGCGCGACCTCACCTGGGAGCAGATGGATGAGGGCGTCGCACGCTGGCAAGCTGCTCTTTCCCGGGAGAATCTGACTCCAGGCGATCGGGTAGCGATAATGTTAAGAAACTGTCCGGAATGGGTGATGTTCGAACACGCTGCGCTACGGCTGGGACTCGTGGTCGTGCCTCTTTACACAGCTGATCGTGCCGAGAACGCGGCCTATATTCTGCGCGACGCTGGCGTCAAGGTATTATTGCTGGAAGAGTTGGCGCAGTGGCACACGTTTTCCGAAGTGTGCAATCATATGGACGATCTGGCGCGTGTCGTGACGATTCAGAGCAGCCCTGAAAAAGCCGCCGGCGGTCTCGTGCTTGCGCTGCATGACTGGCTGCCCGGGAAAGCGGAAGAGGTACAGCATGCCAACCGCGATCCGCATCAGTTGGCCACTATCATATACACCTCCGGCACCTCGGGCCGGCCGAAGGGGGTGATGCTGAGTCATCACAATATACTCACGAATACCCATGGCTGCACGCAGAGTGTGCCAGTGTGGCGAGATGATCTGCTGCTTTCATTTCTGCCTCTTTCGCATACTTTTGAGCGTACGGCGGGTTATTACGTCCCAATGATGTGCGGGGCCGCTGTCGCCTACGCCCGTTCGATTCAACAACTGCAGGAAGATTTGCTGATCATTCGCCCGACTATTCTGGTTTCGGTACCGAGAATCTATGAGCGGGTTTACGCCGGAATTCGTACCAAGCTCGCGGAAGGACCCGCTTTAAACCGCAAACTGTTTGCCCTGGCGGTCGAAACAGGTTCCAGCCGTTTCGAATATCAGCAGGGGCGGAGTTCCTGGCGGCTATCGCACCTGTTATGGCCGCTGCTGGAAATACTGGTAGCGAAGAAGGTAATGAGCAAACTGGGCGGGCGGCTTCGCGGTGCGATGAGCGGCGGGGCGGCTTTGCCAGCCGAAGTTTCGCGAGTGTTCATCGGTCTTGGGCTACCCATCCTGCAAGGCTACGGCATGACTGAAAGCAGTCCTGTAGTATGCAGCAACACCTTCGAGGACAATGTCCCATCGAGTGTGGGGCGGCCTATTCCGGATGTCGAAGTGAAACTCGGTGAGAACAATGCATTGCTGATTCGCGGCCCCAATGTAATGCTGGGTTACTGGAATGATCCGGAAGCCACCGAGTCAATTCTGACACCTGACGGCTGGCTTAATTCCGGCGATATCGCACGCATTGATGAACACGGCCGAATAACCATCACTGGGCGTCTGAAGGAAATTATTGTTATGTCCACCGGTGAGAAAATTTCGCCCGGGGATATGGAAACAGCGATTTTGCGCGATTCGATATTCGAACAGGTAATGCTGGTGGGCGAAGGGCGTTCATATTTAGGTGCGCTTGTGGTTCTGAATTCCAGTCATTGGGAAAGCGTATCGGGGCAATATAATCTTGATCGTGACTGGCGGCATTTATTGCAAGACCAGAAGCTTGAAGAAATCCTGCTGGGAAGGATTGCTCATCAGATACGCGAATTCCCTGGCTACGCAAAAGTATATCGGGTAGCACTGATGCCGGAACCATGGACTATTGAGAACGATATGCTCACGCCCACCCTGAAACTGCGCCGGGCGCAGGTACTGGACCGTTACAAGACAAAAGTGGATAAACTCTATGAAGGACACTAACAGATAATCAAGCATCCCGCCGCAAGCAGCGGGGTATTAATTGCGCTCTTACAATACGCTGGCTTTCAGCCAGCGTTCGCCCCAAGGGGAGGGGAATTGAACCCGCAGAGATTAAAGCGGAGATATTAAGGGCGGTTTTATAAATCGAGTTTGAGGGCAACTGCGTATCTGACTTATCAAGAGGCACGACAGATACGGGCAACCCATGCAGATGGATACTTGCAGAGCTCGTAATTTGGTACCTCTCCTTATTCCGAAACAATGGCGCGCAAAATGAATATTAATACAGAAATCCATACATCGCTACCACACGGGCAAGATCCGATACTGCGCCTCATGCCGATGCTAACGGATACTAATTATGCTGGCGATGTATTTGGCGGCTGGATCATGTCGCAAGTAGACATTGCAGGTAGTCTGCCTGCGATCCGCCGTGCCCGCGGGCGAGTAGCCACCGTGGCGGTAAATTCCTTTGTTTTCAAACAGCCAGTCTTCGTCGGCGATGTGGTGAGCTTCTACGCCAGCATCGTCAAGGTTGGGCGCACCTCCATCACGGTGGACGTTGCAGTCTATGCCCAGCGCGGATTGCGTCAGGGGAGTGATGAAATATGCTGCAGGGTAACCGACGCGGTACTAACATATGTGGCAGTGGATGAAAATCGCAAGCCGCGAGTCGTTCCGCAGGAATGAGGAATGCCTAAAAAAATTCAAAATCTTTTCAAGCTCCTCTGACAATTCATTTTGCCTACTCATTGCCAACTGGGGACACTAATAAAAAATGTCGACGTAGCGCACGTCTAATATGAGGAAACGTTCGCAGTTGGCAACTGAGAAGCAACAGGGTATTGAGACGAAACGGGTTAAGCGGGCGATTCGCAAAGCAGATGCTCGCGAATCTGGATTTTGCCTGTGTAAAAAAACGGATCAAATTGGAGGCGATATTGAATAATAGTAAATTCATCGTGCGCAAAGCCGCCGTTCTGGGCGCCGGAGTGATGGGAGCGCAGATTGCAGCACACCTGATTAATGCCGGTGTCGAAACGCTGTTGTTAGAACTTCCTGCTGAGCAGGGCGACCCCAACGCCACTGTAACCAAGGCAATAGAGAATCTGAAAAAACATGAGCCCGCACCACTCTCAATCCCGGGCAAGGCAGCTTTTATCCAGCCCGCGAACTACGACCAGCATCTTGAGTCGCTTAGGAACTGCGATATCGTGATAGAAGCCATCGCTGAGCGCATGGACTGGAAAAAGGAATTATATAAAAAAATAGCACCTTATCTCGGCGAGCACACGATTTTTGCCAGCAACACGTCAGGGCTCTCCATCAATCAGTTGGCACAGGCGTTTCCCGAAAACCTGCGGCATCGTTTTTGCGGTATCCATTTTTTCAATCCGCCGCGCTATATGCACCTGGTAGAGCTGATCGCCTGCGAGGAAAGCGACAGTGCGATGCTTGACGACCTCGAAAAATTCCTGGTCACTTATCTGGGCAAGGGAGTAATCCGTGCAAAGGATACACCCAATTTCATTGCCAATCGGGTAGGCGTGTTTTCCATGCTCGCTACCATGCATCACGCCAAGGAATTCGGTCTCGGGTTTGACTTGGTGGATGCGTTAACCGGTCCTTTGATCGGCCGTCCCAAAAGCGCTACTTTCCGTACCGCCGATGTGGTGGGGCTTGATATCCTCGCGCATGTGATTAATACCATGCGCGATACGCTGCCGGACGATCCATGGCACAAGTACTATGCCGTGCCGGAATGGCTGCAAGCCTTGATAAGCAGCAATGCGCTCGGGCAAAAAACCAAACGCGGGGTTTATCAGAAAGTGGGCAAAGAAATCCAAGTGCTCGATCTTGCCACGGAAAAATATCGTCTTTCTTCGGTTACGGCTGACGACGACATAAAAGAATTGCTCAAACGTAAAAATCCTGCCGATAAATTTGCCGTGCTGCGAGCAAACCAGAATCCACAAGCACAATTTCTGTGGGCAATATTCCGTGATCTGTTTCACTATTGCGCCGTCCACCTTGCCGGGATTGCCGACAATGCCCGCGATCTCGATTTTGCCATGCGGTGGGGTTTCGGCTGGAATCAGGGGCCGTTTGAAATCTGGCAGGCCGCAGGCTGGGGAGAGATTGCCGCATGGATCAACGAGGATATTGCCGCGGGCAAAAGCATGAGCGAGGCACCGTTGCCGGCGTGGGTTGCGGAAATGGGGCAAGGTATCAATCGGGGCGTAAACCAGGGTGTTCAGGGTGTTCAGGGTGTTCACAGGTCGCATGGGTCTTATGTGCCATCCACAAATATCTTTCGCTCGCGTTCAGCGTTACCTGTGTACAAGCGGCAATTGTTTCCGGACCGGCTCCTGGGCGAGGAAGTGCAATACGGCGAAACCATATTTGAGACTGATTCGGTGCGAATGTGGCATACGGTTGACGGTGCTCACGATGATGGCGTGGCCATTCTCAGCTTTAAGAGCAAGATGCATACCGTCAGTAGCGATGTACTGGATGGAATACAGCAAGCCATTGATGAAGCGGAGCGAAAGTGGCGTGCATTAGTGATCTGGCAGACTGAGCCTCCGTTTTCCGTTGGCGCCAATCTGCAAAAAGCCACGGAACGGCTGAAAAGCGGGGAGCCGCCTTCTCCTTTAAACATGCTGGCAAAAAAACTCAAAAAAACGGCACAGTCTGCGGTACTCAAAGCGGCGCGGAGTCTTAATCTTGCCGATGCCCTGATGGCGGGAAGACTGGCGGAAGTCGAAGCAATGGTGGCGCAGTTTCAACAGACTTCGCAAGACTTGAAGTACTCCATGATCCCCACCGTGGCGGCGGTGGACGGACTTGCCCTGGGCGGCGGCTGCGAATTTGTGATGCACTGCGACCGGGCGGTAGCCACAATGGAAAGCTATATTGGCCTGGTAGAGGCGGGCGTGGGTTTATTGCCAGCGGGTGGCGGCTGCAAGGAACTGGCCCTGCGAGCATCGCAAAACTCAAAAGATGGTGATCCTTTTCCGCTGGTGAAAAATTATTTTCAGAGTGTGGCAACCGCACAGCTGGCAAAAAGCGCTGAGCAGGCGAAGGAGCTGGGATATCTGCGCCGCGCCGACCCGATCGTAATGAACCGATTTGAATTATTGCATGTCGCCAAGGCACAGGCGCTAGCATTGGCTGAAGCGGGCTATCGTCCACCGTTAAAAGCCCGCAATATTTCCGTGGCCGGCTCGACAGGTATTGCCACCATCAAGGGCATGCTCGTCAACATGCGTGAAGGCAACTTCATTTCCGAGCATGATTACCTGATCGGCACCAAGATCGCCCATGTCATGTGCGGGGGCGATCTGACTCCCGGCAGTCTGG
>JBDTKY010000029.1:0-4053 GCA_039935055.1 Nitrosospira sp.
AATCCGCGAGCATCATCTCCGGTCGCATGCTGTCACCCCAGATCCCAAGCCCACCCCAGTAATACGGGAAGCCGTAGTACGCGTAGTTCTCGACTTCATGCTGTCGCGAGATCGGTTTCTGGCTGTCTACATCCGGGCTCTTCCTGACCTGCTCGCGCGTGACCGAGACAGGCAGGAGCCGCCGGACCCAGTCGGGCACGCCGATTGCGACCGGGGAGATCAGCACCTTGCGGCCTTCGAGCCACGCACCCGTTTCGACCACGAGAAAGCGGATCGTCCAAGCCTCGTCATCGAAATAGAAATCCTTGACGTGGCCGATCAGGCCGTCGGTAGCCTCGGCGGCAAAGCCTTCGAGATCCTTGATGCTTCGCAACATGATGGTGACTCCCTGTAGTGCCTGAATACAAGATTGTGCGCTATGGGCGCAGGTGTCTGTCTGCTGCCGCACACAGGATTTGAATTTGCCTGCAGGCGGAAAGCGCACCCGAGTAAAGGCTGCGGGACAGGATCCGGCCAGCTGGCGTTATCCCCAGACATTGAACGAATACGGGCTGATGGGTTCCATGAATGCGCCAGAAAAATCCCTATCACAATGCCCAGGCTGAAAGCTTTATGAAATCTCTGAAAGTGGAAGAGGTGTATTTGGCGGGCTACCAGACGTTTGCCGACGTCACGTCTCGCCTGCCGCACCATACACGCATCGTACCGATCGCTACCGCCTGAAAAATCAGCGTACGGCGAGTATGGTAAAGAGTTAGCGGGAGATCGCTCCCAACGCATAAGCCGTATGAGAACGTAATGGGGGTGTATCCGTTTTAAATCGGCATTGATAAAGGACTACTAAACCGTTACGAGGTTGAGGGAAACCAGAGGCACTGGATATGCTCAAACGAATCTCGCCCGTCGCTTGGCAGCACATCCATTTTCAGGGACATTATGCATTCCGCGACAACAGCATCCAATCGACATGGACGCCATATTGGCTCGAATGAGTTTATAATAATACTATTAATTACAAACAGTTAAAGATTCATCTAATTTGGGCTTAGAACCCCCTTTCATGAATATCTGCTTCATCATTCTGCGCACGTAACAGAAGTATTGCGCTGGATCGGGCGCCCAGATGATAAGTGTGCGTATCTTCCAAAAACGTTTCCTCTCCCGCAGCGAACACATCTTGTGGCGCTATGCGAGAGGTGTCGATAGCCAGATGCCACCGGACCTCAGGCGCTACGGGAGGCAGGTCGAAGTCTATCGCAGCGTCGCCGGCATTGAACATCAGGAAAAGTGCATGCTGCTCATTTTCATGGATCAGACAGGCAAACTGTTTTTGTTTCGGATCGGCCCAATCGGGTAATCCACCTTGCGGGGCAAACCAATGGATATCGGCATCCGAGTAAAATTGATCCCTGCTCAGAATCGGATGTGCGCGACGAAAGGCGATCATGCCACGCGTAAAGCGAAAAATTTCCTTGTGCCGCTCCAGGAAACCCCAGTCATACCAGCTGGTTTCGTTGTCCTGACAGTAGGCGTTGTTGTTGCCGCGTTGTGTGCGGCGAAATTCATCTCCGCCAAGCAGCATCGGTATGCCGCGCGAGATGAACAGCGTCAGCAGGAAATTCTTGATCTGAACTTTGCGCAATGCTTCAATTCCGGCATCCGTTGTATCTCCCTCAGCGCCATAGTTCTCGCTGAAGCTGTAGTCTGTCCCGTCATGGTTGTTTTTACCGTTTGCTTCATTGTGCTTGCCGCGATAGCTCACCAGATCGTTCAGCGTGAAACCGTCGTGGCAGGTGATGAAGTTAATGCTGCCCTCGGGGCCCTTGCCTGACTTTGTGTAGATATCGGCGCTGCCGCAGATGCGGCTGGCGAACAAACCGAGCATGCCGTCATCGCCGCGCCAGAAGCGCCGGACATCATCCCGGTAGCGTCCGTTCCACTCCGCCCAGCGCTGCTCTGAAAAACTGCCCACCTCGTAGGCGCCGGCTGCATCCCATGCCTCAGCGATGATTTTCACGTCTCGCAGGATCGGGTCTTCGGCAATCTGTTCGAGCAGAGGAGCGTGGGCCAGTAGTTTGCCGGTTTCATCGCGGCCGAGCACCGACGCCAGGTCAAACCTGAATCCGTCCACATGCATCTCCACCACCCAGTAGCGCAATGCACCCATGATTTGATCCCGCACCACGGGGTGGTTGGTGTTGACGGTGTTGCCCGTTCCGGTGTAGTCTCTGTAGTGGCGTTTATCGCGCGCCAGCATGTAGAAAATTGCGTTATCAATCCCGCGAAAGCTCAATGTAGGGCCCAGTTCGTTGCTCTCCGCCGTGTGATTGAACACGACATCCAGTAGCACTTCGATACCGGCATGATGGAGCGCCCGGACCATTTCCTTGAACTCCACCTTCTGCTGACCTAGGCCGCCTGCACTGCTATAGGATGCTTTCGGCGCAAAGAAGGCCACGGGATCGTAGCCCCAGTAATTCATGAGTGGCTTGCCTGTCTGCGGATTGATGTTCGGCACCTGGCTTTCGTTGAACTCGTGCACGGGCATCAATTCTATTGCCGTCACGCCCAGTTCTTTAAGATAGGGTATTTTTTCCATCAGGCCGCGGTACGTGCCGGAATGCTCCACGCCGGCGCTCGGATGAATGGTGAAACCGCGCACATGCGTTTCATAAATTACTGTCTGTGGCCAGGGGTGCCGGAGCGGGAGGTCGTCATGCCAGTGAAATTGTTCGTGCGTGAACACGCATTTAGGCATGGCGCCGGCATCATCGACTTTCGAAAATGCCAGGTCTTTCTCCGCAGCGTTCGAATCGTAACCACAGGCCGGCCCGAAATCCCAATCAGGCAACTGCGTGATTGCTGTCGCAAAGGGATCCAGAAGCAGCTTGTTGAAATTAAAACGATGCCCTTCCTGGGGTTGATACGGGCCATCCACGCGATAGGCATACAACTGGCCTGATCGTATCCCCTTCAGCCAGACATGCCACACGTCACCGGTGCGGTTGCGCACGGGATCAAAATCAATCGCCCTGGCGGGCGTTGCGTCTACAGCTCGATCGAACAATTCCAGCCGAACGCGGCTGGAATTACGGCTGAACAAGGCGAAGTTGACTCCTCCCTCGGATTCATGGGCCCCCAACGGCAAAGGGACACCCCTCCGTACGTCAGTGTGTTCGGAGACTTCGGCTATGTAATCATGCAGTGTGCATTCGGATGTATTCATGTTTGGAATGGATCATCGCTGCCACAGGATATGCGCATCTTCCAGCGGAACCGTCATGCCGTCGTACTGCGCTATCAGGCGCGCCGTGTAGTCCGACGCCGGACGGGCTGCAGGCAACTCGGCGCGATAGGCGGAGCCGTTTGTTGCTCCGGCCGGTTGCCGCATGCGCTTCATCTTAACCCGCTCCGGTGCTCCGCCGTTAACGCCATCGGCATATAGTTCCACCCGTACGGCCTCCGGATCGAGATCATCGAGATACATTTGCATCTCAAATACGTGCAACTCGCCGTTGCTTTCAACCTTCACTTTACCGAAGCGTATGGCGCTCCATTTTTGCTCCAGAGCGTGACGCGAATTAACCAACTCCACCCCGATTGCGCCTCTGTTTGCAGCACGCTTAAGGTAGGCAGAGGCCGCAGGGAGGTAGAGTTGCTCGGTGTATTCGCGCACCGAACGGTTGGTGGAAAAACGCGGTGTCAATTGCGCCATGCTTTCCCGCATACGCGTCACCCAAGCACTGGGAATACCTTGTTCATCACGCGTATAGAACTCAGGGATCACCTCGCGTTCAAGCAAGTCATAGAGCGCACAGGCTTCGCTGGCGTCCCACGCGGGGTCGCTATCATGTTCCCGGCCATCCCCCAGCGCCCATCCTACTTCCGGGGAGTAGGCTTCCGCCCACCAGCCGTCCAGTTCCGATAGATTGATGCCGCCATTGACCAGCACCTTCATGCCGCTGGTTCCACAGGCTTCCCAGGGGCGGCGCGGCGTGTTGAGCCAGACATCCACGCCTTGCACCAGCTGCTCGGTCAGATGCATGTCGTAGT
>JBDTKY010000030.1:0-15561 GCA_039935055.1 Nitrosospira sp.
TCGATGAGCGGGAGGTGGAAACGGAGTTATGGTCAAGCTACTTAGGCACCGCCAAGCGAAAGCGGCGGCAACAGACAAGCGAAACCTAACACCACCGCGCCACCTCTCGACTCTACCCGTTTCGTGATCGGGCCCCTACTAAGCGGCCATCGAACCCGCCTCACAAGCATCTCGCACTCTTCCAGCGAAAATGGGCGGCTAAAAAGATACATTGCTCGCCGGGAAGAAGTCCTTGTACCTTGATTGCCACCGCCTCCGCGATGACTGCCAGCCACGATTAATCCTTCTCCGCCTCATGCTTTGTATATTGTATTATGTGCGGTAACACCCATAGATCTATTCGCCGCCATGGGGATCGCGGCTCAAAATTCATCCGCGGACTCCAGTTCAACCCCTTAGACCTCGACCCGCAAACACATTCATTTTTTTCAGGACGAGCACACCATCGGGTGAAGTGCTGTTCGTGCCTTGGGCCACGCGATTCTCCAGACTCATTCGCTTTTAACAGGTATTGGTAATGCCCCAAGAAGTCCGTGATCATGCACTTCTCCCCCCCATCGCTGATACGGTAGAGCTCATAACCGAGGTCATGCGCCAAGAGGCGTGGTTTAAAAATTGGACATTGCAGAACGCAATTTTCAACAGCGCCAATTTTGCGATTATTGCTACCGATGAGAGGGGCGTTATCCAGATCTTCAATGCCGGCGCGGAGCGGATGCTGGGTTATGCGGCAACCGATGTGATGAACAAGATCACGCCGGCCGACATTTCTGATCCTGGAGAAGTGACCGCGCGTGCCGAGGCGTTGACTGATGAACTCTCCACATCGATTGCGCCGGGCTTCGAGGCATTGGTATTCAAGGCCTCGCGCGGCATTGAGGACATCTACGATCTGACCTATATCCGAAAGGATGGCAGCCGTTTCCCGGTAGTCGTGTCGGTCACGGCGTTGCGGGATGCTCAAAACATGATTATCGGCTACCTGCTTATCGGCACGGACAACACCGCCCGCAAGCAAATAGAAGTAGAGCAGGAGAAACTCGGCCGCCGTCTGCGCGATCAGCAGTTCTACACACGCTCGCTTATCGAATCCAACATCGACGCGCTGATGGCTGCCGACCCATCCGGTATTATCACTGATGTCAACCAGCAGATGGAGTCGCTCACCGCTTGCACCCGTGGTGAGCTCATTGGCACACCTCTTAAGGTTTACTTTACCGATCCGGACCGGGCCGAGACAGCTATAAATCTGGTGCTGAGCCAAAAAAAAGTGACTAACTACGAACTCACTGCACGCGCGCGAAACGGCAAGGAGACAACCGTTTCCTTTAACGCTATTATCTTCTACGATCGGGAGGGGAAGCTGCAGGGCGTCTTCGCCGCAGCGCGCGACATCACCGAATCAAAACGCTTGGATCAGGTGCTGCAGGAAAAGAATGTCGAGCTGGAAATCGCCAGGTTTACGGCGGAAAAAGCCAACCTCGCGAAATCAGATTTCCTTTCCAGCATGAGCCATGAGCTACGCACGCCCCTCAACGCGATCCTCGGTTTTTCCCAGCTCATGGAATCCGGCTCTCCCGAGCCGACGCCCGCCCAAAAACGAAGCATCGATCAAATTCTCAAGGCGGGGTGGTACCTGCTGAGACTGATCAATGAAATTCTTGATCTCGCGTTGATTGAGTCCGGCAAGCTGTCGCTGTCGCTGGAACCGGTAGCGCTCGCTGAAGTCATGGTCGAATGCGAGGCCATAGTAGAACTGCAGGCGCAAGATCAGGGCATCAACGTGACTTTTACCCGGCCCGAAATCCCTTATTTTGTCAACGCCGACCGTATGCGGATGAAGCAGGTTTTCATTAACCTTCTTTCCAATGCGATCAAATACAACCAGGTGGGGGGGGCGGTTGTTGTGGAATACACCCTGAGTTCCCCGGCATTGCTTCGTATCAGCGTCCGCGACACGGGTGCGGGACTGACGGTGGGAAAGTTGGCCCAGCTTTTCCAGCCATTTAATCGTCTTGGGCAAGAGGCAGGCGTGGAGGAAGGTACAGGTATCGGCCTGGTGGTGTGCAAGCGGTTGGTCGAATTGATGGGAGGCGTCATCGGTGTGGAAAGCGCTGTCGGGAAGGGCAGCGTGTTCTGGGTAGAATTGAACCTGGCGGTTGAAAAAGCGCTTGCCGGCAGCGCAGCCGAAACCACGCCGGTTGCGTCGGCACGAGTTCAAAGCGACGCGCAGTTGTATACCCTCCTCTACATTGAAGATAACCCTGCCAGTCTGATGCTGGTGGAAGATCTCATTGCGCGCCGGCCCAATATCCGTTTGCTGAGTGCGAGGGATGGCGAAAGCGGCATTGAGACTGCTCGCGTCTCCCGGCCGGACGTCATCCTGATGGACATTAATTTGTCGGATATCAGCGGGCTTAAGGCACTGAAGCTCCTGGCTGAAGATCCTGCAATGGCGCACATCCCGGTGATTGCACTGAGTGCCAATGCCATGCCCAGCGCTATCGAGAAAGGTCTGGCGGCGGGATTCTTCCGATACCTCACCAAGCCCATCCAGATCGACGAGTTCATGGAAACGCTGGACCTGGCCATAAAACTTGAGAAAACGAAGGCGCCGACCGCAACTAAAGAAAAAGAATATTGATGGTAATTGAGGTGCCGCTTGGCTGTTAATCAGCGCGGAGTTTTGACCCATTTCAGCGCCCGATAATGACCCTTGAATTTTCATGCAACATGCTGGTGTAAAAACTCTTTATATGATTTGGGCATGGTCAGAATTCAACGCTGCTACCTCGGGCCTGTTAGCACTTATCTCGCACCCGCGTTGCTGCACGAAAAACGCGGAGGCAAGGCGCTAAGCGCAGGCCATAGTGGACCTACGTCCAAGCTTTGCAACGCGGCATCCGCATTTTTCGTATGCAACCCAAAGGGACGGGATGGATTTCATCCATCCCTTCGTTACTCGCCGCTTACGGAGGTCTACTGCGCCGCGCGGCTAATGCCTCGTACTGGACGAAATCCGTCGCCGTCGCGGGCGCAAAATAAATGTTAACAGGCCCTGGTTTAAAAGGTGAGGCGGATGCCCACTTGAGCGCTCCGCCCTTGTTCCGGGGAAAAGTTGCGTAGATAGGAGACAGAGTTGCGGATGTTTTCGTTGAGTAGATTATTGGCTTTGGCGAAGATGATCATCTCCGCACCTTGAAAGGTCTTGACCTTATATTGCATACCGAGATTAAGCAGTACGTAACCGTTTGTGGTGGTTTCGTTTAGACCAGTATGATTCTGGGCTTCTCCGCGAGTCAGGCGCAGATTGCTGGTCAATTGATTCCTGGTGTAGTCAAGTTGAAAACCAAAACGTAACGGCGGCATTCGCGGTACATCGCCCCCGCTCACGAATTGACCTCGGGTATAGTCGCTAAACAGGGTCAGGTCAACCAATCCATTTGGGTTTTTCAACAGGGGGAAAATGAGCTTGCTCTCGTACCCCCTGAAAATGGCATCAGCCTGCCGACTCTGCAATATCGCCTGGCAACCTGCGCCGGGTGGTTGCGATCCATTGCAGGCGAGGGGCGCACCCGAGCCTTCCTCCTGAAATACGTCCGTTCCGGTGCGTTGTTGATAGATGTAATTATTGACCCAGTTGCTGAAGAGATCGAATTCGGCCTTGACCCAATTCAGGTTCAGCTTGTAGCCCAAGTCCAGGTTATAGGAGGTTTCCATGTTAAGCGAGGCGTTGCCCTGCTCGAAGCTGCGAGTGGCATCATGGAAACCGTAGGAAAGCAATTCCTGCACTTGCGGAGCACGCTGTGAACGGGTGCCTCCGACGTTGATTTTGTGGCGATCATTGAGTTTCCATAGCGCGGAAACCGAGGCGCTGACCGGCGTGTAGCTGAAGCTGGAGGGAGTGATAGGAGCACCAGGCAGGGAATTCTGTCCTTTCGGATCAATGGAAGCCTGCTCTACGCGCCCACCCAGTTGGTAAGTCACCGGTCCGTAGTCAAACGATTCCACCGCGAATACGCCATAACTGTTAATCAACGATTTAGGCACAATGGTTTTCGAATTACCTTGTTCGAAATTGAAGGCCGCAAAGTCGCTGGCGATAGCCTGAAAGCCGATTGTGCCGTGGAATGGCCCGATCGGCCGGTGGATCAATTCCGCACGGCCTTCGTAGGTTTTGTTAGCGAAGGCGGTTCCCGGTAAGCCTCCGACCAGTTCCGTGTGCTTATAATCGGTGTAGCCCAGGCGTGTGCGTAGCGTCTCCACAAATGAGACCGGATCAATCAGCTCGCTCTTGAAGTCGTACTTGCTTTGTTTGAGATCGATGCGGGTATTGGGCCTGCCACTGCCGTCGGGGGAAATGCCGTAATTATTTTCCAGACGGTTGACGGAAACACCGGCGAAGCCGGGATCACCTACCAGTGAAACGCCGGCCGAACCGCTGATGGCCTGTGCGGAAGTGTTGGGAATATGCCCCCTGGGATTTTGTATGACGGTAAGGGAAGGATCCATGGCCTGGGCAGCGGCGACATCAATGCCGTTGCCGCCAATGCCAAGGTTGCCACGGGTGCGAAAAAAACCATCCAGATGATAGGCAAGGTTGCCTTTACTCCCCTCCACTTTCATTGCCGTGGTGGATTCATTGGCTGCCGAATCAAAACGCTGTTCAAGCGCCCCGCCTAACAGGTTTCTAAAGAGCCTCCCTGGAATTCGGTTGTCGATGACATTCACCACGCCGCCGATGGCTCCACTGCCATACAGCAGTGTGGCCGGTCCCCGCAGCACTTCGATACGCTCCACAAGGATGGGTTCCACGCTGGTGGCGTGATCGGGGCTCAATTGCGATACATCGTTACTACCAATACCATTATTCAGCACACGCACACGCGGCCCGCCTTGCCCGCGAATGACCGGGGTACCCACGCCGGGTCCGAATGATTGGCTGGTGATGCCCAGCTCATCCTTCAAGGTTTCGCCGACGCTGCGCCCCATTTTCATGATCAGTTCATCCCCTTTCAGGACGGTGACAGGCACGGCAATATCTGCCGCTTTTTTTCGCAATGGCGCAGTGATGACCATTTCCTTCAATTCCAGAACGTTATTTCTGCCGGTGCTTTCAGCGGCAATTGTTTTGCCGGATTTCAGAGTTTTATCCTTGACGGTGTCGGCCGCGTCGGCGTTCGCTCCCATCGCACTGGTCAACAGGGAAAGTATGGCGAGTTTCTTTCTCATGGTTTCAGGGTTTAATAGTACAAGCGAAACAAGTGTTTCGCATGAAGGCTATTAGATATAGCATGTTATGTTATAACATAACATGCTATCAACATAAAATAAAAGTATTCGGGATATATTTTCCGTTGATTAATTGAAACGGGTATTCGTCTGATCGATCGCAGACTCTGCACATTTTGCGCAAATGCCATGAACTTCAATGGTTTTGCTCTGTGCGATAAAAGCAAGCGGGTTGATCTCCCTGGCGAGGGCTTTCATGACCTTCTCGGCCGCCCGTTCCTCCACTTCGTGGCAAGATTTACAGATGAGCAGCAACTGTTCATGCTGCTGGCCTGAATAACTGCAGCCAATAAAGGCATTGAGACTTTCCACCCGGTGGATCAGGCCTTGCTCAATGAGGAAATCCAGCGCCCGGTAAACCGTTGCCGGTTTTGCCATAGGTTGCAAGGGTTTGATGCGGTCCAGCAAATCATAAGCTTTAACGGCTTTGTGGCTGCTCCAGATCAGCTCCAACACCTGGTGGCGAATGAGTGTCAGGCGTACACCGCGCGTCATGCACAACTGACCTGCCGTACCTAACGCTTCGCTGATGCATTGCTTATGGTTATGCCCCAAATTGGGATCGGGGCTCGTTTTGTCATGAATATCCATTAAAAGCATACGGCTACGATAATCGAAATGTTACAATATCACATTTTAGCGGTGCCAGTCACGATATCTGCCGCCTGCAATGCTCGCCAGTGAAACTGCTTTACCCATTCTGCGTGTGGACATGAGCTGACGGAAAAAAATCCATTGCCCACCCGCCCACATTTAAACGCATTTCATGTTTCTTTCCTCCTGCGTAGGCCCCACTCCTTGACCAACGCATAGATAGCCGGAATGACGGCCAATGTCAGAATGGTGGATGACACCATGCCTCCAACCATAGGCGCGGCTATGCGCCGCATCACTTCAGAACCTGTGCCGGTGCCCCACATGATCGGCAATAGGCCTGCCATGATTGCAACCACGGTCATCATCTTGGGCCGCACGCGCTCGACTGCGCCCTCCATGACTGCCGCGTAAAGATCGGCTACCGTGGGCTTGCCGCCAGCGGCTGCACGTTTCGCCTTGATTGCGTCCCAGGCATGGTCGAGATAAATCAGCATCACGACTCCTGTCTCTGCGGCAACGCCGGCGAGCGCGATAAATCCCACCGCCACCGCGATGCTGAGGTTATAGCCGAGCAGCCATATCAGCCAGATGCCACCCACCAGGGAAAACGGTACCGACAGCATGACTATCAACGTTTCAGTGAGGCGCCGGAAATTGAGGTAGAGAAGCAGGAAAATGATCGCCAAGGTAAGCGGCACGACTACCTTCAGCTTCTGCTCGGCCCGCTGCATATACTCGAACTGACCGCTCCAGGTCGCGTAGTATCCGGGCGGGAATTTCACCTGCTCGCTTACCGCCTTTTGCGCCTCTGCCACGTAACCTCCAATATCGCGGTTGCGAATGTCGACGAAGATGTATGCCGACAACAATGCGTTTTCGGTACGGATACTGGGCGGCCCCTTGACCGTTTTGACGCTTGCCACCTGCCCCAGCGGGATCATGCTTCCGTTAGCGATTGGCACAAGAATCTGGGTAGCGATGGCTACAGGATCCTGCCGCAGCTCGCGTGGATAGCGTACGGCAACACCGAAGCGCTCGCGGCCTTCCACCGTGGTTGTCAGCATCTCGCTGCCCAGTGCCACCGAGATCACGTCCAGCAGGTCACCGACTGCCAATCCATAGCGCGCCAGCGCCATGCGGTCGGGCTCGATATCAAGGTAATAACCGCCGGTGGTACGCTCCGCGTAGGCGCTGGTGGTTCCCGGCACTGTTTTGACGACAGCTTCGATCTGCTGGGCGAGAATTTCCATTTCGCCCAGATCCTTGCCGAACACCTTGATGCCAATGGGCGTGCGGATGCCCGTGGCGAGCATGTCGATCCTGTTCTTGATCGGCATGGTCCAGGCATTGCTGACCCCTGGTATCTGCAGTGCCTGGTCCAGTTCGGCGATCAGCGTGTCGATGGTCATGCCTGAGCGCCACTCGTTTTCCGGTTTCAGGTTGATGACCGTCTCGGCCATCTCCAGCGGGGCCGGGTCGGTAGCGGTATTGGCACGCCCGGCCTTGCCGAATACCGACTCGACCTCCGGGAAGGTCTTGATGATCTTGTCCTGCGTCTGCAGCAACTCGGCGGATTTGGTGACCGACAACGACGGCAAGGTAATGGGCATATAGAGCAAGCTCCCCTCGTTCAGCGTTGGCATGAATTCGCTGCCCAGTTTCATCGCGGGAAATATCGAGAGCGCAAGCGTGATGAGGGCCAACAGAATGGTGAGCTTCTTCCAGCGCATGACCCAGGCGATGACGGGACGGTAAATCCATATCAGAAAGCGGTTAACCGGGTTTTTCTGCTCAGGCATGATCCTGCCGCGGATGAAAAGAAACATCAGCACCGGCACCAGCGTGATGGATAGAAGCGCCGCGCCCGCCATGGCAAAAGTTTTGGTATAGGCGAGCGGGGCGAACATCCGCCCTTCCTGGGCTTCCAGCGAAAATACCGGCAGGAACGAAACAGTGATGATGAGCAGGCTGAAGAACAATGCGGGCCCAACCTCCCGGCAGGCATCGATCATGATCTGCAGGCGGGAGGCGTCCGGCGGGGCCCGTTCCAGATGCTTGTGGGCGTTCTCGATCATGACAATTGCGGCGTCCACCATCGCGCCGATGGCAATGGCGATACCGCCCAGGCTCATGATATTGGAATTGAGCCCCATCATATGCATGGCGGTGAGCGCGATGAATACGCCGATGGGCAGCATGACGATAGCAACTAGCGCACTCCTCGCGTGCATGAGAAATATAATGCAGACCACGCCCACCACGATGCTTTCCTCGATCAGGACCCGTTTCAGATTGTCGATGGCGCGATGGATCAGGTCAGACCGGTCATAGACCGCCTGCAACGACACGCCCTCCGGCAGGCCGCTGGAGATTTCCGCAATCTTGCTCTTCACGTTGTGGATGACGTCAAGCGCGTTCTGGCCGTAGCGTGCGACCGCGATCCCTGCGACTACCTCCCCTTCACCGTTCAGTTCTGCTATCCCACGCCGTTCATCCGGCGCCAATTCGACCCGCGCCACGTCGCGGATCAGCACCGGTGTTCCTTCCGCCGCCTTGACCACGAGGTTCTCGATATCGGCTATGCCGCGCAGGTAGCCCCGGCCGCGCACCACGTATTCGGTTTCCGCCATCTCGATCACCCGGCCGCCTACGTCGCGGTTGCTGGCACGGATCACCGCGGCGACCTGGCTGAGGGGAATACCGTAAGCCTGCAGCTTGCGCGGCTCCACGGTGACCTGATAGGTTTTGACAAATCCGCCGACACTCGCCACCTCGGCCACGCCCTGGGCTTTGGTGAGCTGATAACGTATAAACCAGTCCTGTATAGTGCGCAGTTCCGCGAGCGTATGCTGGGCAGCGACGACCACATACTGGTACACCCAGCCGACGCCGGTGGCGTCGGGTCCCAGGGTCGGCGTGACGCCTCGCGGCATGCGTCCCGATGCAAAATTAAGGTATTCGAGCACCCGCGTGCGTGCCCAGTAGATGTCGGTGCCGTCCTCGAAGATGACATAGATAAAGGATGCGCCGAATACCGACAGACCGCGCACCACCCTGGATTTGGGCACAGCCAGCATGGCCGTGCTCAAGGGATATGTGACTTGGTCTTCCACCACTTGCGGCGCCTGGCCGGGGTACTCGGTGTAAATGATGACCTGCACATCCGAGAGATCGGGAATCGCATCCAGCGGCGTGCGGCTCACGGCGTAGATACCCATTCCGATAATGAACGCTGTCGCCAGCAACACCAGGAACACGTTGCGCGCGGACCATTCAATGATGCGGGCCAGCATGTCAGTGCCCACCGCGATGACTGGAGACCGGTTTGTCTTTCGCCGGCTGGATGTCAACGATGACATATTCGCCAGCCGAGTCCTCGGTTATGTCGAAGACAATCTCCTGACCCGGTTTTAACGGGCGAAGCAATGCCGTATCCCTGGCACGAAAATCCATGATCATCGCCGGCCACTTGAGACTGGCAATCGGGCCGTGCGCAATGGTTACCGTCGCATGTGCCCAGTCCAGTGCTTCGATGCTGCCTTCGCCGTGATGAACCGGTAGCGCATGCGCTGCGATAGACGGGCCGGGCTGGGCCTGCGCCTTTTCACCAGCAATGGGACTAAGCAAGGGGCTATGCGCAGGGTGGCCGAAGCTGCCCAATGCCGCCTTGAGGTTGCTCTCGGCGTCGATCAGAAAGTTCGCGCTGACCACGACCGTCTCTCCCGCGGTGAGTCCCCCCACCACTTCAGCGTAGCCATCGGCATGAATACCCAGTTTTACTGTGCGCGGCTCGAACCGGCCTTCGCCCAGATCGACCAGCACCAGCCGGCGCGTGCCCGTGTCGAGCACCGCCGAATCGGGCACCACAAGCACCTTGTCTTTGCTGCGGGATGAGGCGAACTCCACGCTGCCGTACATGGCAGGCTTGAGCAACCCCTGATTATTGGTCAGTTCGATACGTACTTTGGCGGTACGGGTCTCCGCAGTCACCGTGGGATAGATGAACGTCACTTCACCGTTGAATACCTTGTCCGGATAGGTATCGATCCTGATCGTGGCGGTCTGGCCCGGATGTACCATGGCCAGGTCCTGTTCGAACACATCCGCCAGCATCCAAACCCTGGAGAGATCGGCAATCTGGTACAGCATCTCTCCCGGCATGAAGCGGTTTCCCTGAATGGCGGATTTTTCCAGAACGACGCCGTTGACTGCGGAACGCAGGGTAACGTGCTGCCGGATTCTGCCTTCCTGCCGCAGCGTCTGAATCTCGGATTCGGCTATGTCCCAGTTATGCAGCCGCTGCAAGGCGCTCTCCGCCAGCCGCTCCATTCCGCTGCGAGCTTCAGGACTGCCGTTTTCAACCGCCTTCAACCCTTTTCTGGCGATAAGATATTCGTGTTGCGCGGTAATGAGTTCGGGACTATACACGTCCATCAATGCCTCACCTTTTTTCACGGTCTGGCCGGTGGTATTGACATAGAGCCGCTGGATCCAGCCCTCGAACTTGGGCGCCACGATGTGCAGTCGGCGTTCGTCCACCTGTACCGTTGCGACCGCCCTCACCGTACGAGTGAGTTCACGCAGAGCCACGACTTCGGTTCTCACGCCCAGTTTCTGTATCTTTTCGGTGCTGATTGTCACCACCCGATCGCCGGATGGCGGCTCTTCTCCTTCATAGACCGGCAGATAATCCATGCCCATGGGGTCTTTCTTCGGCACCGGCGACGTATCCGGCTGGCCCATGGGATTGCGGTAGTAGAGAATTTTGCGAGCTGATGGAGAGACTTCGGCAAGATTTGACACCGAAGATCCGGATCGGGTACTGCCCCACCAGTATCCCGCGGCAAGAACGCCTGGGAGAAGACAGGTAATAGCCATGAGCCGGACGATGGATTTCATAGCGACCCTGCTATTTCCGTTGTTCCCACCGTCCCCGTTATTTTTCGTAGATCAGATGGCGGTTTACCGGTAAGCAAATCGATTTCCGCCAGCGCCTTGTTGTAATCTGCCATGGCTGTTACGAGACTGATTTCATAGTTGAACACGGTCATCTGGCTATCGAGCAGCGTGAGGAAGTCGACACGATTGACCCGGTATGCGGCGAGTGCCGATTCAATTGTGAGCCGGGCCTGCGGCAGAATGACGGTCTGGTAGAGTCGTGCCGATTTCAGGTTTTGCTCGGCCAGCGCCATCTGCTGGCGCAAACCGGCCGCGACTTCGTTGCGCTGTGCCTGAAGCATGCTGACGGCCCGATCGCGCAGTGCCAGTGACTCGACGACGCGGGGCGCGAGCTTGCTTTCGCGCCACACCGGCAGGTTGATCGCTACCGTCAGGGTCACCATATCCGGGCGGCTCGTGCCGTCCAGCATGTTGTTGCGCTGGCCGTATGCCAGGCGTATATCAAAGTCGGGATAATAATTCCTGCGCGCCAGATCCAGCGCCTTTTCGTTGCGGACCACGATACTTTGCAATGCCAGTAATTGCGGGCGTTGCGCCATGGCGGTTTCGCGCAGCGATTCCAGGCTCAGGGTCGCCTCGTGCAGTTGGGGCGAACCCGGATTTGGCGCAACAACGGCAGCGTTCCGGCCGAGGGCGCGAATAAGCTCGGCTTCGATCACCGGCCGCTTGCGCTCGATCCTGAGCAGCTCATCCAGCATTCGGGAGACCTGCGTCTGAGCCTTGAGAGCATCGGCCTGGCTCCCCCTCCCTACCCCGTAGTGTTGCTCGGCTATGTGCAGCAGATCTTCCAGGATTCCCTTGTTTTTTTCGACCAACCGGGTCGTCTCGAGCGTCAGCCCCAGGTCGAAATAGGCAATCCTGACGTCGCGCACCACGCGATTCACGGTTTCCTGGTAACCGTAGCCGACGCTCTCCGCATCCTTGGCAGCGACATCCTTGCGTAAACCGCGTTTACCGGGGAATGGCAGGCGCTGGGAAAGACCAATCATTTTCATGGTCATGTCTTCGCGATTGAAGGGTGATGAGGCCAGGGGGGCATTGATGACTCCCGCTTCGAGTATGGGATCATCGAGCGCTTCCGCCGGCGCTATTCTCTGGTTTGCGGCATCGCGTTCCCATCGAGCAGTCTGAATTTCCGGGTTGTTTTCCAGAGCTTCCGAGATCAGGGCTGGCAGAATCGCGATGCCATGGCTGTCCGTTGTTGCGGAAGCGCCCGAGAATAGCTTTGGAGCCGCCTGGGTTGACGCTACCGCACCGGCCCAACTTGAAATTTCTTCCCGGGCATTTGCCGGAAGCATGACGGCTGCCAGCACTGCCGCGATGATGCCGCTGCGGGTCAGCGCAAATCCGCCATGCGCGCGTGCTGATCGAGTGCGTTGCATTGCAATGGAAAGTGAGCGTGTCATCTCGTTCTCCTTAATAGATCCGAATCATGGAAGGACGGAGATACCGATTCAGAAAGCCAGGATGGCCGCCAGGGTCCATAGCCGGAGCCCACCGGCATGAATAACCGGTATGAACGGCCTGTCCCGGTTGTTCCTGCCGGTTTATATTTGAATCAAAGACCTGGATTGAATCGGTAAACTTGTTACCAGTGCGGCAGACGGATTTCGCCTGCCGAGAGAATTACGCTAGAGGGGGGTGTTGCGGTTGCTGAGGGATAGCTGAAGTAAAATGGGAGTTGAAAGACGCGGCGTAAGAAACGCCATCGATGAAAATCTGCGTGGAGCTCGTCGAAGGAAGCATGGCGCTGAAACTTGTAAAGCAAGGGACGCTCTCGCACGGAAGGTTAAACGTCATTTCATGGTGCGCACTATTCGTCGCAGCGTCGTCATTATTGTCATGGTGAAGATCGCAGCCGGCAGTAACAGCGGGAACATCAAGGCTGGTGCCAAGTTGTTTCGCTTGCACGCATAGCGGCATGATGGCGGCAATCCCGCCTTGCAGCGGGAGCCACAACATGATTAAAATCAGTAAAAGTTTACGCTTGGTCAGCATTGGCTCAGTATAAGGGACTTTTCCGGTGTGGAGCAAGCTGTCTGTTAAGCGGATTATGATTTGAATTTGAACCCACTTTTACACAAAGGCGCACAAAGCGAAATTGAACCGGACAAGGACGCCTCAGTTAAGGGGAATCAGCCGGTATCCTTCGCCCTGGTCATGCCAGGACAAGAAGACCGTCCGGCCATTGCTCAGTAGCAGCGGATAGTCATTTCCCTTGACGGATTTAGCCAGGGACGTAGCCTGCGTCCAGGTTTTACCTGCGTCTCGCGATTGTTTGAGCATAATGTGCATAGTGCTGCCATCAAACTCTTTCCAGCTCAAGAAAATATGTTTCCCCAGGCTAAACACGGCTGGATGGCCCGGCATTCTTTCCGAATCGCCAAAAGCCATGGGGGGGCTGAAATCTCCGTGGCCGGAATGGGCATAAAATAATCCCTGCCGCACCGTGCCCTGGGTAAACCAGGCGAAATGGAGAACGCCGTCCGGACCAATGGACAGGGAAGGACCGTGATCCGGACAGCCTTCAAGATGCCAATCATCAAATGTGACGCGCCGGGAAGTCCACGCACCCTCAACCATCCAGATAAGCCCTTGATCGCGGATTCCACCCGGATAAATAAAGCGCGCCAGCAAGACTGGCGAACCGTCTATGTCAAAATCCACCGCTAGCCGACAACACTCGCACAAGTCGCCGGCGATTTTCCCGTTGTGCCATTGCCCGTCGAGAACTGCGTAATAGAGGGCGTTTCCAGGCTTTCTCCAATCTTCGCGGTCGCGTTCGTCAAGCCAAAAGACATAAGCCTTGCCAGAAGGACTCAGCTTCAAAGCTCCATTGAGGGAGTAAGCCTCTTCAGCCTGAGCGCTGACGGGCTTCGGAGCGGAAAAGCTCCTGCCGTCATCCACGGAAATGCTTGCATAGACCGCTACGGGTTGCTCGCCCTCGGCCGGGTAGATTACATAGACATTTCCCTTGTCATCCGCGGCGATGGCCGGTCTATTTTCCGAGGTTGCCTTGATGCGCTGAGATTGGGCATTGACCAGAACGGGTGGGCTAAAGCTCTTGCTGAGGTCGGAAGAATGGTCCACATAAACCTGTTTTTTTCCCGCAATAACCCGCCACAGCCGTCCGTCGGGACCAAAGGCTGCCGAAATAACGGAGCCGCGCTCTATGCTGCTTGGCCCCGCATTGTGATCTGCAGCGCAGTAGCTGCTCAGGGACAATAAGGTAATAAACGGCAGCCAGAACCGCAGTCCGGACAGGCCATGCCCAGCGAATTTCTTGTCAGGTTTGCGCATTACACTGATATCGTTAGAAACCTCGAGCTTTTAGAAGACAAAGACAAAGCGCTGAATAAGGCGATAGCTGGGCGGATCCTGATAGCCATGAAAATCGGCTACGATAGGCACGCCTACTGACACACCGGTGTTCCAATTGCGGCCGCCTGCAAATCGGATACCGGGCGAGATGTAAACCACGTCGCTGCCGGAATTGGGGTCCAAAACACGAGCGGCCTTTTGGTGGCCGCGCCATTCACCGTTGAGTTCCAAGACCAGCGTCCAGCGGGACTGGTTGGTCTCCGCAAACAGGCCGCTTCGAATCTTCGGCGCGCCTACCGCATAGGACAGCGCGATGTTGTAATTGAAGACATCACCCTGAGTCACTCTGTGCCCATCCTCGTCACGCGTACCCGCGGTACTGAGCATATACATATAACTTGAATCCACGGAGAAAACCCCCATGCCGCGCGTGAAAGCCAGCCCGAACATGGGGTCCCATGAGCCGGAGCCGGGCTGGTGATGCGGTTCGAATGGGGTGCCCAGGTTTGATTTGACCTTATTGGCGCCGGTGGGGGCCTTAAGGCCCGCGATGAGCGAAAGGTAAGTCAAATTATCGGCTGAGCGATAAACGTTGTTTTCCGCAAAGAAGGTCGTGTCACCCAGACCGTTGGAATTGCCCAGCTTGTTCACCATGTCGCCGTCCTCGTTCGGGGAACGCACATTGGCGCGCATGTTATACGGAAGCAGCGCGCCGAGCGTCAATCGGTCGGTCACGCCATAGGCCGCGAACATGGACGGGCTCAGCAGCGAGCTTACGCTATGCACGTCATTCCTGGGGTCGCCCGGTGGATTGGCATTTGCCAGCCCCAGCAGCTTGTCGTTCGACGCGGTATCGTAATTAATGAATTGCACCCGCTCGCCGATGGCCCATGTGCCTACAGGCAGGGTTATGCCGGTGCCTGTCACAATGGGCGAAGCCGTACCCAGACCAAAGCCCATGGAGCCATGGTCAGCCACACTGACTCCGCTATATGCAAAGCTTAAAACCAGGACTCCCGTCCGGATAATTCCAGAATTCAACGGTTCCCCCTTAAGATTTAACCATGAAGCTATTATGGGCTGTAAAGATGCCTGGGAGAATGCGACAAATTGTCGCACCTTCCGATCCCTCTGCCGTATGCCCAAGGCGGCTCACGCTGGAGCGGACATCCTCTAAAAAGTGAGGGGGATTTCCATTTTTTTATGGTTTTTTCTGTTTTAAAGTTGATAATTTTTATCGTACCCATGAGCTATTCTGAGGCTGGCGCTTAAGCAGGATGGGTAAGCGTAGCAAAATAACCCAATGATGGGTTGCGCTTTGCTCCACCCATCCTACGAAACCGTGTAAGGCATATACTTTATCGAATCGATTTATCTGGAGCGCTGCGTTAT
>JBDTKY010000031.1:0-6831 GCA_039935055.1 Nitrosospira sp.
CTGGGTTATACCACCCAGGCGTATTTTCTCATCAACTGCGGGATAACCGAAAGTCTGGCGCAAACGCCAGCGGAGAATGTAAAGGAGTATTTGCCGATGGCAAATCAGCTACAAAAACTGGTAAGCCCCGCCGAAATGGGTGAATTGTTCAAGGCCATCGCTTTCGGCAAGAATATTTCTCAGTTGCTTGTCGGATTTACCGGTGGCGATAAAAGCCGCCTATTGTAAGAATGTGGCAAGTGCCATGGCAAAGCGATAATGCTCCATAGGCTTACCTTATGGGAACAGCTACCCAAGTTTTTTCTTTGCCGTGTTATGATTGAATGAGCTTGATCAGCAGGTTTTCGGATATTTTAAACTGAAGCGTGGGGAATGGTGCCATGGCGACTGTAAGGCAGCTACTGCAAGGCAAGGGATGCGAAGTCGCGAGCGTCGAACCGGATAAATCGGTGTACGATGCGATGCAATTGATGGCTACCGAGAATATTGGCGCGCTGCTGGTGCTGGAGAATGGAAAATTGGCCGGTATCTTCACTGAAAGAGATTATTCGCGTAAGGCATATCTGCTGGATAAATCCGCGAAAGACATTCGGGTAAAAGAACTGATGACTGCTCAGGTGGCGTATGTAAGTCCCGACTATACGGTCGAGGATTGCATGGCACTGGTCACGGAGATGCGGGTACGCCATTTGCCGGTGCTCGTAAATAATGAAGTAGCCGGCATTATTTCCATCGGCGATCTGGTCAAGAACGCAATTTCGGGCCAGGAATTTATCATCAACCAGCTCGAACGTTATATCTACGACATCCGCTGAGTAAAATACGCAGCGCTATCAGTACTCGCGGTCTATGATTTTCAATATCAATAAGACCCTGTGTTGCCAGCCAGCGACCAGGCGCCCATCAGCAAGAATGAAGCCGCCGCAAACCATCGCACCCACCTCATATTGATACGGTCAGCAAGCGTTTCACCGATCCAGACTGCGGGCGCGTTAGCGAGCATCATGCCGAGTGTGGTTCCCAATACAACCATCGTCAGTGCATCATAACGCGCTGCCAGCGCTACCGTCGCAAACTGTGTCTTGTCTCCCATTTCCGCCATGAAGAAAGCGATCAGCGTGGTAACGAACACGCCCGAACTGAAAATGCGCGGATTTCCATCGAGTGTGTCAGGCTTAAGCGCCCACAAGCCAAAACCGATGAACGACAGTCCGACGATCCAGTTGAGCGATTGCGGCGAGATCAGGCTTGCCAGCCAAGCGCCGGCCGAAGCCGCCAACGCATGATTAAGCAAAGTGGCGGCGAAAATGCCCGCCATGATGGGATAGGGCCGCCGTAGTTTGGCAGCCAGAACAAATGAAAGAAGCTGAGTCTTGTCGCCGATTTCGGCGAGAGCAACCAGCAGGGTGGAGGTAAAAAAAGCTTCCAAGATGTTAGCCGCGGGCGAGAAGGAAGGACAGGGAATTGTAGCCCGATTCCGTTGTCACATATCGTCCTTGACCCATGTGATTCAAATGATCGATACCGCATTGCCCATAAGCCATCCCGTGATGATATCGAGATTACTCCGTAAATTGACTCCGGAACTTCCGGGAAGAGTGAACCATGCACTCTACCCCGTTCAACTGCCGGACTTGGGATCATGAAACCATCTGATCTTCCTTTAGATATTTCTTCCGATTTACTAATCGCCGAAGCCAACCGTTGCGTCGCGTGCGGTCTCTGTTTGCCGCATTGTCCAACTTACCGGATTGCCCTGTCCGAAGCCGATTCGCCGCGCGGGCGCATCGCCCTGATGGGTGGAGTTGCCAGCGGACGCATTCCCATGAATGCGCGCTTTGCTTTGCACATAGATCGCTGTCTCACGTGCCGCGCGTGCGAGGCGGTTTGCCCGAACCATGTAAACTATGGGACGCTGGTGGACGGAACCCGTGCCATGATGGCGTCATCATCCCCGGAGCTCCTGAAAGAAAGAACGGCAAAGCGAAAATTTTGGCTCCGCAGATTGACAGAGAGTGAATTAATCGCCAGGCCCGCCCGCCTCGATGCATTGCGCCCGCTCTTGCGTTTTTACCAGGAAACAGGTTTGCAGAAAATCGTTCGAAAATCGGGCTTACTTGGAAAAACAAAGGTTGCCGTGCTGGAGGCGCAATTGACACCCACCGGCATGCCTTGTTCCTTATCCGGTAAAAATAGTGTTGCCAATACATGGCAAACCGTTTATCCCTCAATCGGGAATCCGCATGGCGAAGTTGGGTTGTTCCTTGGCTGTGTGGCCCGGTTGACGGATGTGGCAACGCTCAACTCGGCAATATTCGTACTTAACCATCTGGGTTACACGGTACATGTGCCGTCTACGCAGACATGCTGCGGCGCCTTGCATCAACATGGTGGTGATAGGCAAGTGGCGGCGCAACTGGCTCGACAAAATACAATGGCTTTTGATGGGTTGAATTTAGGCGCTATTGTCAGTACTGCGTCGGGTTGCGGCGTGCAGTTGACGGAATATCCTCTTTGTGATGCATCGGAAACGCCGGAACATGTCTCTCTTCAACAATTGAATGCGGAAGAGGATCAATGCGAAGAGCAGCTACCGGGCAAGCAAGCCGTGAATTTCTCCGCTAAAGTCATGGACATCGGTGCATTTCTGGCGGTGGCTGAGGGATGGGGCAGCGTAAAGCTCAAGCCGTTGCCGCATAAAATCGCGGTACATGAGCCATGCAGCTTGCGCAATGTATTGCGCGGTACGACGCATGTCTACACATTGCTGGCACGCATTCCCGATGCACAGGTTGTTCCGCTGGCCGGGAATGATCAGTGCTGCGGCGCGGCCGGAACATACTTTCTGGACCAACCGGAGATGGCACGGGCACTGCAGCGTGATAAAATAGTCACGTTGGCTGCAAGCGGAGCACGTTACCTTGCTACATCCAATATTGGGTGCGCCATGCATATTGCCAGTGGATTGCGCGAAACAGGCTCGGAGATCGAGGTACTGCACCCGGTAACACTACTGGCGCGGCAGATGGGTATGCCATCATAATCTACGTTTACTGGGAAATCATGCCGAATCTGGATAAATTCATCGTCGGTTTCGATCACGCATTACGCACATTGCTGACGCCGGCACAAACATTGCGTCCGGTTCCAGGGACGGAGCTGCCGGAAGCGGAGTTGAGTGATTCAGAGAAGAGCGAAGCCTCTGCGCTCATGCGTGTCAATCATGTCGGCGAAATTTGCGCGCAAGCGCTATATCAGGGTCAGGCGCTTACTGCGCGTGACGCAGAGGTGCAGCATACCTTGGCGCAAGCGGCGCGTGAGGAAACCGAGCATCTTGCCTGGACCGAGCGGCGCATCGCAGAACTGAATGGGCGCAAGAGTCTGCTGAATCCCCTGTGGTATGGTGGATCACTTGCCATTGGCGCATTTGCGGGCATGCTTGGCGATAAATGGAACCTTGGGTTTCTCGCGGAAACCGAACGTCAGGTGGAAACCCATCTGGCTGGGCATTTGAAACGTTTGCCGCATCATGACGGGAAAAGCCGTGCCATCGTCGCACAGATGCAGGTTGACGAAGCCGGCCACGCTACGGCGGCGATGTCTCATGGCGGCGCGGAATTGCCAATGTCCGTGAAGCTGATGATGAATCTGGGATCAAAAGTAATGACAAAAACTGCGTACTGGGTTTGATGAAAAGTTTTTTCAGGCCTCCACGATTTCAAAGTCGTGCGTCAATTCCGCCGTTTTTGCTAGCATGATCGAGGCCGAGCAGTATTTCTCGGCAGATAGATTGATCGCTCGTTCCACTTGCTGGTGATTCAGTTTTTTTCCGATCAGAATAAAATGAAAATGAATTCGGGTAAATACCTTTGGGTCCTGTAGCGCCCGCTCCGCTTCGATTTCCACCACGCAATCGCTGATATCCTGGCGACTCTTTTTAAGAATCAGCACCACGTCGAAAGCTGTACACCCCCCTGTTCCCATTAATACCATTTCCATCGGACGTGGTCCCAGATTCTGGCCCCCTGCTTCCGGCGGCCCATCCATCAGCACTTTGTGGCCGCTGCCGGATTCCCCGAGAAAACTCATTTCATCCTTCCATGTGATACGTGTTTTCATGCTGTTTTTCTCGAAAAATTTTCAAACGTTATTCTAGCAGCCTGTCGGACTTGAAGGATATCGGCTGCAAAAGCGTCTAGCCGGTCCATATTTCGCCGCTTTTTCGGGCAATAGAACAACTATTGGCCTTCAAAATCGTCAAATTCTGTCCTCGCCCAGTCACTTTTTCGCTTCGATTCTTCAAGTCGGACAGACTGCTAGTCCGGTTCGGACAAATAAAGAATTTTCCATAAGCGGACAAGCGATAGGATTGCAGGCGATAAATTTCAACGTCTCGGCGGATGTCAGGCTTTAAAGCTGACCAGATGCAGGGCTCAGCCGATACCACAGCATGCCAATGACTTCATGAAAAAAATACTGGCTTTTTTGCAGGGCGCCAACTGTGGGAAGGAATGCGAACAAATCCGTTTTATATCTTGTGGTGAATGCGGTCGCGGCCGGTGTAATCCTGAACCCGGCCCGTTCGAACTCCCTGGTGGCTCTTGGCATATGCCACGCATGGGTGACTAGCGCGATATGGGTGATCCTGTCCCTTTTCAATATTGCAAAGCTCATGTAGGCATTGTCACGAGTATTGCCTGAAGCTTCTTCCATCCATCTAACCGGAACCTGGAACTCCTTTTCGAGCACATTCCTCATTTGTGCCGCTTCAGAAGAGTTGCTGCCGAGGGGCACGCCGCCTGTCGCCAATATGGGTTTACCCGTGAGCCGATGCAGCCGCGCGGCATATCGTATACGCTCCAGGCCGAGCCGGTTCACGGTGTTACCGTCATATTCCGGAGCATTGAAGTATGTGCCCGCACCCAGTACGACGATGGCTTGTATACTCGTATCGAAGGGAGCGGAAGACGGTAGCGTTTCCAATTTTTGCAGCATGGTTTCGGCGGCAAATGGGGTAGACAGCAGATAAAGCAGAATCAGCGTGGCTATCACCAAAGCTCTGCCCAGTTTTGCGTGGCGCTTGAGAAGCAGGACCCCTATCGCACCCAACAGGATAAGATTTAATGGGGGAAGCAGGAATGTGCTTAGCAGGTTAGTCGCAAACCAGCCCATGATTAATTCGTAAACAAGAGCGCGATATCCTGATATTGATGTGGTATAGCTATGCGAGACATGACATCATTATCTTCCACTACACTTCTCTGCGACGGAGAAATAAAAAAGCCGGCGCATCAACGCGCCGGCTTTTTCAATGAGCAAAATACGGCTTATTTGAGCGATAGAATAAACGTCACCAGAGTTTTGATATTGGCGTCACTGACGTTGGAATTTGGTGGCATCGCAATTGGTCCCCATGTGCCCGTGCTACCTTTCTTCACTTTCTCTTCCAGCCGGGCTTGGGCGCCTGCGTCATCCTTATACTTGGCCGCGATATCCTTTAACGCGGGTCCCACCAATTTTTTGTCAACCGTGTGACAGTTCATGCAACCGCTGGCTTTCGCCAAGTCTGCGTTCGCTTGCGCGGTACCCACCATCAATAGGGCTGATGCCGCAACCATTCCCATCCAGACAGCTTTCATGCTTACTCCTTTTATCCGTTAACTATAGAGGGACCAATCTTACATCGAATTTCGCAGACGCGCAGTAATTCCTGCAAGTCAATGATCTTCGGCAAACATTTAACGCCTTGACAGACCCAGGCGTTGACAGCGTTATCCATTGCTGCCGGTTTATTCAGACTCGACGGCAACCCCAGAAGTTCCGAAGGCAAAGCAAATACAAGGGTGTGCGGGGAAGTACGCCGCAATGTATTTTCCCATTGCGCCAGCGCATTCGCCCGACCACGAAGAATTACTATTTGGGGTGGCGAAAGTGATTGCTCCAGTGCTACCAGTAAACTGCAGCAGGAGTCGGCATAGCGAGTTATGGTGGGGTAGAACAACCCCAAAGCGCGCTCTGCCGTCTGCAAATAGCGAAATTCGCCGAGCAGGTGTCCCAGTCGCTGCAGAGCATATGCCGCCACGCCATTGCCCGAAGGTGTGGCGTTATCAAGACTCGGCTTGGGGCGATGTATCAGCCTTTCGTGGTCGTGGCTGGTGAAGAAAAAACCTCCCGCCTGCTTGTCCTCGAATTGCTCCAGCAACACATCGGCCAGTGCAACGGCAAAATCCAGATCGGTTTGACGAAACTTCGCCTGCATCAATTCCAGCAATCCGTCCAGCAGAAACGCATAATCATCAAGATAGGCGTTGAGATGCGCCTTGCCATCCTTATAAGTTGCCAACAGGCGGTTATTTTTCCATAACGTGGAGCGAATGAAGTCCACGGCACGGGTGGCCGATTGTACCCACTCGCCGCGTTCGAAGACACGGCCCGCGCGTGCCATTCCCTTGATCATCAGTCCGTTCCAGCTGGTAAGAATTTTTTCGTCGCGGCCCGGGTGCACGCGCAGTTCGCGCTCGATAAAAAGTTTTTTGCGTGCCGATCCAAGCCTTCGCTGTGCCTCTTCCTGACTGATGCCGATGGCTAAAGCAACTTCCGCAAGCGGCTGGTCGATTTCTGGATTCCAGTGCGTGTGTTCGAAGTTTGCGCGTCGCAGGAGACCGTAATGGGGTGCCACGACCGCATATTCTTCCGCCGATAGCATTTGCGCTATCTGATCACGATCCCATACGTAGAACTTGCCTTCCTCATTTTCGGAATCGGCATCCAGGGTTGAATAGTAACCTCTCATTAGTCCGGTTACGCCTGCTATGCCAATTATATTTTCTT
>JBDTKY010000032.1:0-13290 GCA_039935055.1 Nitrosospira sp.
TGCTCGCGCATCTTCTTTGCTCAGATGCTGAAGACTTTGCCTGACGACCTCCGCCATGGGGCCCGATGCGGCCGACCGCGGGGAAATACCCGTGGTAAGTAACTGAATGATTTCCTCAATCGGCCAATTAGCGGAACCTGCCTCCAGATTTGAAGTTAAAGACGGCGCGTACCAGTTCGAGCCCATGATCTGCCCTCCCCCCAATTTGACGCCGCCGGTAGCACCCAGCGGATTACGTTCAGCGTGGCAGGCATTGCAGTGTCCGAGCCCTTGCACCAGATAAGCGCCACGGTTCCACTCCTGGCTTTTCGTGGTTTCCGGCTGATAAACACCCGGCTTGAAGTAGACCGCCCGCCAGAGGCTCAAGAGAGGCTGAAAGTTGTAGGGAAAATTAATCTTGTTCGGCGGGTTATTTTGTGCGACGGGTGCGAGCGTTTGAAGATGGGCGAAAATGACGTCCGAGTCCTCGCGTGTGATTTTCGTATACTCGGTGTAGGGAAATGCAGGGTATAAGGGCCGGCCATCGCGCGATTTGCCTTCGTGCAATGCCTTCCAGAAATCCTGCTCACTCCAGTGCCCGATTCCGGTTGCTCTATCTGGGGTAATGTTAGGGCTGATAAATGTACCGAAGGGCGTAGACAGACTGCGCCCCCCGGCATAAGGCCGCCCGCCCTGTGCCGTGTGGCATCCCATGCAATTACCCGCTCGCGCGAGATAAGCGCCGCGGGCCTGGCGCTGCCCGGAGGGGCTGGTCTTTCCAGCCACCGATTTTTCTGCCTTGGGCGGGGCACCCAACAGTTCAAATGACAATCCCAAGCTTGCGAGACAGGCAATTGTGGCGACAATGAACATTCTTTTCATTGAACCCTGTCTCGCTGAAAAATGCTTCCACAACGCCTGGTCATCTCAACGGGAAGCGTCACGGCTGGACCGGTATTCTCCGGCACGGGCTGGGTGGCCAGCCACACTGCAAGAGCGTTCGTCTCTTCGGAAGTAAGCTGCTTTGCAATTTCCGACATGCAGTCAGCAGTCTGCCTTCGCAATAATCCCCCACTACGCCAGGCCCCGAACTGGGCGATCAGGTAAACGCGTGGCAAACCCAGCAAACCAGGAATAAACGGTTCAGTGCCCATCAACTCTCTTCCGTGACATTCAATGCACGCCGGGATTTTGCGGGCGGGATCCCCGTGATTGATGAGTTTGCGGGCCAGCCTTATTTCGTCAGGGGTGGAAGCCATCCGCTCGGGAGGTGGATAAGGCCGTTTAAGCGCGGAAAAATAGGCGGCCATTTCCCACAAGTATTGATCCGATACGTCTGAAAGCAGCAGAGCCATTGGGCGGTAATAGCGCTGGCCATCACGAAAATTGCGCATCTGATTGAAAAGATAGCCTTCCGGCTTGCCCGCTATACGGGGGTAATACCCGTCTCTTCCCGCCCTGTCTTCTGCGCCGTGACAGATCACACAGGCTTTTACCCGTTCCGCCATGGTATCGGGCACGTCGAGCGGGGCAGCAGCGGTGACAAACCCGGCGGCAGTAGCAAACCCAGCACAAGCCATTAATTTTATTAAATCAAGGAGTCTCATTAATTCGCTGTTTATTTCTTGTTCAGGATTGCCCTGATGAGACTATGAGAGCCTGCCGAAGTTGCAGAAGCAGTTATCAGCATATGAATCGGCTGACACCGGCTTACCTTGAGACCGGTGGAAGACGAGCATTGCAATGATGCCACTGGTTCCGCCTGATCGCTTCCGTCCATGATGCCGCTGTTTCGCCAGGAGCCTGTTCTACCCAAAACGTCGCTGCTGAGAAAGTCGGGCGCAGGCAGCCTGGCAGCACCCGTCAAATCCGTGAAACCAGAATCGGCAGATTCAAGACATTGACGATCAAGTGATGAAAATGAAAAACCAGTTTGTACTGGAGCAAGCCATCAGAGTCATTCGTGCCGGCATTGATTGCACTGTCCTATTGTTCGATAGATCCGTCCAGTGCAGTGATCTTGAGAGCCGCATGAGGATGGTACTGGATTTCGTTCTTGTGCCAGCTCGATGTCAGGGCCGGGTCCGATTCAGCAAAAGAACGGGGTACTGCTCAGGAAATGGGAATGAGATCGCTGCTGTCTCCTCGCAACAGCATTTGCGGAACCTGTTCGAAGACCCAACGGTTCGCCGCAGGACTCCAGTCAAATATCCATGCCAGATCAAAGCGTTCTTCCGGCCACTTCTGTGGACAGGTCTTTTTGTCGCCTGTAATCCGATTCGCAATCTCGGGAATCGCCTCATGTTCCCACGCGATCAGTATGTTGCCGTTTTTCGAGAGTACATCGGCCACAAGCAGATTTTCTTCACCTTTCGTATGACTCAGATCCAACTTTTGTCCAAGAAAATCCGCGAGTGCGAGAACTGTGTGTTGTGGCCGCAAACTCTTGCTATGCTTGGCCGCTCCGGATGCGAAGATTACATCGGGCGTCGCCAGAAACGAGCTGGCGAACGATCCCTTCTTGGGAGGAACCAAGAGGCCGATTAGCGCGCCGGACCGTTGCCAGCCGCGTACGATAAGTTCCTCCGGATCCTGAAAACCCGTCTGCGATACACCCGCGATGGATCCGTCATCAGACGGTTTTTCAGCATGCCGGATGATCATGATTTTTGTGACTGGCATATTCACTCCGATATCGATATTTCTGACTCGCTACGCTACCAGTCTGTCGGACTTAAAGGAAATCGGCTGCAAAAGCGTCTGGCTGGCCTATATTTCGCTACTTTTTCGACCAATAGAACAACTATCGGCCTTCAAAATCGTCAAAATCTATCCTCACTCAGTCGTTTTTTCGCTTCGATTCTTCAAGTCCGACAGGCTGCTAGTGTAGTGAGTTACCCTAATAGAAATATATGAAAGCCAGTATTCATGGGGATTTGGGAGCTTTTTTAAGTTCTATCAAGAACGAGATACTACACTAGCATGCCGTTACCATCGAGCTGATTTATTGTCAGGGCGGTCGTAATAATTGCCAATGAATGCGCCAATGATGCGAGCGCTCGCAACCTCCGTATTCGCCTCCGACTCAAATCTTCTCAAGGCTATGTCACACCTCATCCGTTAACACCACAACGTTACGCGAGCTTTCAAGCGAAAGAATAATCCCCGCGAGCGGCGGCAGTGTGATAACAACGGAATCCGGCAGTCCCATCCATGGCTCACCGGAGGCATCGATGTGCCCCATGTTGCCTAGATTGCTGCCGCCGTAGTATAAAGAATCGCTGTTGAATATCTCATGATAGCTTCCCCTGGCAGGGACACCGATACGATAATCTGTTCTTGGTACCGGCGTAAAATTGAGAACTATCAGCACGAATGAGCCATCGCATGCACGGCGTAGATAGCTGATGACAGAGTTATCGGCGTCGTGGCAGTCTATCCAGGCAAAGCCTTCCGGTAAAAAGTCAAGTTGATGTAAGGCAGGGATGTTGATATACAGATGATTGAGATCGCACAATACTGCCTGTACACCGCGGTGCTGCTCGTGCTTTAGCTGATTCCAGTCCAATTCCCGGCTGGCGTTCCACTCGCGCCCTTGGGCAAATTCGTTGCCCATGAAGTTGAGCTTCTTGCCGGGATAAGTCATTTGATAAGTAAATAACAGTCGCATATTTGCAAATTTCTGCCAGGCGTCCCCCGGCATTTTGCCTAGCAGCGAGCCTTTGCCATGCACGACTTCATCATGTGAAAACGGCAGCATAAAATTTTCGGTATAGGCATACAGTTGACCGAAAGTAAGCCGGTCATGGTGAAAACGCCGGTATACCGGATTTTCCAGAATGTAGGAAAGTGTGTCGTTCATCCAGCCCATGTTCCATTTCATTGAGAACCCAAGCCCGCCGGCATAGGTAGGCCGGGATACGGCTGGCCACGAGGTGGATTCCTCAGCCAGTGTCAATGCCCCCGGAAACTCATTGTGCACCATGATGTTCAGTTCACGCAGGAAATCTATGGCTTCCAGATTTTCCCTGCCGCCGTATTTGTTGGGCAGCCATTCTCCCTGATTGCGGGAATAATCCAGATAGAGCATGGATGCGACAGCGTCCACACGCAATCCATCAAGATGAAATTCCGATAACCAGTAATGAGCGCTGGACAGCAGAAACGATTTCACTTCGTTGCGCCCGAAATTAAAAATATAGGTGCCCCAATCCTGATGCAGCCCCATGCGAGGATCTTCATGTTCGTACAATGCAGTACCGTCAAATCGGGACAGGGCAAATGCGTCTCGCGGAAAATGCGCCGGTACCCAGTCGAGGATGACGCCGATGCCAGCCCGGTGACAGGCATCGACGAAAAATTTCAAGTCGCCCGGTGAGCCATAGCGGCTGGTAGCGGCAAAATAACCCGTAGTCTGGTAACCCCACGATTCATCAAGCGGATGCTCTGAGAGCGGCAGCAGTTCGATATGGGTATAGCCCATTTCCCGTACATAAGGAATCAAATGATGGGCAAGCTCCCGGTAACAATAGAAGCGTCCGTCGCGATGCCGTTTCCACGATCCGGCGTGAATCTCGTAAATATTCAACGGAGCCCGCAACCAGTCCCATGCTGCACGGTTTGCCAGCCATCCGGCATCCTGCCAGACTATTTCACAAACAGTAGGCGTGCGGGCGGCATTATTGGGTCGTAGTTCGTAACGCGCGGCATAGGGGTCGGTTTTGAGAAGAATTTCACCAGTATTGCGGTTGCGTAACTCATATTTGTAGAGCGAATCTGGCGGAAGGCCAGGAATAAATAGTTCCCATACCCCGCTGGAGCCATGAACCGCCATCGGGTGTATGCGTCCATCCCACCTGTTAAAGCTGCCGACCACGCTGACTCGCTCGGCGTTCGGCGCCCATACCGAAAAAAGTACACCAGCGATGCCGTCAACTTCAATCGTATGAGAGCCTAAAGTACGATAGGCCTGCCATAACCGGCCTTCATTGAACAAGTACAGGTCATGATCGGAGATTTGCGGCGGAAAAGCATAGGCGTCATAAGTTTCATACGCTACTCCTGCCGGTGTCGCGTTGCTATCCTCGATACGCAAGAGATAGGGCATGTGCGGCAAGGCTGTGCCGCGCCATTCGAAAACTCCGCCTGGATGGACTCGCGTCATCGATTCAAAGACGCCTGCTATATTAATCCACACATTTGCGGCATGAGGATAAAATACGCGTACCAAGCTACAATTTTGCTCGATGCGAGCGCCGAGATAAGCGAAAGGATCGTGCAGCCGCGCGGCTAATAGTGCTTCCAGCAATGGGTCGGTCCTTGCGGGTATGTCGGATTTCGTATGATTAGATCGCATCTGGGGATTATAGCTTGCTTGCACCCAGCCATGAATTAAGATCAGGTTGCGCCACGGAAAGCATTACAATTGTAATAAGGTGCACAGGCGGAAAAGAAGTGGTATAAATATAAAAAACTATCCATGCGGGCGGCTATCCAATGAAACAAGAGGCTGAATTACGTTTTCACAGCCAGATCACGCGCAATTCGATAGCACTGATACTGGCTGGCGGGCGCGGTAGTCGCCTGCGACAGCTCACCGATTGGCGTGCCAAACCCGCGGTACCCTTCGGCGGTAAGTTCCGCATCATTGATTTTCCCCTTTCCAATTGTGTTAATTCCGGCATTCGCCGTATTGGCGTCGCTACCCAGTACAAGGCGCAGAGTCTTATTAGCCATATCCAGCATGGATGGGGTTTTCTCGACGGGCGTTTCAAGGAGTTCGTCGAGCTGCTGCCAGCTCAGCAGCGAATCGAAGAAACCTGGTACCAGGGAACTGCTGACGCGGTGTACCAGAACATCGATATCCTGCGCCGCCATGACCCTCAGTACGTATTGATCCTGGGCGGTGACCATGTTTATAAAATGGATTATAGCAAGTTGCTGGCTGATCACGTGTCCAAATTCGCTGACATGACGGTGGCATGTGTCGATATTCCGGTGGAGGAAGCGAGTGGATTCGGTGTCATGACTGTCAACGAAGATTGGCGTGTCACCAGTTTTGCCGAAAAACCCCTAACCGCCACGCCTATCCCTGGGCAGCCGGGACAGGTACTTGCGAGCATGGGCATTTATGTGTTCAATGCGCCATTTCTTTTCGAACAGTTGATTCATGACCATGATGAGCGGCAATCGTCTCATGATTTTGGCAAAGATCTGATTCCATATCTGGTGCCTCGCTGTCGAGTATTTGCTCACCGCTTTATTGATAGTTGCGTCAACATGGCGTCGGGTGTGCCCTACTGGCGAGACGTGGGTACAATTGATGCTTACTGGGAGGCTAATCTTGATCTCACTCACGTGACACCGGATCTAAACTTGTATGATGAGGACTGGCCGATCTGGACTCACCAGGAGCAGTTGCCGCCCGCCAAGTTTGTATTCGATGACGATAACCGGCGGGGCCAGGCACTTGATTCGATGGTTTCGGGCGGTTGCATCATCAGCGGCTCAACGGTGCGCCGCTCGCTTTTGTTTTCCAATGTACAAGTACGCAGCTACAGCAGTATTGAGGACTCGGTGATCTTGCCCAACGTGGATATCGGCCGGAATGTGCGCCTGAGACGGGTAATAGTGGACAAGAATTGTATAATCCCTCCAGGCCTGATGGTAGGATTTGACCCGGTAGAAGACTGCAAGCGATTCTATGTCACCGAAAGTGGCGTTACGCTTATTACCCCGGAAATGCTTGGGCAAAAAACACATTATGTCAGATAAGCAGAAGATGAACGGCGGAAGCGGAAATATGAACAATTTATGGGACCTGAGTTGTCTGATCAGGTTTACATGGATATGCATCCAATAAATTTTGTCCTGCTATGGCACATGCACCAGCCAGATTACCGCAATTACGAGACCGGTGAATTCATGCTGCCATGGGTGTATCTGCATGCCATGAAGGATTACACCGATATGGTGTCTCATCTTGAAGCGCACCCTTCCATGAAGGCGGTAGTAAATTTTGTGCCGGTGCTGCTGGATCAGCTGGAGGATTATGCCGCACAGTTCTCAGTGGGGCAGATAAGGGATCCACTCTTGCGTTTGCTGGCAACGCCTGACCTTGAACAGGTTTCCACCAGCGATCGTCTACGCGTGTTTGATAGTTGTTTTCGCAGCAATCATGTAACGATGATGCAGCCTTACCCCGCATATAAGCGTCTGCATGATATGCATGAAACGTTGCGGGGACGCGGTGAGGCTGAACTGGCCTACCTTTCAGGCCAGTATCTAGCGGACTTGCTGGTATGGTATCACCTGGCGTGGACCGGTGAGAGTGTGCGCAGAAACAATGAGACTGTGGTGCGATTGATGACGCAAGGCGGGGGATTCAGTCATGCAGACCGGGTTCAGTTACTCAATATGATCGGAGAATTGATACAGGGGTTGATTCCGCGTTACCGCAAGCTGGCTGAGTCGGGTCAGATCGAACTGTCCACTACCCCGCATTATCATCCGCTCGCGCCGCTGCTGATCGACTTCTCCTCCGCTCGCGACAGCATGCCCGGCGAGAATTTGCCAACGGAAGCGGCTTATCCCGGAGGACGGAGCCGTGTCGCATTTCATCTGGAATCGGCCATTGAGAGCCATGCACGGCGTTTCGGCACAGGACCCAGCGGCGTATGGCCAGCGGAAGGTGGCATATCAACGCCCTTCCTGGAAATCCTGGCGGAACATCATTGCCAATGGAGCGCCAGCGGCGAGGGCGTTCTTGCCAATAGCTTGCGCGACACTTATGCAGACCAACAGCTGCCGGAGCGAGGCCGTTATCTCTATCGCCCCTATCGGGTACAGGGTAAAGCCGATAGCGTTACCTGCTTCTTCCGCGATGAGAAACTGTCCGACATGATTGGCTTCGAGTATGCAAAATGGTTTGGCCGCGATGCCGCCGAGCATTTGGTGCACTCCCTCGAAGAGATCGGCCGGAATGCGCTAGCTGGAGAGAATCCGGTGGTGAGTGTGATTCTGGATGGTGAAAATGCGTGGGAGTACTACCCCTACAATGGCTACTATTTCCTCAATGATCTCTATGAAATTCTGGAAAACCATGCTTCGATTCGTGTCACTACCTACCGTGACCATATCGCATTGATGGAGCATAACGATGCCGTCGTTTTGCCGGTATTGGCGGCGGGTAGCTGGGTGTACGGGACATTCTCCACGTGGATCGGTGACCGGGACAAGAATTACGCCTGGGATCTATTATGCGCCGCCAAGCATAGTTATGATCTGGTGATGCAAAGTGGACGCTTGACTGGCGAGGAGAAGGGCAAAGCTGAGCGGCAATTAGCTTCTTGCGAAAGTTCTGACTGGTTCTGGTGGTTGGGCGATTATAATCCTCCGAATGTGGTATCGAGCTTCGACCAATTGTTCCGCGACAACCTGGCCAATCTTTACTATCTGCTAAAATTGCCAGTACCGGCAGCAGTACTTGAGCCTATCAGTTGCGGCCACGGGACTCCCGAGGCTGGCGGTACAATGCGGCGCGCTTCTTGAAATAGAATTGTCCTTTTACATGCCTGCCGGCTTCAATTAAATGCCATTATTTGCCGAAGAATCAAAGAAGTGGCACTTTGGTCACATTTGGTAAAAAGGGGCGTTTCCAGACGGCGTGGATATAGGTACAAAAGAATAGCGCCAAAGCCAGCGGTGGCATTACGCTCGCGCGTATCTATATAAATCCGTGGCGAAAAACTTTTCCCCGAGGATAACTCGATGCCCCAACCCGTTTCCCTGCTTTTCGGAGTTCATGCTCACCAGCCTGTCGGTAATTTCCCAGAAGTGCTGGCCGATGCGCATCTGCGCTGTTATCAACCCTTCCTTCATGTGCTTTATCGCTATCCGGATTTTCGATTCGCGATGCATATTTCCGGTTGGCTACTGGACTATCTGATCGATCACTATCCTGAAGACATGGAGCTGTTGCGGGAAATGGTGGCGCGTGGACAGGTCGAGTTGTTCGGCGCGGGTGATACCGAGCCAGTCTTGGCGGTGATTCCCAACCGTGACCGCATCGGACAAATTCAAATTTTTTCCGATAAGCTTGAAATGAAGCTAGGGCAGCGTCCCCAAGGTGCGTGGCTGACAGAGCGAGTGTGGGAGGCTACGGTGGTCCCGGCGTTGGCTGATTGTGGCATCCGTTACGTAATCGTGGACGATTATCATTTTCTCTGTGCTGGTAAGACCGCTGCCGAATTGGATGGATATTTCACTACCGAGGAGGACGGACGTAAACTCGACCTGTTTCCTATTTCTGAAGCATTACGTTACCGGTTACCGTTTTCTCCGGCAGATGAAGTAGTGGCTTACATCGAGTCTCTGGCTAAAAGCGGCACAGTTGACGGTGGCAATGCGGCAATTTATTTTGATGATATCGAAAAATTCGGTATCTGGCCCGAAACTTATCAATGGGTATATGAAAAGTGCTGGCTCGATAAGTTCGTTCAAGGTGTGCTGGCCTCCTCCAGGATTCGTACTCAGCATTATCGAGATTATCATACTGCCTGGAAAACGCGCGGTGTCGTGTATTTACCCACGACCTCTTACATCGAAATGAACGAGTGGACGCTACCCGCCCAACCTGCCAATGCTTATGCCGATCTGGTACAGCAGGCGAAGAAAGCCGACTGGTACGAGCGGGACAAGGCATTCCTGCGCGGTGGTATCTGGAAAAATTTCTTTTCCCGCTATCCTGAATCCAACTGGATGCACAAACGCATGCTGGGCCTTTCTGCTCGGCTTGCTGCACTGCCGGAACGGCAACGCACCACAATAATGAAGCGCAAGCTCTACGAGTCTCAAGCCAATGATGCGTATTGGCACGGTCTATTTGGGGGATTGTATTTGCCCCACCTGCGGCGGGCGGTATATCGGGCGATCGTTGAACTGGAAGCGATGCTTGATGCCTGCATGCCACGCCCGGCAAGATTCATGGAAGATATTGATCTTGACGGCACGGAGGAGATGTTTTTACAGAATAGCGTGATCCAGGCAGTGCTGAAGCTGGATGGCGATGGCAGCATTTGCGAACTCGATTCTTATGTGCTGAAGCATAATTTTGGCGATACGTTACGGCGTCAGACCGAACATTATTATCGCAGAATTCATCAGAAGGGGAACAATGCACTTGGATACAGCGGTGCAGGTATCGCCTCAGCGCATGAGCGTGTCAATTTCAAGCAGAGAATAGATCCTGAGGATATGGAGGCCGACGATCATGCGCGAGGCCTGTTCATGGATCACTTGAATGGTGCGCGGGTAAACTACCAGCATGAACCATCCACTCCACATGGGGCATGCTTCTGGGCGGATGTGTTTCCGCTGCATATTAAGAAAGATTATAAACTTGCGGATAATCGACTGCTGATATCGTATCGTTTCGCCGGTGAAGTGGAGGGCGTGTTCAGTACCGAGATCAATCTTGCCATGCCAAGTTGCGATGGCTGGAGCGGACGCTACATTTATCAGGATCAAATCCCCGGTGGCTTCGGTCAATTGCTTGAATTATCCACTATGACCGATATAACGCTGGATGACGATGAGCTGGGCGGCAGTATTGCGCTGAATGTTTCATCACCAGCGGCATTGCGCGCGCAACCTTATTATTCCGTATCGCAGTCGGAAGGCGGATTCGAAAAAATAATGCAGGCTGTGACACTTAAATTGGAGTGGCCAGTAATATTGGGGGAATTGATTATTACTCTGGAGTTCAATACAAGAGGAAGCGCCGTGGTCGAGTAGCTGCTCATAAAGTCCCACTAACGGATGGAGTGGGACTGGCTTTTTTGCTCAACATGAGGAGTTTTGGCATGACCAATATTACTTTTGTTGATACCGTCTTATATAAAAATATTATAGCCACGACGTTCTCGCTCACTGAGCAGTAAGTGAAATGATTGAAAGGCTGGACACGCAGGTATGAAAGCGTTATCACGATGAACGTCATTCGAGTCGACCCAGACTCATAAACCATAGCAATAGCGTGGCTATCGGTTGTTGGGTTAGGTTGTAGAGTTGTAGCGGTGCCTGCAAAATTTCTGGTAAAATCGCGAATTCTCAAAGAGCTGAGCAAGGACTCGTCATGACCTATGTAGTAACTGAAAGCTGTATCAAATGCAAATACACTGATTGCGTAGATGTGTGCCCGGTGGACTGCTTTCGTGAGGGGCCCAATTTTCTGGTAATCGATCCGGACGAATGTATAGATTGTACCCTGTGTGTCGCTGAGTGCCCAGTGGAGGCAATTTTCGCCGAGGACGATGTACCTGTAAATCAACAGCATTTCACTACACTCAACGCCGAATTATCCAAAGCTTGGAAACCCATTATCGAGAAAAAAGACGCTCTGTCCGATGCCGATGATTGGGCAAAGGTAACAGACAAGCTGGACAAACTGGAACGATAATTCGACGGCGGTAGGTTGGCGCCGCATGTCCCCCATTCTGAATTTTTTAAAAGTTCCTCTCGCCGATATTTTTTTAGATCTTGCCGTCGGCTTGAAAACCGGTGTCACGGTAATTACTCCTAATCGGCGGCTCGCGGCTGCACTTAAACGCGAGTTCGACGGAACTCAGGCCGACCGGGGAACCGCTATCTGGGAGTCGGCAGATATCCTGCCGTTTTCTGCATTCGTTGAACGTCTCTACGAAGATGCGCTTTACTCGGGACATGCGCCTGAATTGCCCCTCCTGCTTACCAATGCTCAGGAGCAGGTCTTGTGGGAGGATGCCATTAACCGTTCGGATACGGGCGCATCCCTGCTTGCAGCCGCGGACGCTGCACAGCTTGCTCGCGAGGCATGGCAACTTGCGCATGCATGGCATCTTATTCCGCGACTCGCGAATTTCCCTTTAAATGAAGATGGTAAAGCGTTCCATGGTTGGTCGCAGCGCTACGAGCAGACGGCTCAGCGTTTACGGCAAATCGATCGTGCGCGTCTTTGTAACCTGGTAATCGGGTTATGTGTGTACGCAGAAGTTCGTAAACCAAATCGCCTGGTTTGCTATGGTTTCGACATCATTACGCCGCAACAGGCAGCTTTGCTGAGCAAGCTGGAGGATACCGGCTGCGAGGTGATACTGGCACGGCCGCAGTCACAACTTCAACTGCCCAGCGGCAATGTGCGGCGGGTGGCATGTAATGATAGCGGTGACGAGATTCGCCGCGCGGCGGTGTGGGCGCGGGCACGCATCGAGGCTGATGGCGCGGCGCGCATCGGCATCGTTGTTCCAGAGTTTTCCCGCTATCGCGGCGCGATCATGCGTATTTTCAGCTCCGTGATGGAGCCCGATATTCAACAATCGCTACCGGGCGCCGTCAGGCGCACGCTACCGTTCAATGCGTCGCTGGGCATGGCATTGAGCTCGTATCCCCTCGTAAGCGCCGCGTTTCTGATGCTTGAGCTCGGCGGGCGAGAGATTGAATTCGAGCGCGCAAGCTTCCTGCTCCGATCGCCTTTTCTCGGCGGCGGCGAGACCGAAATGGTCAATCGCGCGCGGTTCGATGTGCAGCTGCGCAAACGCGCCGAGCCTATGATTACGCTGGAACGGCTGCTCATCCTGATCGAGCGTGAACACGGGGGGACGAGCTGCCCGGTTCTGCTGCAGGTGTTGTCCACTCTTGCCGAGTTTCGCAAGGCAAAGTTGTTTGGCTCGCAAACGCCATCAGCGTTGGCCAGAGCGATTTCCGAAGCTTTGCGGGTCGCCGGTTTTCCCGGCGAGCGTGATCTGGATTCATCCGAATATCAGACCCTCGAAAAGTGGCATGAGGTTCTCGCCGACTTTGCCGCTCTGGGCCGTGTTGTGTCTCGCATCGGATACAGCGAAGGGGTATTACGTCTGCGTCGTATGACAGCCGAGACGCTATTCCAGCCTGAAACGCCGGACGTTCCGATCCAGATACTCGGTGTGTTGGAGGCTGCTGGCATGGAGTTCGATCACCTTTGGGTGATGGGGCTGTCCGATGAAGTGTGGCCGTCTCAGCCAAATCCGAATCCATTTCTGCCAATCGAATTACAGCGGGCAGCAAAATTGCCGCAGGGCTCGGCAGATGCATCACTGGAACTTGCGCACCGGCTTACCGATGCCTGGCTGTCCAGCGCTGGTGAGGTTATCCTCAGCCACCCGCGGCATGGTGATGATCGCGACCCCCGCAAACTTGCGCCCAGTTCGCTGATCGCGAATATTGCCGATCGCGAGCTTGTATTACCTGTTTATCCAGATCACCGCGATCTGATCCATGGTGCACGCCGGCTTGAGT
>JBDTKY010000033.1:0-11302 GCA_039935055.1 Nitrosospira sp.
GTGATGCCGGGGGACAATGTCTCGGTGACCGTGAACCTGATTGCCCCGATTGCCATGGAAGAAGGTCTGCGTTTTGCCATCCGCGAGGGCGGCAGAACCGTGGGTGCGGGCGTGGTCGCAAAAGTTAATGAGTAATAACAGGATCAAGGATAGGATTTAAGATTAAATGCCCAGCATTAAATCGCCAATTCACAATCCAAATCCTCAACCTGAGGTTTGACTATGCAAAGCCAGAAAATTCGTATCCGTCTGAAGGCGTTTGATTACCGGTTGATAGATAAATCAGCGATGGAGATCGTTGAAACCGCCAAACGTACCGGTGCTGTGGTTAAAGGCCCTGTGCCCCTGCCGACGCGCATAGAACGCTTCGACATACTGCGCTCCCCCCATGTTAACAAGACTTCGCGTGATCAATTCGAAATTCGAACCCATCTGCGTTTAATGGACATTATGGATCCCACCGACAAGACGGTGGATGCGCTGATGAAACTGGATTTGCCCGCGGGGGTGGATGTGGAAATCAAGTTGTAAGTTTTGAATGTTGAGTTTCTAGTTAGCCATTTTCATGAATAACTTAAACTCTAATTCAAAATAAATATAAACTGCCGGTCAATTGTAATCGGCACCTTTTGAGAAAGGGCAATTAAAATGAGTTTAGGACTTGTCGGCCGTAAGGTTGGCATGACTCGCATTTTCACCAACGATGGCGATAGCCAGCCGGTTACGGTGCTTGACGTGTCGAACAATCGTGTTACACAAATTAAAACCCTTGATACCGACGGCTATTCCGCAGTACAGGTGACTTTTGGGAAGCGTCGTGCGAGTCGCGTTAACAAGCCGTCAGCTGGGCATTTCGCCAAGGCTGCGGTGGAGGCCGGTCACATACTCAAGGAGTTCCGCGTTACGCAAGATGTGCTCGCCAGCCTTAAACCTGGCGCGGTCATCGGCCTGGATATTTTTCAGGCCGGACAGAAGGTGGATGTTACCGGCACCTCCATTGGCAAGGGTTATGCGGGCGTGATCAAACGTCATGGCTTCTCCTCAAACCGCGCCAGTCACGGTAATTCGAAATCACATAATGTTCCCGGTTCCATCGGCATGGCGCAGGATCCGGGTCGCGTATTCCCTGGCAAGCGCATGTCGGGGCATTTGGGGAGTGTACAGCGCACTACGCAAAACCTGGAAGTGCTGCGGGTTGATGCTGAACGTGGTTTGCTGCTCATCAAGGGTGCGATCCCCGGGTCAAGAGGCGGCGATGTGGTGGTGCATCCAAGCGTCAAGATTGCCAGGATCAGCGTAAAGCCTGCCATCAAGATCGATAAAGCAGGTGCGAAAGGCGGCACGAAGGCCGGTAAGAAGGCGGGCACATAATGGAACTTAAACTTATTGGCGGTAACGGGCAATCGGATGCTAGCGTTTTCGCTTCTGATGCGCTGTTTGCCCGAGAGTACAACGAAAGCTTGGTGCATCAGGTGGTAACGGCTTATTTGGCTAATGCCCGTAGTGCTAATCGTGCGCAAAAAGGGCGTTCGGATGTCGCCAAATCCACTCGCAAGCCTTGGCGGCAAAAGGGGACAGGCCGCGCACGCGCAGGCATGGCATCCAGCCCCTTGTGGCGTGGGGGTGGCAAAATTTTCCCCAATAGCCCCGAAGAAAATTTTAGCCACAAGGTCAATCGCAAGATGTATCGTGCCGGTATCGGCGCCATTCTGTCTCAACTCGTGCGGGAGAACCGCTTGTCGGTGGTGGAGAGCTTTACGGTCGACGCACCTAAAACCAAGACATTGACTCGCAAATTGAAAGATATGGGATTGGATGAGGTCATGATTATCACTGATAGCGTGGATGAGAATCTTTATCTTTCGTCTCGTAACTTGCCGTACGTGATGGTGGTGGAAGCGGGCCATGCCGATCCGGTCAGTCTTATGCGTTTCGCTACCGTACTGATAACGCGCGGTGCATTAAAAAAAATTGAGGAGTTGCTTGCATGAGTACGCAAACTTTTAGCCAAGAACGCCTGATGCAGGTGATATTGGCGCCTCAGGTCTCGGAAAAGGCCACTTATATCGCTGAGAAACATAATCAAGTCATTTTTCGTGTCGTGCAGGATGCTACCAAGGCCGAGATCAAGGCGGCTGTCGAATTAATGTGGAAGGCTCAGAATATTGAAGTGGAAAATGTGCAGGTAACCAACATCAAAGGGAAAGAGAAGCGCTTTGGTCGTTTCATGGGGCGCCGTAGCAATTGGAAGAAAGCTTATGTCAGCATCAAAAAAGGTCAGGAAATCAATTTTTCTGAAATTACACAAGGGGAGGTCAAGTAATGGCGCTGGTTAAAGTCAAACCAACTTCTCCTGGCCGTCGCGCAGTAATCAAGGTTGTCAATCCCAGTTTGCATAGAGGGGCACCCTATGCCAAGCTGGTGGAGAAGCAGAATCATACTGCCGGGCGCAATAACAATGGCCACATTACCACTCGTCACATGGGGGGCGGCCATAAACAGCATTATCGCATCGTGGACTTTCGCCGTAATAAGGATGGTATTGTTGCCAAGGTTGAGCGACTGGAATACGATCCAAATCGCAGCGCAAATTTGGCGCTGCTTTGCTATGCAGATGGCGAGCGTCGCTACATCATCGCCCCAAGTGGTATCGTCGCCGGAATGCAGCTGATGAGCGGTGTGGACGCACCGATCAAGAACGGCAATGCGTTGCCGCTACGTAATATTCCGGTAGGAAGTACCATTCACTGTGTAGAAATGATGCCTGGCAAGGGTGCGCAATTGGCTCGCTCGGCTGGAACATCGGTGCAACTTCTCGCGCGCGAGGGTGATTACGCGCAGCTTCGTTTGCGTTCCGGAGAGATTCGTAAGGTGCACGTCAACTGTCGCGCTACCATGGGTGAAGTCGGCAATGAGGAGCATAATCTGCGCTCTATCGGTAAAGCAGGTGCACAACGTTGGCGCGGCATTCGCCCGACCGTGCGTGGCGTAGTGATGAATCCTGTTGACCATCCCCATGGGGGTGGCGAAGGAAGAACCGCCGCCGGACGCCATCCGGTCAGCCCATGGGGCACACCCGCCAAGGGTTTTCGTACCCGTACCAACAAGCGTACCGACGGTATGATCGTACGTCGTCGTTATTCAAACAAGGGGTAATGAGTCATGGCACGTTCCGTAAAAAAAGGTCCGTTTGTTGACTTGCACCTGATAGCAAAGGTGGAGACCGCACGCGCAACCAACGACAAGCGTCCGATTAAAACCTGGTCGCGCCGCTCAACCGTTCTGCCCGATTTTATCGGTTTAACTATCGCTGTGCACAATGGCAAGCAGCATGTTCCGGTATACGTTACCGAGAATATGGTAGGACATAAGCTTGGCGAGTTTTCCCACACTCGTACCTTCAAGGGGCATTCAGGCGACAAGAAGGCGTCGGCTGGATCGAAGAAATAGGAGATCAACATGCAAACAACTGCTGTGTTGCGCGGAGTCAGATTGTCCGAACAAAAGGGACGCCTGGTGGCCGATCAGATTCGAGGGTTGCCGGTGGAGCGTGCGCTTAATCTGCTTGCCTTCAGTCCAAAGAAAGGTGCCGTCATCATTCGTAAATTGCTGGAATCAGCCATTGCTAATGCTGAACACAATGATGGCGCGGATATAGATGAATTAAAAGTTGCAACGATATATGTGGATCGTGGACCATCAATGATGCGCACCAGTGCCCGCGCCAAAGGGCGCGGAAATCGCATTGTTAAGCCAACCTGTCACATTCTTCTTACGGTCGGCGACAATACCGGCAACAAAAAATAAGGATATACGAAGATATTATGGGACAAAAAATCCATCCAACAGGTTTCCGGCTTTCGGTGTTAAAAAACTGGTCATCGAAATGGTACGCTAATGGGAAAAATTTTCCCGGCATGCTGAACGAAGATATCAAGGTACGGGAATATCTGAAAAAGAAATTGGCTCATGCATCGGTAGGTCGTGTGATTATCGAACGGCCGTCCAAGAATGCGCGCATCACGATTTACAGTTCACGCCCCGGTGTTGTGATTGGCAAGAAAGGCGAGGATATCGAGGTTCTGCGGGGGGCGCTGCAAAAGCTCATGGGCGTTCCCGTGCATGTGAATATCGAAGAAATCCGCAAGCCTGAAATTGACGCGCAATTGATTGCCGACAACATTGCACAGCAATTAGAAAAACGTATCATGTTCCGCCGCGCCATGAAACGTGCGATGCAGAATGCCATGCGGTTGGGCGCCCAGGGTATCAAGATTATGAGCTCCGGGCGATTGAATGGCATCGAAATTGCCCGTACTGAATGGTATCGTGAAGGCCGTGTGCCGCTCCATACTTTGCGTGCCGATCTGGATTATGGTACTTCGGAAGCCAAGACTACCTATGGTGTAATTGGAATCAAAGTATGGGTATTCAAGGGTGAGGTAATAGGTCGAGGTGAGCAACCTGCGTCGACAATACCCGCGATGCAAGCACCCACTCCAGTGGGAGAGCCCGAGAAAAAACGCCCCACCAGAAAACCGGGATTAAGCACACCGAAGGTTACTACGGGACCAAAGGCGGCTGAGAGAAGCGGGGCCAAAGCCGACGCCAGGACGGCCAAGACTGAGATCAGAACGACAGCGAAGCCAGGAGCGAAAGATGCAGCAGCCAGCTAGAACGAAATACCGTAAACAGCAGAAAGGCCGCAACACGGGAGTTGCTACCCGCGGTGCGAAAGTTAGTTTTGGTGAGTACGGACTCAAGGCAATTGGCCGCGGCCGGTTAACTGCCAGGCAGATTGAGGCAGCGCGGCGTGCGATGACTCGCCACATAAAGCGCGGCGGCCGTATATGGATCCGTATCTTCCCAGACAAACCCATTTCCCATAAACCGGCTGAGGTACGGATGGGCAACGGCAAAGGGAATCCGGAATACTTTGTGGCAGAAATTCAACCTGGTAAAATGTTGTATGAGATGGACGGTGTTGACGAAGTACTGGCGAGACAAGCGTTCCGTCTGGCTGCTGCAAAGTTGCCGATTCAAACCACATTTGTTATCCGACAAGTAGGCGGTTAATTATGAAAGCGAAAGCGAGTGAACTAAGAGCTAAGAATCCGGGGCAGTTGCAGCAGGAATTGTTGGAATTGTTGAAGGCTCAATTTGGCCTGCGCATGCAGCACGCAACCCAACAGCTAGGCAACACTAACCAATTGCGGAATGTGCGCCGCGATATAGCGCGTACACGAACTATTCTTAGCCAGAAAGTGAAGCAGTCATGAGCGAAGTCAATTTAAGCCGTACCCTCACCGGAAAAGTGGTGAGTGATAAAATGAATAAGACCATTACCGTTTTGGTCGAACGTAAGGTTAAACATCCACTTTATGGCAAGATTATGGTCCGCTCGAAAAGATACCATGTCCATGACGAGAGTAATGAGTTTCATCCGGGTGATATGGTGATAATTGAAGAATGCCGCCCCCTATCCAAAACGAAGGCTTGGCGCGTAGTCAAATTGATGGAGAAGGCTGCGCAGTTTGGTTGACCTGGGGCGGAGTGAGGGGAAGTGTTTTTTACCTTGTTTTTCCGATGAGATAACCGTACAATTCCGCTTCTTTGATTTTCTTCTTTGATTTTCTGGTTTTCAGACTTTTAATTTTTTGCCGCCGATCGGTTCCGACGGCACCACAACCCGAACGGGTTCCAATACTAACTATGCCTTGGAATTTGGGCTGGAAAAGTTGGAAAGAGTGAGTAAATAATGATCCAAATGCAATCGATTCTGCAAGTAGCAGATAATACGGGCGCGCGTTCAATCATGTGCATCAAAGTATTGGGCGGTTCCAAGCGGCGCTATGCCGGCATTGGTGATGTTATAAAGGTCAGCATCAAGGATGCCGCGCCGCGGGGGCGTGTGAAGAAAGGTGAAATATATAACGCCGTGGTGGTACGTACCGCCAAGGGGGTACGTCGTGCTGACGGCTCGCTGATCAGATTCGACGCCAATGCCGCAGTGTTGTTGAATGCCAAGCTGGAGCCTATTGGCACACGTATTTTTGGCCCGGTTACGCGTGAATTACGTAATGCACGCTTCATGAAAATCGTTTCGCTTGCGCCAGAAGTCCTGTAAGCGATAGGGAGCCAGTATGCGAAAAATAAAGAAAGGTGATGACGTGATTATCATTACCGGCAAAGACAAGGGTAAACGCGGCACGGTATTGCGTATGGTGGGTACCGATTTGGTAGTAATAGAGGGAGCCAATAAGGTCAAGAAGCACCAACGGCCCAATCCGAATAAGGGAGCGGCAGGTGGAATCGTTGAGATGGAAAAGCCTATTCAGATTTCAAATGTAGCGATTTTTAATCCCGCCACACAAAAAGCCGACCGCGTGGGAATCAAAATTCTGGAAGACAAGCGAAAAATACGTTATTTCAGATCCAACGGCGCGTTGCTTGACGCTTAAGAGGGTAGAGGGAAATATGGCCCGTTTACAAGAATATTATCGCGATACCGTAGTGAAACAGTTGATGCAGCAATTTGGTTACAAATCGGTAATGGAAGTCCCGCGTATTCGTAAGATTACCCTCAATATGGGTGTGGGCGAAGCGGTCGCTGATAAGAAAATCATGGATAACGCGGTAGGCGATATGCAAAAGATTGCCGGGCAAAAGCCAGTGGTGACCAAAGCAAAGAAGTCAATCGCCACCTTTAAGGTACGTGATGGCTATCCGGTTGGCTGCATGGTGACGTTGCGCCGTATACGCATGTACGAATTTCTTGATCGATTGATTAGCGTAGCGATCCCACGTATTCGCGATTTTCGTGGTATTTCCGGTAAGGCCTTTGATGGACGGGGCAATTATAATATGGGCGTAAGAGAGCAAATCATTTTTCCGGAAATTGAATATGATAAAATCGACGTACTGCGTGGGATGAATATTACGATCACGACCACTGCGAAAACAGATGCGGAAGCCAAGGCGTTGCTGGCAGCATTCAAATTTCCATTTAAAAATTAAGGAAGCAGGATGGCTAAAGTTGCCGTGATTAACCGCGATCTGAAGCGTCGGGAGACCGTGAAGAAATTCGCCACGCGGCGTGCTGAATTATTTATCATTATTAATAATGCCAAAATGAGCGACGAGGAGCGGCACTCCGCCAGGATCAAGTTGCAAATGTTGCCACGTAACGCCAGTCCTGTGCGACTGCGTAATCGTTGCGCATTGACCGGACGTCCTCGCGGAGTGTATAGCAAGTTCGGCTTGGGGCGCAGCAAACTTCGCGATATCGCCATGAGTGGGCAGATTCCTGGCATGACAAAGGCCAGTTGGTAATAAAGAGCGGTTATGGGTACGTTTAAATATTTAAGATGCCGGACGAGACCCAGTCATATTTTAGAGAATGGGCCCAATATGATCAATGTAAGTATTTTCAGAAATAACGTATTAGCCTGTTACAAAAATTGGATTGCCAGAGGTGCGCCTAGATGAGTATGAGTGACCCCATCGCTGATATGCTGACGCGAATACGTAATGCGCAGCTTTCTGAAAAATCCTCCGTTGTGATGCCGGCCTCCAAGCTGAAAGCGGCTATTGCGCGGGTATTAAAGGATGAAGGCTATGTTGAGGATTTTGCAGTTCACGAAGTGGACGGCAAACCGGTGTTGGATATCAATCTGAAGTATTACGCTGGCCATCCTGTAATCGAGAAAATCGAGCGCGTTAGTCGTCCCGGTTTGCGTATTTATAAAGCTAGTAATAAGCTTCCTGACGTGATGAACGGTCTGGGTGTGGCGATAGTCTCGACTTCGAAGGGTGTAATGACAGAACGAAAGGCGCGCGCAAGCGGTGTGGGCGGCGAAGTGTTGTGTATAGTGGCCTAAGGATATAGAAAATGTCTCGAGTAGGTAAAAATCCTGTACCAGTTCCGGCAAATGTTGAGGTAACCTTGTCAACTTCCGAGGTATCAGTAAAAGGACCACTGGGTAAATTACGGCGTAGCCTCGTTTCAGATATCACTATTGAGCGCGACGGCGGTAATTTGCTGGTAAAACCTTCCAGCAGTTCCAAGCAGGCTAATGCGATGTCCGGTACAATGCGGGCGCTGCTGGCTAATATGGTTCATGGGGTAACCAACGGTTTTCAAAAAAAACTGACGCTGGTAGGTGTAGGTTATCGTGCCCAGGCAGCGGGAGAGGTTCTTAATCTGACATTGGGGTTTTCTCATCCGGTCGCCCATAAAATGCCCGAAGGTGTAAAAGCCGAAACACCAAGCCAAACGGAGATTCTTATCAAGGGAATAGATAAGCAGCAGGTGGGTCAGGTCGCTGCAGAAATACGTGCTTATCGTAAACCGGAACCATACAAGGGCAAGGGTGTGCGTTACGCCGACGAAATAATCGTCATGAAAGAAACCAAGAAAAAATAACTGGGGTAGATATGCCGAATCCGACAAAATCCCGTTTGCGCCGTGCGCGCCGTACTCGCGCCAAGATTGCCGAGTTGAAGGCAGTGCGTTTGGCGGTGCATCGCAGCAATTGCCATATTTATGTACAGCTGATAGATGGCGTGGCCGGCAGGATATTAACCAGCGCATCTACTCTGGAACCAGAGATACGCAAGGAATTGTCCAACGGCGGTACCATTGCCGCCGCGACTGCGGTAGGCAAACGAGTTGCCGAGAAAGCCAGAGGTTTGGGCATCGAGACGGTGGCATTCGACCGTTCGGGTTTCAAATATCATGGCCGCGTTAAAGCATTGGCCGAGGCAGCTCGTGAGCACGGCCTCAAATTCTGATCGAGGAATAGATAATGGCTAAGATGCAGGGAAGAATGCAGGGAAAGGTACCTCAAGGCGACGATCGAGGCGACGGTCTCAAGGAAAAGATGGTAGCGATCAATCGCGTGACGAAGGTTGTCAAAGGTGGTCGTATTCTTGGTTTTGCTGCGCTTACCGTGGTTGGGAATGGGGATGGTAGCGTCGGAATGGGCAAGGGGAAATCCCGCGAAGTGCCGGTAGCAGTACAAAAGGCCATGGATGAAGCGAGACGCAAGATGATCAAGGTGAATCTCAAGAACGGTACGCTGCATCATCCGGTTATTGGCAGACATGGTGCCGCCACAGTATATATGCAACCTGCGTCGGAAGGGACTGGCATTATTGCCGGAGGTCCGATGCGTGCGATATTTGAAGTTATGGGTGTACACAACATTCTTGCAAAGTGCATTGGCTCAACTAACCCCTACAATGTTGTGCGCGCTACTTTGCACGGTTTGCAGGCGATGAACACTCCGGCGGAGATTGCAGCCAAACGTGGCAAGAGCGTGGAAGAGATTATGGGCCTGGCAAAATGAGCGAGAGCAAGAAAAAAATCAAGGTAACTTTGATCAAGAGTCTAATTGGCACCAAGCAATCACATCGTGCCACGGTGCGTGGGTTAGGGCTGCGCGGGATTAATAGTAGCGCCGAACTGGAAGACACTCCAGCAGTGCGCGGGATGATCAATAATGTTTACTACCTTGTTAAGAGTGAGACGTAGATGCGGCTGAATTCCATTAAACCGGCTGCTGGTGCCAAGCACGCCAAGCGACGCCTGGGGCGAGGCATTGGTTCCGGTCTTGGCAAGACCGCCGGGCGCGGTCACAAGGGGCAGAAGTCTCGTGCAGGCGGCTTTCACAAAGTGGGTTTTGAAGGTGGCCAGATGCCTCTTCAACGTCGCTTGCCCAAGCGCGGTTTTGTTTCGCTCACAAGAAAAAATATCGCTGAAGTGCGGCTCTCAGCCTTGAGCAAATTACTGGGAGATACCATCGATATACTGATATTGAAGCAGGCCGGGGTTGTTCCTGGGTCCGCCTTGACAGCGAAGGTAATACTCTCAGGGAAAATCGAACGTGCCGTAAAATTACAGGGCGTTGCAGTTACCAAGGGCGTAAAAGCCGCTATCGAAGCTGCTGGCGGCAGCGTTGAGTAAATTCAAGAGGATAACGATTGGCCGCTAACGAATCGCTGCGGGGGCTTTCCGGCAAACTGGGCGACTTGAAACGTCGTCTTTGGTTTTTGCTGCTCGCTCTGGTTGTCTATCGTATCGGTGCCCACGTTCCGGTACCGGGTATCGATCCGGTGGTGCTGAAAGATTTGTTCGAGTCGCAACAGGGAGGTATTCTCGGCATGTTCAACATGTTTTCCGGGGGTGCGCTTTCCCGTTTCTCGATTTTTGCTTTGGGGATAATGCCATATATTTCGGCTTCGATTATCATGCAATTGGGAACAGTGGCATTTCCCTATCTCGAAGCGCTGAAAAAAGAAGGTGAATCCGGGCGCAGGAAGATTACCCAATATACCCGCTATGGGACGTTGGGATTGGCGCTGGTACAGGGCTACGGCATTTCCATTGCATTGCAGTCCCAGGCAGGGCTGGTGATCGAACCCGGGCCGATGTTCCTGCTGACAACGGTAATAACATTGGTAACCGGTACTATATTCCTGATGTGGCTGGGTGAGCAGATTACTGAACGTGGTATCGGCAACGGCATATCTTTAATTATTTTTGCCGGCATTGCTGCGGGGCTTCCGAGCGCAATTGGCGGCACACTTGAGCTGGTGAGAACCGGTTCCATGCATTTCCTTGTAGCATTAGGGATTTTTCTGGCGGCAACAGCAGTCACGGCCTTCGTGGTTTTCGTCGAGCGGGGTCAGCGCAAGATACTGGTGAATTACGCGAAACGCCAGGTGGGGCGTAAAGTTTACGGCGGCCAGAGCTCCCATCTACCATTGAAGCTCAATATGGCCGGTGTGATTCCGCCTATTTTTGCTTCCAGCATCATATTATTTCCAGCCACGTTAGCCGGATGGTTTGCCACTGGGGAATCTATGAGCTGGCTAAAGGACATGAGTGGCGCGCTATCTCCAGGTCAGCCGGTTTATGTAATCATGTATGCGGCGATGATCATATTTTTCTGTTTCTTTTACACGGCGCTGGTATTTAATCCCAGAGAAACCGCGGAGAACCTGAAAAAAAGCGGCGCTTTTATCCCTGGTATTCGTCCTGGCGAGCAGACCGCCCGATATATCGAGCGCATCATGCTACGACTTACCTTGGCGGGAGCGATTTACGTGACGCTCGTCTGCTTGCTGCCAGAGTTCCTGATATTGAAATGGAATGTACCGTTTTATTTTGGCGGGACTTCGTTGCTGATTATAGTAGTGGTAACCATGGACTTCATGGCCCAGGTACAAGCTTATATCATGTCGCATCAATATGAGAGCCTATTGAAGAAAACCAACTTCAAGGGTGGTGGCGGACTGC
>JBDTKY010000034.1:0-2312 GCA_039935055.1 Nitrosospira sp.
ACATGAGCCCCCATCCCAGCAGCATCGCGACGAGTGCACCGGCTGCCGCCCCGCCGGATACGCCCAGGATATAGGGATCGGCCAGCGGATTGCGCAATAAAACCTGCAATAGCGCCCCCGCCAGAGCTAGCAAGCCGCCGCAGGCAAACGCCGCCAGCACACGCGGCAAGCGAAGCTCCCAGACAATCTGATGGGAAACGCTGTCAACCGGGGAAACAAGGGCGGTGACAATGCCGGAAAAAGCAATATCCACGCTCCCGAATAGCAATCCCGCAAACAGGCTGCCGAATGCGAGCATTAAAAACAGAACCAGCAACAGCAAAGGATGCTTGGCAGAAATCACGCCGGAATTATCACGCCAACGTTATCGCAAGCTGATGATGGGCCATGCATTTCTTTCTGCATGGCTCTTGAGGGTGGCATCGGGATCCACCGCCACGGGATGGGTGACCTTGTTGAGCAGCGGCAGATCATTCAGCGAATCGCTGTAAAACCAGCTTTCCAAAAACGACAGCCAGGTCAGGTTATGCTCATCCAGCCAGCTTTCCAGCCGCGCTATTTTGCCCTCTCTGAAACAGGGCAGCCCTGAAACCTGGCCCGTGAATTCACCATCCTTATACTCCGGCTCGGTGGCAATCAGGTTGCTTATCCCCAGTGCACGCGCGATGGGTGCGGTAACGAAACTATTGGTGGCAGTGATGATGATGCACAGATCGCTGCTGAGCATATGCCTGTTTATCAAATCGTGCGCGCCTGGCGCTATTAACTGCAGCATTCTCTTTTCCATGAATTCACGGTGCCAGGCATCCAACTGCCTGCGGGGATGACGTGATAGCGGCTTCAACTGAAAATCCAGAAACTCGTGGATATCGAGCGTACCGGCTTTGTACTGCTCATAGAATTCCACGTTGCGTGCTTCGTACACCTCACGGTCGAGTACGCGCTGCTCAATGAGGAATTGCGCCCACTCAAAATCGCTGTCTCCAGCCAGGAGGGTATTGTCGAGGTCAAACAAAGCGAGGTTCATGATCGTGAATCCGATAGTTGAACAATGCTCATCAGCAGGAAGCGGTTGAAGTGGGACAGATCATTAGGGGTCATAGCGCAAAATTAAAAGATAAGCGGTCAACCGCCGGATTCAGGATAAAGGCACCTGCAATAATTCACGTACCAGCGGAACGGTAACCTTACGCCGGTTCGCCAGCGAATAACTGTCAAGCGCATCGAGCGTAGCCATCAAGGAGGGCAAATCGCGTCGTCCATGGTGGAGCAGGTAGTCGCACACCTCCTGCGACAGATCGAGTCCACGGCTGGCAGAATGGCTTTTCATGGCTTTTGCTTTTTCCTCGTCAGTCAATTCATGCACCTGATACACCAATCCCCATCCCAGGCGGGTGGCAAGGTCTTCACGTACTTTCAGCTTCAATTGCGCCGGGGCAGCGGGACCGCTTACCAAGAGGAGCGCGCGGCCCTCGTCGCGAATACGATTATAAAGATTAAACAAGCCAATTTGCGCATCGGCGTTGAGACGATCCACATCATCCACCATCACGCAATCGGCTTCGCTGCCTGCGCTGAAACTGGTATTCGCATCACATTCAAAATATGCCGTACTCCGTTTGTTGCGCATGCATAGCCCCGCCATCCCCTGTAGCAAGTGGCTTTTGCCGCACCCCACCCCACCCCATAAATAAACAAAATGCTCCCGCTCCAGTCCCGCGAGAATATTACCCAGGGTCTGCAATAATTCAACATTGCGCCCCGGTACGAAATTAGCCAGCGTGGGTGGCGGCGACGGAGCGATATCCAGCACCAGTTGTTTCATTTACGACTTATATATGATGCAGATCGCGGAAGTCGGAAGTGTTTGCAGATCATTTACGGTAAAATTGCGCTTCTTGAAAGCGGCACTCTATCTGCAACTGAGCGAGAACTCAACTTGACTTCATCCAATCCCGGAAATACCGGTGCGCCCCAGCTCTCCTACCGCGATGCGGGGGTGGACATTGATGCGGGTGACCGCCTGGTAGAAAACATCAAGCCCTTTGCCAAAAGGACCATGCGTCCGGAAGTACTCGCAGGCATAGGCGGCTTTGGAGCACTGTTCGAAATATCCAGAAATTACCGCAACCCGGTGCTGGTATCGGGCACCGATGGCGTGGGCACCAAATTGAAGCTCGCCTTCCAGTTGAACCGGCACGACACTGTCGGTACGGATCTGGTGGCAATGAGCGTCAACGATATCCTGGTACAAGGCGCGGAACCATTGTTCTTCCTGGATTATTTCGCGTGCGGCAGGCTGGACGTGGATA
>JBDTKY010000035.1:0-16389 GCA_039935055.1 Nitrosospira sp.
ATACATCGCCATACATAACCAGTCTCCCAAGCCTTTTGTCTGGACAGCCAAGGCCAATGACATCCTGCAAAAAGTCATCCGTGCCAATCGTCACTTAAGTGCTAAACAAAATGACTCACTACACTAGTGCATAAAGTATTAGCACCGGCACTTGGGAATCTATGATCCTAAATCCGGTAGTTGACCGCTCATTTGTCAGGCTAGCACTATGAATGGTAAAGAATTTTTGTGCCACTCGATTCTCACCTTTTGGGTGAGTCCGCTACGAGGCGGATTGCACAGTTTTTGCGGCACATGGCTGCGTTGCAACGCCTTGGAATGGAACGACCATTCCGTGTTGTTGCGCCTTGCCCTGTACCCCAAAAACCGCGCACTTCACCCCGTCCAACTACCGGATTTAGGATGGATAAATATATGGGCGTGACTGAGGGTTTATTCAGAGGTTCCTAAATAACCACATGCTGCGTTGCACCCTGGAACGTTGCCACGGTTTTACACCTTCCGTTCCGTATCGCGCGTACCGTCATCCATTATTCTTCTGGAATTTTTTTGTGCTACCCCCTCTGACACATTACGCATGGTATCGCAGCGATGATGATGGCCGACGGCTTATCCTATCCCTTTATATACAACCCGGCGCGAAGCGCACCGAAGCAGTTGGATTGCATGGAGATGCGTTAAAAATCAAGCTTGCTGCTCCGCCAGTGGGAGGCGCAGCCAACGATACCCTGTTGAAATTTCTCGCAGAGATTTTTTGCGTGCCATTACGTCAAGTAAAACTTAAACACGGAGTTAAATCCCGACGTAAAGTAGTCGAAATTTGGCAAGCAGCCCTAGGGCCCGAAGTGCTATTTGAACAACCAGCAGATTCAGGAATGTGTTAGTTTCCATTCCATTTCTTCAGCGAAAACAGTGGATTCCCATTGAACCTAAATCCGGTAGTTGGACGAGGTGAAGTGTGCGGTTTTTGGGGTGCAGGGCAAGGCGTAACGACGCGGAATGGTCATTCCATTCCAAGGAGTTACAACGCAGCCATGTGCCGCAAAATCCGTGCAATCCGTCCCGTAGCGGACGCACCCAAAAGGTGAAGGTCAAGTAATGCAGATAATCTTTGTAGATCATGCTGTTAATCTAAGAAATGAGCGATCAACTGCCGGATTTAGGTTGATACCAGTCAGTCTTGCCAGCACAGATTAAAGTAAACTCATGCCCCGTCTGATCCTTTTTAATAAGCCTTACGGGGTCATTTGCCAGTTCACACCCGAGACTGGATATAAATCTCTCGGGGACTTCATACATCTGCCGGGTTTTTACCCTGCTGGTCGACTCGATGCCGATAGCGAGGGACTGGTGTTGCTCACTGATGATGGCAAATTGCAACACAGAATCAGTGATCCCGGGCACAAATTGCCCAAATGGTATTGGGTACAGGTGGAAGGTGCGCCAGATGAAGCTGCTTTGAATAAACTACGGCAAGGCGTGACGCTAAGGCACTTCAGGGCTATGCCTGCGCAAGCGCGCCCGATGGATGAACCGGATAACCTTTGGCCGCGTACACCACCCATTCGCTTCCGTAAAAATACTCCTACTTCGTGGATTGAGCTGATGCTCACCGAAGGCAAGAATCGCCAAGTGAGGCACATGACTGCGGCTGTATCTTTTCCCACGCTGCGGCTGATCCGGCACGCCATCGGCGCACATTCGCTGAATGGCATTGCGCCAGGGGAATGGCGCTTCTCGGAAAATGGCGCCGCTGCCGCGGTAAAATAATCCTGTTGACTGCTAAATTCAGTTGCACTATTGCGAGCACGAAAATTGTGTGCTTTGCCTGCCACTTATTCTTCCATGAAGCCGAATTTCTTCACAATTCTTAAAGACAGACTACTTGGCAATCGTGATGCTCGGCACGCCGACTCGCGGGATATCGGTGATAGTCATTTGAAATAGGAGATATAACATCTGGAAGGCATCGCGGTTCCAATACGCGAGTGGACCCGTGGTATTTACCGAATAGTACCGGTTATGCGCGCGGATCGACAGATCGGCCTCCAGGGGGGCCGAGTCTGACACGACGAGCTCCATCGTGGCGATGGGATTTTCATCGTTGGCAATGGGTGGAGTTCGCGGATCTTTTTCGACATCGTATTCCGGGTCTTCGCCGAGGGATTGGCCGAGGAAATAAAGAATTGAATGAAAACTTCTGAGCCGGAAAACGCCTTTGATAGGCCACTCCCCGCCAGGATAATCAGCGCGGATATCGAAAGCGACGTCATTGGCGATCCACTCCCCCGTCGCACCACTTAACCGTGTGCGTTCTTCGGTGGATAGTGTGTTGGGATCGTAGTTAGTGATAAGAATCGGCCCCGGTACTTGTTTGCGAAGGGTGTAAGTATTGTCCTCCTTGTTGTAGAGCACGAAAAACTCCTTCTCCAGAGCCTGGAAACCTTCTGCCGAGACTGAGCCGGCGGGAATGGTCCAGGTACGTTCAAAGTTCAGCGGTTCGGCGTAGAGCTGGTTCTGGTCTTGAATGGCAGACAAATGCAGCGCCACACGCCGGAACATCTCGTAGCCGGGCCGATCCGCTGGGGTGTTGCGATAGGTAATCTGCTGGCCGGAGTGGTATAAGCGCACTTCTTGCGCCATCAACCGAAGCAAGTGATCGACATCGAAACGCTGGCGAAGCAAAAGCGTGAGCTTATTTTGCTGAAACGGAGTGAGGAGCCGTTTAGTGAATTCTTCCCCTTCGATCGGGACAATGCTGATGGTGGGATTTTCGGCGACGCTTCCGCCAAATATCGGCATCAGTACCGGTCCAGCAAGCCCTCCTAACGCAGGCGTCCCCCCCGCACTGAAACGAAAATCGAAGGTGGCTGCGACGTTCGAGACCCCGGTGAAGTGTATGGGCTGGTGATGATGGGCGCGGGCGATATTCATCAGCAGTTGTTTGGATGCGGCGCTGGTGATGGCTTCGTCATAAGCTCCAACTGCCCGGTTGAGTGCGATGGGCGACACACAGCCGGAAAGAGCGAGCATGGAAACAAGACACGGCAGTAAATTCAGTAAGCGCGTCACACTTCGAGAGCGAAGGACATGTATGTGTAGTTTCATCTGGGCAAATGAGCGGATAGATTATTGGTATATGAACGGCACGTGCTCAAGTGCGCTTATGCAGCCGATCAGCTCGGGGGAAGATAGTGCGCCGGGCCTGGCGTCTTCTAACCGGATGTCAAAGAAATCTCTCAGCATTGCATCAGAATTGCCAGGAGCGCTCTAAGCCACGTATCGCACTCCACTCATTGTGCAGTATTGCCTTCCACTGAGACTGAGTGCATCTCGCTATCTATTCCAAAAACGTGCCAGAGGTCTAAATGAACAACCCGCTCAAGAGATTGCTCAATGGGATGACAAACCCTCGCACATAAAAATAATGATTTGCTGCTCAAATAATATTCCGGTTTAAAGAGAGGAACTCCAGAGCCACTTTCAAGTCTATGACGGCGAGACATTACATCTTGCCAATCCTTCTGGTCAAGGCATTTTAACCGTTTACGGTGGCCAATAAAGGGTGATAGGCACATTCATGACCAAAATGTTCTCAATTCTTCATATAGAACCTACCAACCGGAATTCCACCCCATAATGTCCAGGTACGGGTGATGTGTGTCGTTTTTGCGCTTTAAAGTGCAACTGATAGTGCACTCCTACACTACCCGAATGGGCAATCGGGTATTTTTTTGATATATTGGCAACAAGACAAGCAAGGGGCAATGGGATTGAGATGCTCAAATGCAGCGTAAGGGGATCTCCGCAATCGAGCAGCACGACTTGGACACTCCATAGAAGGGTCTAATAAATCGCGGAGAGGGTAATCACATGAAAAAGATCTTGATCGCTGCTGCTTTAACCTTGAGCTTAATCTCGGCTGGTGCCTTTGCCGATGAGAATCGTCAGCGTGATGGGGAAGGAGACACCTCTATCGGCAGCCCGGGTGATCCAGGCAAGATTTCACGCACTGTTGAAATAACAATGGTGGATAATCGCTTTAAACCTTCTGAAATAAATGTGAAGCAGGGTGAAACAGTAAAATTTCTTCTTAAGAATACTGGTAAAAAAAAGCATGAGATGATGGTTGGTACCCCCGAGGAACTCGATAAGCATGCCAAAATAATGAAAAAATTTCCCGACATGGAGCACCCCGACGAACCCAACATGATCGGCGTCAATCCGGGCAAGACCGGAGAACTGGTATGGCACTTCACTGAAGCCGGAACGATCAATTTTTCCTGCCCGATGCCAGGTCATTCCAAAGGCATGCACGGGACGATTAAAGTAGGGACAAAATGAAAAAATCAATTATCACTTTATTAGCCGGGGCTATTCTGATCAGCGCCTTTTCGAGTGTCGCCACCGCCACAACAACAGTCGAGGTCTACAAGAGCCCGACCTGCAAATGCTGCGCAAAATGGGTCGACCATATGCGCGCGAATGGCTTTACCGTTAATACCCACGATGTGGGCAACAAGGAGGTACGCGAACGTGCGGGTATTTCCACTACGCTGGGTTCATGCCATACTGCTTTGGTTGACGGTTATGCGATTGAAGGCCACGTGCCCGCACAGGATATCAAGCGGTTTCTCAAAGAGCGCCCCCGCGCTATTGGCTTGACCGCTCCAGGAATGCCGCATGGCTCTCCCGGTATGGAGGGCGCGCGTAACGATCCTTATGATGTACTTTTAATCAATAAACAAGGTGATACGACAGTGTACAGCCGCCACCTTCCATCTGATCCAAAAGAATCTTTGATGAGATTGAAATGAGCGGCATGAAATCTCCCATTACTATTGTCGCCGGATACAAGAAAAAGAAAGCCTTAACCGCCGCATTCATGCCGAGGAAGACAAAAGGCAAGCAGGCATGAACCTGCGTTATTTCCTTCTGGCAAGTATGACAGCTGGATTTATTGTGGGTTGTGGTGAATCGAAGCCTCCTGCTGCCACGCCGTTACCCGCCGCTGCACCCGCACCCCCCGCTACCGCACTGGCTGCTTCACCCGTTGTTGAATCGGCCCCACCCGCTGTCGAACCGGCGCCATCTGCCGCCGCGCCGGCGGCGCAACCAAAAAACCTGGCGGGACGTAATTTAGATCCGGAGAAAATCAAACGGGGAGAAGCCGTTTATCGAGCAAATTGTGCAAGCTGTCATGGACCAAATGGTGAGGCTACTCCAGGTTGGCGAAATCCGGGAGCTGACGGCAAGTATCCACCGCCGCCGCTGGACGGCAGTGCCCACGCTTGGCATCATTCAACCGAGACGCTGGAAAGAATGATTCGAGTAGGTAGTCCGGCTGATATCGGGGGCATGCCAGCTTGGGACGGCAAACTGACGAATCAGCAAATCGATGACGTGATTGTCTGGATCAAGTCACTGTGGCCTGACGAAGTTTACGACATTTGGCTTAAAGAAATTGAGAATAAGCCGCAACCAAAATAGAACCGAGTGCTGACGAATATGGTTGGTGCGGTGCGGCAGAATATCAGCGCTCAAAATGGCTTGAATGCGGCTGGCTGTATTGCTGCGTATAGATACTACGCACGCCTGCCTTGCGTCGCTCAAGTCGCTCGATTAATCCCAATTACGAGTATTGTCGTTGGAACGCAAAGATCAGGCCAACTCTGCTTTTTGTGGTCCCTTCTTTACTGCGGCACGGGCTGGAAGCTTCTCGCGAATACGTGCCGACTTCCCGGAGCGATCACGCAGATAATAAAGCTTGGCGCGGCGGACATCGCCCCGACGCTTGATCTCTATGCTGGCAATGAGCGGCGAATAGGTCTGGAAAGTCCGTTCCACGCCCTCGCCGCTGGATACTTTACGCACGGTAAAGGCTGAGTTTAGGCCACGATTGCGCTTGGCGATGACAACGCCTTCATAAGCTTGTACTCGTTTACGATCGCCTTCAACCACTTTGACGTTAACGATCACGGTGTCGCCCGGGGCGAAATCTGGAATTATCTTACCAAGGCGGCTAATTTCTTCGCTTTCGAGTTGTTCGATCAGATTCATTTTTTACTCCTTACTTTATTTCGCCTGATTTCAGTTAGTTTTGTAAGCGTGCTTGAATTCTTCCAGTAACTTCTCTTCTTCCCCTGCCAGGCCGCGATCAATTTTTAACGCCAGCAAATCCGGTCTTCTCAGCCATGTCCTTCCCAGAGCCTGCTGCAAACGCCAGCGGTTGATTCTGGAATGATTGCCGGACATTAACACTTCCGGCACAGCATCTCCCTGATAAAGCTCGGGCCGCGTATAGTGGGGAAAATCAAGCAAACCACTTACGAATGAGTCCTGAGTAGCTGATTCCGGATCGCCGAGTACGCCTGGCATTTGCCGTACCAGACAATCTATCAGCACCATCGCCGCAAGTTCGCCGCCAGAAAGCACATAATCGCCAATAGAGATTTCGTCATCTATCTGGCGCGCTATCAACCGTTCGTCCACACCTTCGTAGCGTCCGGAGAGGAGTACCAATGCCGGTAGTGCGCACAACTCCATTACCACGTCATGATCGAGGAGTCGCCCCTGGGGAGAAAGATATATCACTCTCGCTCCGTTAATTCCATGAGCTGACTGCCTGGCCCTGGCTGCGGTAATGGCTTTTTCTAGCGGCTGCGCCAGCATCAACATTCCTGGTCCGCCGCCGTACGGACGGTCATCCACCGTACGGTAATTATCTTCAGTGAAGTCGCGCGGATTCCAGGTATGCAACCGATAAATCGCGTTTTCCTTCGCTCGGGCGGTTACCCCATGCCTGGTGACGGCGTCAAACATTTCCGGAAACAGTGTGATAACGTCGAATTCAAAAGTCATGGCTAATAGTCCACGTCCCAATCCACCGTTATCCGGCAAACCTTCAAATCTACTTTAACAACCACTTGATTGACGAAAGGGATGAGTCTTTCCCTTTCATCTTCCATGTTTTTTACTTGAAGCACGTCATTGGCGCCGGTTTCTAGTAATCCGGTCACTTTCCCCAATTCTTCACTCTGAAGGTTAACAACCTCAAGACCGATCAGATCCGACCAGTAGTAGCCATCCTTACCATTTTTCGATAAAACCGGTAACAGACAGCGAGGAATTGCAACCTGCATCCCCTTCAGTTTCATTACTGCGGTACGGTCAGTGTATTGTTCAAGTACGGCGGTCAATATACTTCCGTGAACGCCGCATCCAGTAACCTTTACTTCTCGCCAATCACCATTGCCGCTACCCAGCCACCACACCGGATAGCCACGTAACCCGTCTACATATTCGGTATAGGGAAAAACCTTGAGTCCGCCTGATATACCGAAGGGGCCGATAATACGCCCCATCACCACCATCGGTCCGGCTGCTTCCCCTGGTTTAGCTGGTTCCTTCGGCTTTTTGTTTTGCACCAAATTGCCTGACCAGCCTTGTCACAGTGTCGGATAGCTGCGCGCCCCGTGATTGCCAATGAGTAACGCGATCCAGTTGAACACGCAAGGCTTCTTCGCCTCCAGCCGCTCTGGGGTTATAAAAACCAATGCGCTCAATGAACTTGCCATCACGCGCATTGCGGGAGTCCGCTACTACCATGTTGAAGAATGGGCGTTTCTTGGCACCGCTTCGTGCCAGTCGAATAATGACCATGTATATGCCTATGGAGGTCTGAAACCGAAAAGGGTGTGATTCTACGGTAATCTTTGCTCTATTAGCAAGTATAAAATATTGGCGCGGAGAGAAGGATTAATGGCGTGGACGAACAGACTTCCATTTATGTTTGAGTGGTAGCGTTAGCCGCGTTCCGAAGAGAGTTTCGGATAAAAACCGCGAAGCCCGTAAATAGGTCTCCGAGTTTGCCGGCAACACGCTCCACAAGGGATTTCAGGGGTCCCTTAGTGCGCCTGTTCCCAATTCGGCCCCACGCCCACTTCCACCAGCAGTGGCACATCGAGTTCCGCTACCCCGCCCATAAGCCGCGGCAGCTCATCTTTTATCGTTCCGATTTCATCATCCGGCACTTCCAGCACCAACTCGTCGTGGACTTGCATGATAAGTTTGCTGCACAGGTTTTCTTTTGATAACCAGCCATGTACCGAGATCATGGCAAGCTTGATGATGTCAGCCGCGGTACCTTGCATGGGCGCATTGATTGCAGCACGTTCCGCACCTTGCCTACGATTACCGTTGGAACTATTAATCTCCGGCAACCATAGTCTGCGCCCGAATACGGTTTCCACGTAACCGGTTTTTCTGGCTGTTTCTCTAGTGCGCTGCATATAATTCGCGACCCCCGGATAGCGCGCAAAGTAACGGTCCATGTACGCACGGGCAGCGGAGCGTTCAATACTGAGTTGCGAAGCAAGACCGAATTCGGACATGCCGTAAATCAGGCCGAAATTGATGATTTTTGCATAGCGGCGCTGCTCATTATTAACCGCTTCCGGCGGGACGCCGAATACTTCTGCAGCAGTGGAGCGATGTATGTCCTCGCCGGCAGCGAAGGCTTTGAGCAGCCCCGCGTCCTGTGATATGTGCGCCATTATGCGTAGCTCGATCTGCGAATAATCAGCGGAGATGATGCTATGCCCCGGCGATGCGATAAATGCTTCGCGGATACGGCGGCCTTCGGCGGTGCGCACCGGAATGTTTTGCAGGTTGGGCTCATTGCTGGCAAGCCGCCCGGTCACCGCTACCGCCTGCGCGTAGTTGGTGTGCACACGTCCGGTGGCGGCATCCACCATGCGTGGCAGCTTGTCCGTATAAGTAGATTTAAGCTTGGCAAGGCCGCGGTAATCGAGCAGGATCTTTGCCAAAGGGTAATCCAGCGCAAGTTGTTGCAGCACGTCTTCGTCGGTGGACGGGGTGCCGCCCGGCGTTTTCTTGATGACAGGAAGCTTGAGTTGATTGAAGAGTATCTCCTGAATTTGCCTGGGTGAATTCAAATTAAATGGCTGCCCGGCGATTGCATGTGCCCGGCCTTCAAGCGCCAGCATTTTTTCGCCTAGCTCGCGACTTTGGATTTCCAGCAACTTTAAGTCCAGCAATACACCGTTACGCTCCATTTCGAACAATATGTTCAGTACCGGTATTTCAAGCGTGCGATAAACATAATCGAGCTTTGTATCTCCCGCTATTCCCGGATACAGGTGCTGATGCAGTTGCAGAGTGATATCCGCATCCTCTGCCGCATATTGCGTCGCACGTTCAATATCCACCTGATCAAAACCGATACGTCCGGCTCCCTTGCCGGTGAGTTCGTCATAACCGATGGTTTTGACGCCAAGATGCCGCAACGCAAGATTATCCATATCATGCGGACGATGGGATTCCAGCACGTAGGACTGCAATAGCGTGTCATGGACAATACCGTTCAAAATAATGCCATGATTGGCAAGAATGTGTTTGTCGTATTTGAGATTCTGTCCCACCTTGAATTTGGCGGGATCTTCCAGCCAGGGTCTGAGCTTATCGAGCACAAGATCGACTGCCAGCTGCGGCGGGGCACCCGCATAGCGATGCATAAGTGGCAGGTAAGCCGCCTGATGAAGCTCGATGGAAAACGAAATTCCTACGAGTTGCGCCTGCATTGGATCCAGCCCGGTAGTTTCCGTATCCAGCGAAACCAGCGGCGCAGCATTGATACATGTGATCCATTCATCCAGTTGAGATGAGGTAAAAATGGTCCGGTAGTCCGGTACCATACCCGAAGATACCCGACCTCCATCCACTGCCTGATATCCGGCGGCGGAAGGAGCATTCCCTCCCTCCCCTGAATGCCCTATGCCCGCCTCCTGCTGCAATTCCCGTAACCAGGTTTTAAAATCCAACCGCTCATACAACTCTGCCAATTTTTTCGTATTCTGCGGCTGCAACCCAAGATCGTGTAAACCGGCAGGTAATGCCACATCGCACTTGATAGCCAGTAGTTCGCGCGATTGACTCAACCAGTCGAGTCCTGCGCGCAGATTTTCCCCAACCACGCCGCCGATTTGATTGGCATGAGTAATAATATTGTCCAGTGTGCCGTATTGGGTGAGCCATTTAACGGCGGTTTTGGGACCGACTTTTTCTACCCCCGGAATGTTGTCGACGGCATCACCCACCAATGCCAGATAATCGAGCATGCGCGCTGGCGTCACGCCAAACTTTGCAAGCACGGCCGCTTCATCGAGCGTTTCGTTGCTCATGGTATTGATCAGCGTCACTTGCGGATTCACCAGTTGCGCAATGTCCTTATCGCCGGTAGAAATTACGCAACGCATGTTTTCGCGCCCGGCTTGTTTAGCCAGAGTACCAATCACATCATCTGCCTCCACCCCTTCCACTATCAGCATTGGCCAGCCCATGGCACTTATGCATTCATGCAGTGGAGCAATCTGCGCCGCCAGATCGTCCGGCATGGACGGGCGGTGCGATTTATACTCTGCGTAGAGATCGTCACGAAAAGTCTTGCCTTTTGCATCAAATACGCACGCGCTATAATGAGCCTGGTAATCCTTGTGCAAACGGCGCAGCATGTTGAGCACGCCGTAAATCGCGCCAGTCGGTTCGTTATTGCGGTTGCGTAAATCCGGCATCGCGTGGAAAGCGCGATAAAGATAGGATGAACCATCAACCAGCAGCAATGTCTTCATTTAATTTCCAAAGGTTTCCGATGAGCACACAAGACAAATTAGCCCTTACCATGACAAATGATTTTCGGGAAAAAACCTGGTCGGCGAGAGAATCGTGGCGCGTATTCGGCATTATGGCAGAATTTGTCGAGGCTACGGAACGCTTGAATTCGATTCGGCCCGCAGTCAGTATTTTCGGCAGTGCCCGTACGCTTCCAGATCATCCCAATTACAAATTAACCGAGCAGATCGCCCGGCAATTATCCGATGCCGGTTTTTCCGTAATTTCCGGCGGTGGGCCAGGTATTATGGAAGCAGCCAACAAAGGCGCTTATTTTGGTACATCGCCGAGTATCGGCCTGAATATCCAGCTCCCCCATGAGCAACATCGCAATATTTACCAGGACGTCAGCCAGACTTTTCGCCATTTTTTCGCGCGTAAATATATGTTTGTGAAATTCGCGACAGCCTATGTAGTGCTGCCGGGAGGATTCGGTACGCTGGATGAACTGATGGAAGCGCTCACGCTAGTCCAGACTGGCAAGACCCGCAAAATGCCGATCATTCTGGTTTGTTCGGAATTTTGGCGCGGCATGCTTGATTGGCTCAGGCAATCGCTCGTAGCCGAGGGTATGATCGCACCGGAGGATATGGATTTGATACAGGTGATCGATGAACCGGGCGAAGTAGTCAATGCAATCTTCCAATATCACGAGACTCTAGGCTTCGAACCTTCCGCAGCCGAACGCGAAGTTCAACTCAACCTGTAACAGCGGTGTCATATGAGATAGAATGGAAACATTGATCGTATGACCCTGCTCGGAGACGCCATGCGTCAAATAATTGTTGCATTATTATTGAGCTCCGCACTATCCGCCGCGGCGCAATCCAATCAGCCCAAGGACTTGCGGCCCCTGCCGGAAGTGCCAGAACCGCCCGAACTGGCCTTGCCTTCCCCCGGCGTTGACGAAGAGGGCTCTTCGCTTGAACCACAGGTTACCATCACCAGGCGCGGAGAGGATAAGGTAGAGGAATATCGCCTTAACGGGCGGCTCTACATGATCAAGATTACGCCCCGGATCGGTCTGCCTTATTACCTGATTGACAATCATGGAGAGGGTACATTCGCCACTGGCGGTCTTGATCAAGGTCCAGTCGTTCGTCCCCCCATGTGGGTGATACGCCAGTTTTAAATTTCCATAAAAGGCAGTAAGATCGCGCCGATTTATAGTGCTTCTGCCTCCCTTTTTTCTCGCTCATGTCTGTTTTCACAACTGTCACTCAACATCAGCTTTCCACTTGGCTGAAAAACTACGCTCTTGGCACCCTGATTAATCTGGAGGGCATTTCCTCCGGTATCGAGAATACTAATTATTTTGTCACCACCAGTCATGGCAAATATATTCTCACCCTGTTTGAAAAACTAACCTCTTCCGATCTGCCCTATTACCTGAACCTCATGGCGTATTTATCGCGCCACAACATTCCTTGCCCTTGTCCGATAGCCGATCTCGACAACAAACTTCTTGGCAAACTCAACGGTAAACCAGCAAGCATCGTTACTTGCTTGCCTGGAGCATCACAGGAGCATCCCACCATCGCGCATTGCGCCGAAGTTGGCGCACTCCTAGCGGACATGCATTTGTCCGGCATGTCCTACCCCAAAAAAATGGAAAATCCACGGGGGCCAAAATGGTGGATAGCTACTGCACCCGATATCATACCTTTTCTCACGGCGGCGGAAATAAAGGTTCTCACGGAAGAATTGCACTTCCAGTCGTCATATCGTTTTGAAAATCTGCCGCGGGGCGTGATTCACGCGGATCTGTTTCGTGACAATGTACTATTTTATGACGACTCGATAGGCGGAGTGATCGATTTCTATTTCGCCTGCAACGATGCATTGCTGTACGATCTCGCCATTACCGCAAACGACTGGTGTCTGAGCGAAAATGGTGATCTGGACGCGGGACGCACATTGTCTCTACTCGAAGCGTATCATCGCATCCGCCCGCTTACTGCTACCGAACACGGTGCCTGGCCGGTGATGTTGCGTGCCGGGGCTTTGCGCTTCTGGCTATCGCGGCTGCATGACTATCACTTGCCGCGTCTAGGAGCGCTTACTCACGCCAAGGATCCCGCTCACTTCATGCGCATACTGAAGAACCATTCGGCATTTCACTCGAGACTGGCACAGGTTTGGGTTTGAGCTGTAAACTGCAAGTCAAGATTAGGTGGCCGGCATTACCCTCTCGGAGACACGGAAAATGGAAGTCAGGCAAGTCGATGCAAAACAAGGATGGCAATGGATCGTAACCGGCTTCTTTATATTCCGCCAGGTTCCACTGGTTTGGATTTTACTATGCACCACCTTGCTTCTGATTGCCGCCACGCTGTCGCTCATCCCCATGGCGGGACAATTTATTTTCACCCTCCTGTCACCCGTGTTTTTAGCCGGACTGATGATAGGATGCAAGGCTCTGGAACAGGGCAACAAGCTGGAAATGACTCATTTGCTCGCAGGCTTCCGTAACACCTATGGTCCTCTGATCACTATAGGAGGAATTTATCTGGTAGGACAGGTGTTGATTCTCGGGGTGGCGATGCTGATCGGAGGCGAAGTGATGATGGGTCTGCTGATGGATGGAAAGAGAGTCGACGAAAATGAGTTGAAAGACGTCATGAATAGCGGCCTGTCTGCGTTGCTGGTCGCGCTAATGCTATCCATCCCGCTAATGATGGCTGCCTGGTTCGCGCCTTTATTGGTGATATTCAAGAATATGTCCGCAGTGGATGCAATGCGGCTCAGCTTTTTTGCCTGCTTGAAAAACATTATCGCATTCCAGATTTATGGTGTTACGTTAGTGGTACTGATGATAATCGCTTCAATACCGTATGGCTTGGGATTATTCGTGCTCGTGCCAACCCTGTTCGCCTCTATTTATGCAAGCTATAAGGATATTTTCGAAGCAGATGGATCGGCATGAGTTGATGAGTCTTTGTCATATTATCCCGAATCTGCAGCTAGACGGGATGGGGCATGAAGTTAACTACCTGATTTAGTATAATATTTCATCCAGGAACCAGCTTGGCATATTCCAGCGACAACCACTTCGTGCCAGCGCGGCCAAATTTGACCTCAACGCGAGCATCAGCTCCATGACCCTCGCAATTGACTATCACGCCCGCGCCAAACTTGGCGTGGATCACGTTCTGCCCTATCTTCCATTGAGATGACGCAGAATCCCGAATGTTCGATGTGCCGGTTTGCGCGCCATAAGCGTGTTTCGGGGTTGCCCGGACTGGTTCTTGATTCCTGATTCCCCACTCCTGATTCCTGATTGCTGTCTTCTGCACCGGTTGTAACCATTTAAGCAGGCTATCCGGGATTTCCTGCAAGAAACGCGAAGGGATATTGTAGCGAGTCTGACCGTGCAGCATGCGGCTTTGGGTGAAGCTCAAATACAGCCGGCGCCGTGCCCGGGTCAAAGCTACATACATTAGGCGCCGTTCCTCTTCCAGGCCACCAGCTTCGTTGCGACTGTTATCGTGGGGAAATAAACCTTCTTCGAGTCCGCTCAAGAATACGCTGTGAAATTCCAGTCCCTTGGCCGAATGTACCGTCATCAACTGGAGCGCGTCCTGACCGCCACCGGCTTGATGCTCACCCGCCTCCAGCGATGCATGCGCCAGAAATACCATGAGACTGTCATCCTCCGCTTCATGTACGAAACTGGTAGCGGCGTTTATTAATTCATTCAGATTCTCCAACCGGTCGGCTCCCTCGCGTTCAGCGCGATAATGTGCCATCAGTCCGCTATGCTCCAGCATGTGTTCGACAATTTCCGGTAATGGCAGCTTTTCGCAAACATTGCGCATCGATTCGATCAGCGCAACAAAACCTTCAACTCCTTTCTTTGGCTTATCCGCCTCGCTACTCAACGCAAGCCTGGCCGAAGCCCGATCTCCCGAACCTGGAATGAACGCTGCTCTGGCTGCCCGGTATTTCTGTAACATTGCTGCCCACAAACTTCCACCTTGCCGCGTGGCGTCGTCCTGTAGCTGCTCCAGGCTGCGCATGCCGATGCCGCGCACGGGAAAGTTGACGATCCGGAGCAACGCGTTATCGTCCTGGGGATTGGCTATCAGGCGCAAATAGGCCAAAGCATGCTTGATCTCCTGCCGTTCGAAGAAACGCATGCCGCCATACACCCGATAAGCCAATGAAGCATTGAACAAAGCATGTTCCAACACCCGTGATTGCGCGTTGGAACGGTAAAGCAACGCCATCTGGGACAATGCCACGCCCTCTGCACGAAGTGATTTCACTTCGTCGATGATGAATGTAGCCTCATCAAAATCGGTCGGAGCGTTATACACTCGTATCAGTTCTCCGTGCCCTTCCGAAGTCCAGAGATTTTTGCCGAGACGACCACTATTGTTTCGTATCAGCGTGTTGGCGGCATCCAGGATATTGCCATGCGAGCGATAGTTTTGCTCCAGTTTGATGATTTTAGAAATGCGGAAATCTCTCTCAAAATCTTTCATGTTACCGGTGTTCGCGCCACGGAATGCATAAATACTCTGATCGTCGTCGCCAACCACAAATACAGCAGCCCGGTCACCGGCGAGCAGCTTTAGCCATTTATATTGCAACCGGTTAGTATCCTGAAATTCATCCACCAGAATATGGTCAAACCGGCCGCGATAATGTTCGCGCAGGTGTTCGTTGCGAGTTAGCAGCTCATAACTGCGCAGCAGCAGCTCAGCGAAATCCACCACGCCTTCTTTATTGCACTGCTGCTCGTAAAACAGGTAAAACTCGACCATCTTGCGTGTGAAGTCGTCGTAGGCTTCCACCTGCGCTGCTCTGAGCCCTTCTTCCTTCGCGTTATTGATGAACCATTGCACTTGGCGAGGGGGGAATTTCTCGTCATCCGCGCCGAGACTTTTCAGGATACGCTTGATAACCGCCAGTTGATCGGCGGAATCCAGGATCTGAAACGCTTGTGGCAATCCGGCATCCTGATAGTGAGCGCGTAGCATGCGATTGCACAGGCCATGGAAAGTGCCTAGCCACATACCACGTGTATTGATCGGCAGCAGGGAAGAAATGCGGATGAGCATTTCTTTCGCTGCCTTGTTGGTGAAAGTGACAGCCAGTATGCCGTGAGGGCTGACTTGACCAGACTGGATTAAATGCGCAATACGGGTAGTAAGCACCCGCGTCTTGCCGCTGCCTGCGCCCGCCAGCACCAATGCTGACTGATGCGGTAGGGTAACGGCTTCAAGTTGTTCAGGATTTAATGCTGAAAGTAGGGAAGACATTAAGAGAAAATTTTTCCGGTATAAATTTGAGAACCGGAATTACTTAGCCTTCATCAACAGCAGGCAAAAGGACGATATAAGGCAGCTTGCTAGAAATATTGTTAGGGGCGCTCTACAAGTTCAAAATTCCAGACAAACTTATCTTGCTCTGGAGGCGTGAAACAGGCTAAACAAGCGATTCACAAAGTGATGCCACAAGAAATTCCAGCGCACCGCATGTTTGATAGGCTAAGCGATAAAATTTCTTGAGTAACGCGGCATCACGACGAGATCTGTATTTATAGAGATGCCTTTATAAAGAAACCACCCTGGCTATTTTCTTCGGCTTTCCCTCACTAGATGCAGGATCAGCGGCGTTAATATCAATTCTATCGCCAATCCCATTTTTCCGCCTGGGACGACAATTGTATTCGGACGAGACATGAATGAGTTG